>JBBRYU010000235.1:0-6489 GCA_038237345.1 Pyrinomonadales bacterium
CACGGCCATGTTCGAGTTGGCCTTCGAGGCGTAATAGAATCTGACCGGATGGTTGACGGTCTCCGCCGCTTGTTTCAGGCGCGCGACGTTCGCCGTGATGCGCGGCGCGGAGAAGACGTAGAGCGGTGAGCCGTGTGCGCGCACGAGCGCGAGCGCGTCCGCGCCATTGATGTGCAGACGGCCGTCGCGTGTCTCCAGATAATCTGTGATCGCCCACGCGGGTTGCGCGACAAGTTGCGCTGTCATAGTGTAAAACTCCTGCTGAAATGAAAGGTATGTAAACGCGTGCGAAGATAGACCGCGCGCCGACGAGCGTCAAGGAGAGGAAGAGAGCAGGTGGCTGAAGCTATCAATTGGGCGCGCATCCGTGCGGATTTTCCGGTGACAGAGCAGTTGGCGTATCTGAACAGCGCGGCGGCGGGACCAGTCCCGCGCGCGGGGCTGGCGGCGGCGCTGCGCTTTTATCAGGAGACGTTGGAGACGGGCGACGCGCATTGGTCGGAGTGGCTCAGGCGACGCGAGCAGGCGCGGGCCGCAGTGGCGCGGCTGATTAATGCCGAGCCGGACGAGATCGCGTTCACGACCAACACGTCGAGCGGCATAAATTTGATCGTGGATGCGCTCGCAGAGCGCGGCGAGGTCATTTCGTGCGCGCTGGAGTTTCCGGTCTCCACGCTGCCGTGGCTGCACAGGGGCGTGCGCGTTCAACGGCTCGCCGCGCTTGAGGGTGTATTGACGGCGGACGAGGTGTGTGCCGCGATGAGCGACCGCACCGGCGTTATCTGCTTGAGCCACGTGCAATACTCAAACGGCTTCCGCGCCGACTTGGCGGAGATCGGCGCACGCAAAGGCGAGCATGCTTTCGTCGTCAACGCGGCGCAGTCGGCGGGCGTGTTCGAGATCGACGTGCAGCGCATGCGGATCGATGCGCTCTGCGCGACCGGGCACAAGTGGCTGCTCGGCGGTTATGGTTCGGGCTTCGTCTATCTGAGCCGCGAGCTGTTGGCCGCGACCAAGCCGCGCGCGATCAGTTGGTTGAGCGTGGCCGAGCCGTTCGCGATGCGCAACGACGAGTACCGCGTGCGCACGGACGCGGCGGCGCGGGCTGAACAGGGTTGCCCGCACTTCGGCGGCATCTTCGCGCTCGGCGCGGCGGTCGAGTACGCGCTTGAGATCGGGCCGGCACGGATCGAGCAACGCGCGCTTGAGATCAATCAGCATCTGACGGACAGTCTGACCGAAGCTGGCTGGCGCGTGCTGTCGCCGCTCGCGGATGCGTCGCATCGTTCGGCGGAGACGCTCGTCGCGGCGGCCGAGCCGGAGCGCGTCGCGCATCATCTGCATCGGCGTGGCATCGCCATCACACAGAAGCCCGAAGGCATACGCGTCGCCACGCACTTCTTCAACAACGAAGCCGACATCGCGCGGCTCGTCGCGGCGCTCGCGGAAGTGCGGTAGCAAGCGGCGACTTTCATGTTAAGCTAACGCGCCGGTAGACACCTCGCAGCAGTCATCTTCTGATCAGCGAAAAGGAGTCAATCCTCCATGAGTGCAACTGCGAGCGCCGCCCGGCCGTTGTTCATCCCCGTGCTGCTCGGCACGGCGCGCCAGGGCCGCATGAGCGAGCACGTGGCCCGCTTCGTCCACGCAGAGGTCGCGAAACGTGCGGGCGTCGAGACCGAGTTGATCGACGTGCGTGAGTTGCCGTTCCCGACGACTGATGAGGGCGAGGGAATTAAGCAGGCGGGGTTCAGCGCGACGATGGCCCGCGCCGACGCGCTCATCATCGTCACGCCCGAATACAATCACGGCTACCCCGGCCTACTCAAGCACGCACTCGACACGAATCTGAAGGAATATATACACAAGGCGGCCGGCATCTGCGGCGTGTCGGCGGGCGGCTTCGGCGGCACGCGCGTGATTCAGAACCTGCTGCCCGTGTTGCGCGAGCTTGGGCTGGTCACGATCTTCTGGGACGGCAATTTCTCCAACTCGTACAAGCTGTTCGACGAAGCAGGTAAACTACTCGACGAGTCCTACGTCAAGCGCATCGACAAATTTCTCGCCGAACTGATCTGGATGGCCAAGGTCTTGCGCCACGGTCGCGAGAACATATCCATCTGATGTCTACTAATGCCGCTGTTCGTCTTTGCGCCTTTGCGTGAGAATTTTACACACAAAAGAATAACCTCACGCAAAGACGCAAAGATTAAGAGCGCAAGTTGCGAAAGGAATATCTATGGCGGAGAAGAATCCGATGCTGTGTCCCATGTGCGGTGTGCCGATGAATCACCATGCCGATAAGGTCGATTACAACGCTGCGCTGGACGACGCGGCGGCGGTCGATCCCGTGCTGGGCGGCGGCGTCGAACAAGCGCACACTTGCCCGGAGTGCGGGCAGACGTTTGTCCGGCCTGAGCAAGCAGGCGCGTGAGCGCAGCGCAGGCGCGGTATGATCTGATCGTCGTTGGCGGCGGCTCGGCCGGGCTGGTCGCGGCCGTGGGCGCGGCGAAACTCGGCGCGCGGGTGGCGCTCGTCGAACGACGCGCTCTCGGCGGCGACTGTCTCTACACCGGCTGCGTGCCCTCGAAAACTCTGATCGCTTCAGCGCGCTATGCCCATCAAATTGGCCGCGCCTCTACCTACGGCTTCGCGCCGCTCACGTGGCAATTCAAGGATGATAACTTCGCCGCGATCACCGCCCGCGTCCAACAGGTCATCAGCACGGTCGGCGCGCACGACGCGCCTGACATCTTTCGCGCCGAAGGCATCGAGATCATCTTCGGCACGCCGCGCTTCATCTCCCCACATGAGCTTGAGATCGAGCCTCAAGCGGAGAGCGGCGCGGCGAAACTTACGCTGCGTGCGCGGCGCTTCTGCCTCAGCACCGGCTCAAGACCGGCCGCGCCGCCCGTCGCCGGCTTGGCGCAGGCGGGCTTCATCACGAATGAGGAAGTCTTTCACTTGCAGACGTTGCCGCGCACGCTCGTCGTGCTGGGCGGCGGCCCCATCGGATTGGAACTGGGGCAGTCGTTCGCGCGACTCGGCAGTCGCGTGACTGTGGTCGAGATGGGCGAGCGTCTGTTGCCGAAAGAAGATGAAGAAGTCTCGCACGCGATTGCTGCTGTGCTGCGCGCGGAAGGCGTCGAAGTACTGTTGCAAACGCGGGCCGCCGGCGCGACGCGGACGATGGACGGCCGCAAGTCTTTAACGGTCGAGCGGCACGGCACAACGCGCGAGTTGGCCGCCGATGAGATTCTTGTGGCGACGGGGCGCAAGCCCAACATCGCGGGGTTAAATCTGGAAGCCGCAGGCGTGCGCTATGATGCCGAGCGCATTCACACGGACGCCTATCTGCGCACGAGCGCGCCGCACATCTATGCGGCGGGCGACGTGACCGGCCATTTCCCCTTCACAAACACGGCGGCATACGAAGCCGCGCTCGTCGTGCGCAACGCGCTTTTCTTTTGGCCGCTGACACAGCGCGCGGACTTCCGCGTCGTGCCGTGGACGACCTTCACCGACCCGGAAATAGCGCGCGTCGGCCTGACCGAGGGCGAGGCCCGCGCCCGCCACGAGCGCATACACGTCTATCGCGCCGCCTTCGCCGACAACGACCGCGCGCAAGCCGAGAGCGCCGCCGACGGCTTCTGTAAACTCGTCTGCGCCGGCCGCAAACAAGAGATCGTCGGCGCGCACATCGTCGGCCCCCACGCGGGCGAACTCATACACGAAATTGTGCTCGCCATGAAACAACGTTTACCTGCCGCCGCGCTCGGCAGTCTCATCCACGTCTACCCTACGCTCACGCAGGTCAATCAACAGGCCGGACTCGATGCAGCCTTAGCGCGGCTACAACCCTACAAGACTATATTGACCAAATATTTTGCCTGGCGCAGAAACTGAAGCGCACGCGCAGTTTTGACGCCGGAGCAAGGCGGCAACATCCCGGCCGCGGCGTTGACGGCTTATGTGCGTGAGGAAGATCGCGGGCGGCTGGCCTGAGTTGTTCGGTTGCACCGTTTAGAACAGCGTCAACACGCCCCCGCTTACATCTTTAGCGAGAGTTTCAATGTCCGCGTAATGACGCCGCGGCATTGCTTCAATAGCAGAGGTCTGACAATTCCCGCGCCGTAGCCAGATTACTTTCGGCGGAAATCCCACCAGCATACACAAATCGCTGAAATCCGCATCCTTCGTAACAATCAAAAAGCCTGCACGCCGCGCGTGCTCCCAAATCTCTTTATCAGCCACTTGGTCAAGCCCAAGCGGATAGACATGATTCGAGTCTGGATAGATGTCGGCCAAAGATTTAATCAGGCGGGGCGACAGATTAGGGTCAAAGAGGAGTTTCACGCTTTGACTACCATTAACCGTTTCTCACGATCTGCGGCATAAGCAAGACAGGCGCGAATATCTTCTTCCGTTAAATAAGGGAAGTCCGCCAGCACTTCCTGCTGGGTCATGCCCGAAGCAAGATATTCCAGCACGTCGTAAACGGTAATCCGCATGCCTCTAACGCAAGGCTTGCCGCCACGCTTGCCGGGTTCGATAGTAATAATGTTCTGGTAATTCATATGCAGGATACTAAGCCCCATGAATTGTTGAGGCAAGTATTTTCCGCGCCGCCCCACGTCCGCCGCGCAGATTCTAATGGGGGTCAGGGGAGATTCCATCGAATCTCTCCTCTAGTGGGCTTGTTAGGCGTTGATACAGGCACAAGCCTAGAAAGGTAAGCGCCAAATCTTCCCATCAAACTCGGCAATCCATAATGCCTCTCCGTCCCAAGCTAAGCCACTCGGACGTTTTATTTGATTCACAATGTACTGAGCAGTCACCACACCAGTATCAGGGTCGATAGAGGAAAGCCTGCTATCCTTCATATGCCAAAGCTCTGCTCCATCCCAAGCCAAGCCGTGAGTCATATCGTTGCGAGTCCCTGCGGGAATGGGATACTCGCTGATAACTTTTCCTGTCTCCGGATCGACCTTCAGCAAAAGCTGTGTTTGCGAGTCAGGCAGTTTATATTTGAGCCAGTGCCAGGCAATCCAAAGATAGCTTCCATCAAATGCCACCCCCGAATATGACTGACTGGCTGCGTCGTCCCGCTGCTTCTCCTTAAACAGATGTTTGACTTTCCAATTTTGTACTTCGAGAGACCCGAACGAATCTCCATATGAACCTGCGAGCCATAATTTGCCATCAACGAAGCAGATTCCGCCGGGGCTTTGGAATGCGCCTGCTGCTTCCCTGATCACTTTATGATGTTCCTCAGAGTCACTCACCTTCCAACTGAGCGCCGCAGGATCAAGCGTGGCATAACGACCTTGACCTTGATAGATAACAACCCAAAACTCTTTTCCATCGTAAGCAAAACCGGAAATTCTCTGAGGGAGTTCGGCTGGAAGTTGGGCAATAAGTTTCAGTTCTCCTAAAATCGGCTTACTAGATTTGGCACTGACAATGGAACATGGACAAATTAGAAAAAAAACGATCATTAAAGATAGCAGTGCCTCTCTCATTGGACATGCCTCCAATCTACTTCGTTAGCCCGTCTTTCCTTATAATACTCTACCCTACCCAAGACCCGGCTAGTATTTTACCGCAGAAGTGCGGCATGACTTTACAATAAGCGTACTACGCCGCATCCCGCTTACCAGGCAATTGTCCTAACTCAATTGCCGACGACTGCGCCGCCGCAGCTTGAGCCGGTGCCGGCGGTGCAGCCGTAGCAGTGTGCGCCGGTGCTGATGGGGCGGTTGGCGAAGTGTGCGGGATCGAAGTCGGCGATGGTTTGCGGCAGGGTCGCGGCAACGCCGAGGTCGAGCATCTGGTTGAAGTCGCAGTCGTAGAGGCGGCCTGTCCAGTCCACGCTGACGAGGGTGCGGCACATGAGACCGGCGACGGTCGCGGGGTTGAAGGCGGCGACGAGCTTGCGCATGTAGCGTTCTTCGTTGCCGGAGCGGCGCAGGTAGTCGAGGAAGCGGCGGATGGGCATGTTGGTGATGGTGAAGAGTTGATTGAAGGTGACATCGTGGCGCGTGAGCAGTTCGCGTCTGAAGTCCGCTTCGATCTGAGCTTGCGGTGGGGGTAGGTACGCGCCGACCGGGTTGTAGACGAGGTTGAGTGTGAGTCCGCTATCGGCGCGCCCGTAGCCGGCGGCGTTCAAGCGGCGCATGGCGGCGATTGATTTGTCGAAGACGCCGCGCCCGCGTTGCGTGTCCGTCTGCTCGGCGAGGAAGTAGGGGAGCGACGAGACTACTTCGACATTGTGCGCGCGGAAGAAGTCGGGCAGGTCGGCTTGGCCCGGCTCGAACATGACGGTCAGATTGTGACGCACGATGACGTGCGTGCCGAGCGCGTGGGCCTCTCTCACGAGGTAGCGAAACGACGGGTTGAGTTCCGGCGCGCCGCCCGTGATGTCGAGCGTGGGGATGCGAAACTTGCTGAGCGCGGCGACGACCTGTTCGGCCGTCTCGCGCGTCATGA
>JBBRYU010000236.1:0-6486 GCA_038237345.1 Pyrinomonadales bacterium
GTTGATGTACTGCTCGCCCGACAGATAAGGTTTGCGCGGGTCGTAGGGCATGATCATGACCTCTTCCTGCCCGATGCAATAGCAGCGCACGAACTGGTCGAAGTTGATGAACTCCTGCAAGGTCATGCAGAGCGTGCCGGTCGTGTCATAGACGCGCCAGAGGTCTTCGAGCGAATCCACGCGCGAGACGTTTTTCCAACCGCCGCCGTCGAACGGCTTGATGATCGCGGGCAAGCCGACATAATCAATCACGCCCTGCCAGTCGAGCGGGAATTCGAGGTTGCGTAAAGATTCGCTCGTGATGCCTTCGATATAGTCCTTTTGCGGCAACAGCACGGTGCGCGGGATGGCGACGCCGAGTTTGATGGCGAGCGAGTAGTTGAAAAATTTGTCGTCCGCCGACCACCAGAACGGATTGTTGATGAGATATGTGCCTTCGAGCGCGGCGCGCTTGAGGAAGCCGCGATAGAAGGGGACTTCATGCGAGATGCGATCGATGATGAGGTCGTAGCGGCGCGCCTCGTCGAGCCGGACGCCGCCGAGTTTGACGAACTCGGCGACGACTTCGCCCTGCCCGCGCTCGTTAATCCGCTCAATCAATGCTGCCGGAAAAGTCTTCTCGCGCCCGACCAAAATGCCTACTCTTTTCACTGCTTTCAAGTTCCTTTCCAAATTTGTGACGGTGTCATCGTAAACCGTGCAGAGCGCGCAGGCTACAATGTTGCGCTACAACAGGCTACGAATTACAGTGCTATGAAAACGGAGCAATCTACCTGTCTCGCGCCGGGATGTCAATACGGCCGGGCATCCGCAAACGCTGATTCTCGCATCAATTAAGGGCGCAAAGCACCGGGCCGCAGAGCCTTCGGGCCGGGCGCACTTGTGCTACAATCCCCGACACTGGAACCTGTGCCCTCCCTCCCTGCTATGGCGGCGGGCGCTTAAGAATAAGGAATTATAAGGAGACCTGATTCGTGATCCGACGTTTCAACGTCCTATCTGCCGTTGCGCCGCTCGTCCTGCTGGCGAGCCTCGCCCCATGTCTACAGGCGCAAACCAATCCCAATTCGCCAAATACCCCGCCTACCCCGCCCGCCAAGACGCTCGGCCGGGTGGACAAAGAGGACATCCCGAAGGAAGAGAAGAAGACGCAGCCGAAGATCGATAGAGCTAACTTTACCCCGACGGCCGAGCAGGTCGCCGAGTTGGTCATTCTGGCGACAGGCTCGCGCAACGTGCTCAAACAGATTCGCCGCAACGGCGTCGAGCGCGGACAGATGACACGCGTGGTCAGCGAGGGGCGCATCGAAGCGGTGACTTATGAGCAACGGTTCGTACAGGGCGAGACGGCCGAGAAGGATAAGATTCGGCTTGACCAGAAGACGCCAGCGAGCGAGTTTGCGTTGGTCTACAACGGGGGGCAACTCTGGGGCGTTATCAATGGCACATCCTTCGCGCCCCGGCAAGAGACCGCCGCCGGTTTCCTCATGCAAACACGACATGGCCTCGATGCGTTGCTGCGTTACAAAGAGAACGGCTCGACTATAGCCTTCGTCAGCAAAGACAAGCAGAAAAATATCGACCTCTGGATCATTGATCTCACCGACAAAGAGAAGCACAGCACGCGCTATTACGCCAGTTCGCGCACGGGGCACGTGCTTGCGCTCGAATACGAGGAGACGCCGCCGGGCGCGGATCAGTCCGTCAAGTATCGGCGCACGTTCCACGATTACCGCATCACACAGAGTACGCTCGTACCCTATCGCACCGTACTCTATGCCAACGACAAGCAGACCGAAGAGACGCGTATCCTGACCGTCACCTACGGCGTCAAGATGGACGACTCATATTTTCAGAACCCACAAGCGGCAACCGCGAACTGAAGCTTCGTTTTAGCTGGCGCGCTTTCGTCTACGGCACAAATCAATCAGGGCTGAGCGGCGCGGCTCAGCCCTTGTTGTGTTGGCTCGCCTGAGTGTTAGCCGAGCAATTCCTTAAACTGCGGGTCTTCACGTAGCACGGCCCAGGTGGGATCGGCGGCGAACCACGCGCGCTGTTCATTGCCGAGTGCGAGGGCGCGGCCCAGCCAATGCAGCGCGTCGGCGTGCGCGCCCGCGAGCGCGTAAGCGGAGGCGAGCCAGTAGGCCGTGTCCGGGTCGGCGTCGGCGTTCTTCCGCACCTGCTCGGTCAACTCAGCCCGCGCCGCAGTTTGCTCCCCTTGCGCGCTCAGACACATAGCGAGGATCGGGCGTACGCCGTGCATGTTCGGATGCGCGGCGAGCAACTCGCGCAGCAACTCGATGGCGGGCGCGGGCGTGCCACTGTAGAAATGTGTGAGCGCGCTGGCAGTCTTCATTAAGGGACTGTCGGGCGCGGTCGCGCGTGCGCGCTCAAGCTCGCGTTGCGCTTCTGCGGTCTGTTGTTGCGCGAGGCGTATGAGCGCGCGATGGTAGCTCGCCACGACGTGCGCCGCCGGATCGAGCCGCGTGAGCCGGTCGAGACTGCGCAAGGAACTTTCGTATTCGCCGTTGAGCCGGTGCAAGACGGCCTTCACGAAATAGACGACCGCTTCGTGCGCCGCTTGCTGCTGATAACGTGCCACCTCGGCCCGCGCCTTCCCCTTCTCGCCGCGCCAGAGATAGACGAACACCAGCAACATGCGCGCTTCGACGATCTGCGGGTCGAGCGCGAGCGCCTGATTGAACGCGGCCTCGGCCCGCTCGTAATCGTCGCCGCCACCATAGCCTTTGAAGACGCGGTTGACGTAGCACGCGCCCAGCCCGTCGTGCGCGAGCGCGAACGACGGATCGAGGGCGACGGCCCGCTCGAAATGCGCGATAGCGGCATCGCAGTCGGCGGGCGCGAGCGTGCGGAAGATGAAGCGACCGAAAAGGTCGCGCCCGCGCAAGTATTCTTCATAGGCTGCCGCGCTGCCGGTCGCGGGTTGTGCCAGATCAGCCTGCTCGTCCTGACTCAGTTCCAGCCGCAGCCCATCCACGATGCGCTGCGCGATCATGTCCTGGAGGGCAATGATGTCTGCGGCGGCGGCGTCAATGCGATCACTCCACAACAGATCGCCGGAGTGTACGTCCAGCAGTTGCGCCGTCACACGCAGACGGTCGCCCGCGCGCAGAAAACTTGCCGCCAGCACCGCGCTCACGTCCAACTCGCGGCCCGCTTCGCGCGGGTCGTGCTCCGCGCCTTGATAGCGCGCGATGACGGAACTGGGGCGCACCGTGAGCGAGCGCACGCGCGCTAGTTCCGTGATCACCGCGTCGGCGAGCGCGAACTCGTAGAAACTGACCGCCGGATCGTTGCTCAGATTTCTGAATGGTAAGATCGCGAGGCTCTTTTTCTGCTCGCCGCCGACGCTCGTCGGCGTCACGTGTACGTCCTGCGATGTGTGTGAAGTAGTGAGCGATGTCGAGGTGTGCGGCTCAGTGCTGCTGAGTCCGCGCCGCAACCAACGCACGGCGCGGGCAACCGGGCTTGCGCCGCCGAGATGGCGCGGCGGCGCGGTCAGCGGCAAAGCCTCGCCGGGTTGTCCCGCGCCGCCCGTAGTGATTTCGTTTAAGACCGCGCGCAGTTCGTCGCGCAACTCGGCGGCGGTCTGGTAGCGTTCGCGCGGTTCTTTCGCGAGCGCGCGGTCGAGCACGGTTTGTAGGCGCGGCGGCGTGGCTTCAGGGCGCGCGAGCGCGAGCGGTTTGGGCGCGGCGTGCAGCACGGCATGGCGCACGTCCACCGCCGTCTTACCTTGAAAGGGCCAGATGCCGGTCAGCATTTCGTAGAGCAGGACGCCGGTCGAGAAGATGTCGGCGCGCTGATCGACGCGGTCGCCGCGCGCTTGCTCAGGTGCGGCATAGGTGGCCGTGCCGTAGGGCACGCCGACCTCGGTCAAATCTATCCGGTGAGTTTTATCAGCCCGGGCCGCCTCTGCATCCAGCAGTTTGGCCAGACCGAAATCCAACACCTTGACCTGTCCGGTGTCGGTCACCATCACGTTGCCCGCTTTAATGTCGCGGTGAATGATGCCGCGCGCGTGCGCCGCAGCTAAGGCGTCGGCGACCTGTATGGCGATTGCTAAGGCGCTACGCAATTCGAGCGGGCGACCGTTGACGAGTTGGCGCACGTTGCGCCCGGCGACGTACTGCATGGCGATGAAGTGCAGCCCGGCCGCGTCATTGAGGTCGTAGATCGTGCAGATATGCGGGTGATCAAGCGAAGAGGCGAGCATCGCTTCGCGCTCGAAGCGGCGCAGATTCACCTCTTTGCCCGTCAACTCCGGCGGCAATACTTTGATGACGACGGTGCGGCCGAGTTTCGTGTTGACGGCTTTATAGACCGCGCCCTGCCCGCCCTCGCCGAGTTTTTCGGTGATGCGATAGTTCAGCAACGTTGAGCCGACCAGAGAGGCCATGACGATATGCGGCTAAGATAACCCTTTCCTGCGCCCTTGCCTAGCTGGTCAGAAAGAAATAAGCGCGAAATTATGGACGACTAAAAACTTATGTGTTAGTATCCCCGCCGCTTCGTACTATCCGGGTGTGAATTTTCCTGAAACGCTGTCCCACGGTTTTCATCCTTAGATTTGCCTGTGCGGTCAAAGTCTTCTGACCGACCGCCTTTCCTTGGGTTCTGTTCTCTGACATCAGGCTGAAAGTAGGTCTGTCAGCGCCTCCCCTTGCGCTTGAAGTAGATCGTCAGGGGAGCTAGCGCCCACCACCTGCTGCAATACTGCCAGCGCCGTACCGCCCGCCCTAACTATTTGGCGGCAACGTGGCGGCCAAACAAATTTCAGTAAGGAGTCGAATCACATTATGGAAGCGACCGCCGCGACCCCCGCCCCCGTAAATATCGAAAATCTGTGCGTGAACACCATCCGCACGCTCTCGATGGATGCCGTCCAAGCCGCCAACTCCGGGCATCCGGGCACACCGATGGCCATGGCCCCGGTTGCCTATCTGCTCTGGAACGAGATCATGCGCTTCGATCCGGACGACCCGATCTGGCCGAACCGCGACCGCTTCGTCCTCTCAATGGGCCACGCCTCGATGCTGCTCTATTCGATGCTGCATCTGACAGGCGTCAAAGCTGTCAACGCGGAGTACGAAGTGCCGGGTCATCCGTCCGTCACCCTCGACGACATCAAGAACTTCCGTCAACTCGACAGCCGTTGTCCCGGTCATCCGGAATATCGTTGGACATCCGGCATCGAGACGACGACCGGGCCGCTGGGGCAGGGCATCGCGACGAGCGTCGGCATGGCCATCGCCTCGAAGTGGCAAGCGGCTTATTTTAATAAGCCGGGGCACGAGATGTTCAACTTCAACGTCTATGCGCTCTGCGGCGACGGTTGCATGATGGAAGGCATCTCGCACGAAGCCGCCTCGCTGGCCGGCCATTTGAAACTCGACAACCTCTGCTGGGTTTACGACAACAACAAGATCACGATTGAAGGCAACACTTCGTGGGCATTCAGCGAAGACGTGGCCACGCGCTTCATCGGCTACGGCTGGAACGTGACGCGCGTCGGCGACGCCAACGATCTCGACATGCTGCGCCGCGCCTTCGACGTGGCGCGCAAAGAGAACTCGCGCCCAACGCTCGTCATCGTCGATAGTCACATCGCGTGGGGCGCGCCCAATAAACAGGATACGCACGCCGCCCACGGCGAGCCGCTCGGCGAAGAAGAGATCAAACTGACCAAGCGCGCCTACGGCTGGCCCGAAGACGCCAAGTTCCTCGTGCCTGACGGCGTGTACGATAACTTTAAGAAAGGCATCGGCGCACGCGGCAAAAAAGCGCGCGACGAGTGGTTCGCCAATGTCGAGGAGTATCGCAAAGACAATGCCGGCCTCGCCGACCAACTCGTCAAGATGCAGAAGCGCGAACTGCCCGACGGTTGGCACAAAGACATTCCGACCTTCCCGACCGACGCGAAGGGGCTGGCCGGGCGCGATGCGTCGGCCAAGGTGCTGAATGCGATTGCGCCGAATGTGCCGTGGCTCATTGGCGGCTCGGCCGATCTTGCGCCGTCAACAAAAACGCGGCTCACGTTCGAGGGCGCGGGCGATTTCACGGCCGACAATCGCGCGGGCCGCAACTTCCACTTCGGCATCCGCGAGCACGAGATGTCGGCGATCCTGAACGGCCTCGCGCTCTCTAAAATTCGCCCGTATGGTTCGGGCTTCATGATCTTCTCTGATTATGCGCGGGCCGGCATCCGGCTCGGCTCGATCATGGAAATCCCGACCATCCACATCTTCACGCACGACTCCATCGGCGTCGGCGAAGACGGCCCCACGCATCAACCCATCGAGCAATTGGCCTCGATGCGCGCGATTCCCGGTCTCATCGTCCTGCGCCCCGGCGATCCCAACGAGGTCGCGGAAGCGTGGCGCTTGATCATGAAACTAAAACACGAGCCGGTCGTTCTTGTGCTAAGCCGGCAAGCAATGCCGACGCTCGACCGCACGAAGTACGCGA
>JBBRYU010000237.1:0-6455 GCA_038237345.1 Pyrinomonadales bacterium
CAACCGCCTTATCTCCCGCCATAAACACCCCCGGCAAGATCGTCACAAACACGTGCCGCCGCCGCTCCGCCCCGGACGGGCGCGCAGCCTTTTCGCTGCGCACGCGTCCGGGCCTTTTTCTTTGCTTACCTGATTATGGTCTGTGAAAGCCACGCTCTATGTCGCGCGTGGTCAGGCGCAATATGGCGGGGCGGCCATGTGGACAAGTGGTCGGCGAAGACGTAAGCAGCAGGTGGTCAATCAGCCAACACATCTTCTCGTACGCGAGCGGCATGTTGACTTTGATGGCGGCGTGACAGGCGAGCGAGGCCGCGACGCGCTCGTGCAAAGTCTCGCGCGAACGCCCGCGTCGCTCCGCGTCCACGGCGTCGAGGACTTCGGCCAGCAGGTTGCGCGCTTCGGGCGCGGGCAGATCGGCCGGCACGGCCTTGATCGCCACCGTGCGCCCCGACAGGCGCATCAGGCTGAAGCCATAAGCTTCTAACTCGACGGCGGCCGCATCGAAAGCGGCGGCTTGTGCCGGCGTCAGATCGAACGTCTCAGGCACGAGCAACTGCTGCGCGTCGGATTCGCGCACCGCTTCGAGCGCGCGATACTTGTCGAACAGGATGCGCTCGTGCGCCGCGTGCTGATCGATGAGCAGCAAGCCTTCGGCATCGGTCGCGAGGATATAGCTTTCTTCGAGTTGATAAAGCGGGCGAATGTTGCGCGCGACCGACTCGACCGGCACGGCGCGCAACGCACCGGCGATAGAGTTGAGCGGCGGCAACGCGGGCGCGGCCGGCGGAGCCGCAACGCGCCGCGTCGTCTCCGGCACTGCTGACGATTCGCCACCTGCCTGCGCACGCGCCGAGGTTTCGGCATGACGCGCAACCGCAATCAGCGCAGCAGCAGACGGCGCGTCGAGCGGCGCAGGCGATACTTGCGACAGCGTATGTGCTTGTTCTTGCTGCGCGTGCTGTCCGTTCTGCGCTTGTTGCACGAGCGCGGGCGCGAACTCTGCGCTCGCTGGCGTGAAACCAAACTCAATCGCTTCCTGCTGTGGCGATACATTTGCCGCGCGCTCGTTTGCCGTGCCTACCTCAACACCCGAAAGATCATTCGTTAGAGCCGGCGCATCAGGCGCGGCGAAGTGCGCATCGCGCGCAAACTCAGCGCGTTCACCTGCGCGATTAAACGCAGCGTTCGTTGCTTCTTCATCCGTTGCGCGACGCACGTAGCCGCCGGCAGCAAGCGCGGCGCGGACGCTCTCGCGCACGATGTCGGCGACGGCGGCGGCGCGACGAAAACGCACCTCTGTCTTTGCCGGATGCACGTTCACATCCACCTCTTCGAGCGGGATGTCGAGAAACAGCAGCGCGGCCGGATAGACGCCGTGCGGCAGCACCGTGCGATAGCCTTCGGTCAGCGCGCGACTGATCAGACGGTCGCGCACGAAGCGGCCGTTGACGAACAGATACTGCGCATCGCGCGTCGTGCGTCGCTCGCGCGGGGCGGAGACGTAGCCGCGCGCACGTGCGACGTTCATCAACCCGCCATCCAACACGAGCAGACTATCAAGAAACTCCGGGCCGAAGATTTGATAGGCGCGCTCGCGCAAGTCGGCGGCGGGCGCGGTGCGTAAGGTCTCGCGCCCGTTGTTCGTCAAGACGAACGCAGTCTCCGGGTGCGCCAGCGCGTAATGCGTGACGAGGTTCGTTAAATGAAAACTCTCGGTCGCTTCCGAGCGCAGGAACTTGCGGCGCGCGGGCACGTTGAAGAAGAGATCGCGCACGGTGATGGTTGTGCCGCGCGGGCGCGCCGCCGGTTGCACATCGCGCATGCGCCCGCCTTCGATCAGCACGCGCGTGCCTTCCGCCTCGCCGGCGATCTGTGTGAGCAACTCGACGCGCGCGACCGACGCGATGGAAGCCAGCGCTTCGCCGCGAAAGCCGAGCGTGCGAATACTATTAAGGTCTTCCGCGCGATTAATCTTAGAGGTTGCATGTCGCTCGAAGGCGAGCAGCGCATCGTCGCGCGTCATCCCCTCGCCATCGTCCGCCACGCGCAAGAACCTGCGCCCGCCTGCCTCAACATCAACCTCCACGCGCCGCGCGCCCGCGTCAAGCGCGTTCTCGACCAACTCCTTCGCCACCGACGCGGGCCGCTCCACCACTTCGCCCGCCGCAATCTGATTGACGAGATGATCGGATAAGACGCGAATTTTTGACATGGTTAGCTGTTAGCTGTTAGCTCAAAGCAAAAGGCTAACAGCTTCATAGATAAACTATCTGATGATCGACCGAGCTGAGATCGATGGCGTCGAAAATCCAGTCGAGGCAATAGCGGCCGTGGCGTGCGAGCAGGCTGGTGATGTTGAGCCGCCGCTCTTGCAAGGTCTTATCGGGATAGAGTGCGGTGTAGGCGCGCTCAAGCTGGCGGTGCGCGGCGCGGTCGCGCGCGAGTTGTGCGCGATGGAAGCGCGTGCGCAGGCCCGCGAGTTGATGCTCGATCTTCTGCCCGCCTTTCGTGAGCGCGTCGGCGAGCGTCGGGTCGAAGTCGCGCAGTTGGACGCGTAGGTCTGCGAGCGCGTGGCTGATCGTCGTCTCTGTTTGGTCGAAAACTTTAGCTTGTGCTACGCCGAGATATTCTTCGACGACGCGCGCTTCAACCGCATCGAGACCGGCGAAGAGGTCTGTGAGCGTCAGACCATAACGCTGGAGCGTGCGCGCGGTGCGCCGCTCGACGATGGTCAGGCTGGCGCGATGCAAGATGGGCGTAGCGGGCCGTGCAAGCACGCGATAAGCTTCGGCCGTCTGCGCGAAATAGGCTACTTCGGCCGCGCCGCCGTAGTAGGCGACGGTCGGCAACAGATAATCCTGCACGACCGCGCGCAGCGTCACATTCGGACTAAAGACTTCCGGCTCGCGCGCGGCCCACGCGGCGAGTTCTGCCGTTGTATAAGCGGCATCCGCGCGCACGCCTTTCGCGCGATAGCGACCGTCATCCGTGCGCGTGAGCGCGTGGCGTGCGCCGTCCAAGTGCAGGAAGAGCGGGAAGGCATCGGCGGTGGCGTGTACCTGCGCGTGATAGCCGGCTGCGGTGAGCGCGTGGCTGCGCGTTTCGATGGCGGCGGCGATGTCGGGCGCACGCCGCGCGGCCTCTGCGTAGAGCGGCGCGGCGAGTTGTTTGAGCCGCGCATCGAGCGGATCGAGCAGGACGAGACCGTAGCGACCGGTGAGCGCGGTCATCATGCGCGCGAAGGCCGCGCCGTAGGTGCGTCCGGGTGCGTAAGCGTCGCGCACGAGCGCGGCGAGGTCTGCTGAGAACTCGCTCGCGGGCAGCACGTCGAGCAGACGCTGGACGGCCGCGCTCGTGCGCTCATCCAGCACGACATGGCCGACGGGCGCGCCGTCAACGTGCAGCCCTTCGGGCAGACTGACACTGGCCAACCGCCCATCGCACGCGATCACTTCGGCGGTCTGCACTTCGGGCCAATCATGATCTTCGGTGGCGAGCCAGAAGACGGGCACGGCCTCTGTGCCGCGTTGCGTCAGACAACCGGCGAGTTTCACGGCCGAGAGCGCCTTGTAGAGCGTGTAGAGCGGCCCCGTAAAGAGGCCGACCTGTTGCCCTGAGACGATGGCGACACAGTTGCCCGCGCGCAGGCGCTCGACATTCGCTAACGTCTCTGCGCCTGCGCCCCAGTCCGAGTTGAGCGCGTGCAGTGCGGCGCAGAGCGCGGCGCGATCAGTCTTGTGGGCGGCTAAGACTTCGGGCGCGCGGGCGGCCAGTTCGTGATGAAAGCGGACGGCGTTCGGATAATAGTTGTGCAGCGCGGCCGGGTCTTGGAGATAGTCGAGAAAGAGGCGCGACTGATGTGGGATGCGCGCGAAGGGCACAGGCTCAAGGCGCAGACCCGTCTCTTCGGGGGTGCTGTAACAAGCGGCTTCGGGGGTACTCACACGTTCGCTCCTGCGCTCAGACTTGACGGCTCTGCTCCGGCGTTTGCGTCGGAGCTACTCGCATAACGTAGAGCATCCGCCAGCAGACGCGCAATCTCGCGGCGCGCTTCTTCCGCCGGCATCTGCAACGGCGCACGCACCTGCCCGCCCACATAGCCGGCAAGTTCGAGCGCATGTTTCAAGCCGCCGATGCCGTAGCGCGCGGTGACGGCGCGGGCGAGCGGCGCGAAGGCGCGTTGCCATGTGAGCGCACGCGCGTGATCATTTGCTTTAACGGCTGTAAAAATATTGACGGCGAGTTGCGGCGTCACGCAGGCGGCGGCGAGTATGCCACCCGTGGCACCGGCCGTTAACGCGGCGTAAAAGAGCGGGCCGTTGCCGGTCAGCACAGCGAAGCTTGCGGGCACGAGGCGTAGCGTCTCGGCGAAGTTGACGATGTCGGCGGAACTGTCTTTAACGCCGATGATGTTCTCATGCCGGCTCAACTGCGCGATTGTTTCGGGCGCGAGCGCGATGCCCGTCAACTCCGGCATGCTGTAGAGCAGAACAGGCACGGGCGCGGCGGCGGCGACTGCGGCGTAATATTCGACGAGCGCGGACTGCGTCATCGCCGAACGATAAAAATGGGGCGTGATGACCAGCACCGCGTCCACGCCTGCATCCGCTGCACGACGCACTTCGTTGATCGTGTGCCACGTGCTCTGCTGCCCCGCGCCCGCGATCAACAGATGCGTGGCGGGCACGACCGCGCGCATCGCGGCCAGCACCGCCAGATACTCGCGCTCATCCAAATGTACGCGCTCGCCGGTCGAGCCGAGCGCCACGTAACCAGTCACGCCGGTCTCGTGCCAACGCGCGATGTTGGCGCGCAAAGCAGTCTCGTCAACCTCACCAGCCGCGTCGAACGGCGTGGGGCACGGGAGCAGCACGCCGCGCAGTTGTGGGAAGCACGAACCGGCGGCGCGTGGCGCTTGCGATGTGTAGTTGGTGTGTTGCTTCAAGTCGCAGCATTATAACGAGCGGAGACACGACGGCGCAACGCGCCCGCCTGCGCGTGTCCGCGTTGCTAACCAGCCTTCAGTTTTCAGGACTCAATTCGCGAGTTGCTGTGGCGCAGTTCAACGTGCGAGGATAAAGCAACGGATTTATGTCAAAGAGTATGGCGCAGCTTGACTTGCTGATCATCGGCGCGGGGCCGGCGGGACTGTCGGCGGCGGACGCGGCGGCGCGCGAAGGGTTGAACTATCTCGTGGTCGAGCAGGGGCTGATCGCGGACACGATCTTTCACTATCCGGTCGGGCGGACGGTGTTTTCGACGCCGAACGAGTTGGAGTTGCGCCTCGACACTTTGCAGCCGTGCCGCGAGAAGCCCACGCGCGAAGAGTTGTTGTCGCATTACGTGCGGTTCGTGTTGGATGAAAAGTTGCGCGTCCACACGGAGGAAGCGGTGACGCGGATCGAGCGCGCCGGGCCGGACGGGTTCGTCGTGCGGACGACGCGGGGCGAGTATCGCGCGGCGCGCGTGCTGGTGGCATTCGGGGCGATGGCGCGCACGCGCCGGTTGGGTGTGCCGGGTGAGGAGTTGCCGAAGGTGCAGCATCGCTTCGTCGAGCCTTACCCGTACGTGCGCAAAGATGTGTTAGTCGTTGGCGGCGGCAACTCTGCGGCTGAGGCGACGCTGTTTCTGGCGGACGAGGGCGCGCACACGACGCTCGCCATCTGGCGCACCGACTGGGAGAACCGCGACCCGAAGATGAACGCCATCAAGCACTGGGTACGTGCGCCGCTCGAAGCGCACATCGCGGCGGGCCGCCTGCGCGTCGTGCTGTTCAAAGAGATCGCAGAGATCACCAACCGCGCCGTGCGCCTCACACAAGATGACGGCGCGGCGCTCGAACTGCCCAACGACGCGGTCTTCGTCTTGATAGGCAACGACGCGGATTTCACGCTGCTGCGCGCGGTCGGCGTCGAGATCAGACCCGCAGGCTTAACCGAAGTGCCCGTCTACGACCCGGAAACTTTCGAGACCAACGTGCCCGGCCTCTACGTCGTCGGCCACTTCACCTACGCCCGCCACATCAAACAAGCCATCGAAGTGCCCCGCCGCATCATCCCGCTCATCGCGCAGAGCTTGCGCGCCGCAGTCAGGTGATCTGACCGACTCGGCCAGTTATCAGCACGCATAATAAACCTAAAAGTCAGCCAATTTTGGTAGTGGATCAGTTTGAAGAACCACACTCTTCGCCTATGCACAAGCAGTCCCATGAAATGTTTTGCCGCACACGCGCATAAACATTTAGAAGACACAACTAACTCTGGATATATCGACCGGAGAGAGCGTCATGTCAGATTTGAAATTGACTCACTACTAATGCGAATCAAGAGTAGGAAGTTAACAGTAAACAAGCCGCCGCGAGCTTGCCGTAACAATGTACGAACAGACCTTTCGTCGAACGCACTCGTGAAGCGTCCTGAATATTTGTTCTTTGAATCAACCAGCCAAACAGACTC
>JBBRYU010000238.1:0-6441 GCA_038237345.1 Pyrinomonadales bacterium
CAGGTGGCGCAAGCGCTCGGACAAACCGCCGACAGTCGCAAGTATCTTGCGCGCTCGAAGAACTGGCTGAACGTGTGGAGCGATGAGACGCGCTCGGCTCGCCCGCGCTTCGCCGACGGTCGCTGGCTCACGCCATTTGCGGCGGCGCATTTCTATCCGGACAAAGATTACAGCTACTGGGATGCGCCGTTCTACGAAGGCAGCGGTTACATCTACGGGACTTATGTCCCGCACGACGCGCAAGGACTAATCAACAAACTCGGCGGCGATGGAAAGTTCATCGCGTGGCACGATGCCTTCTTCGCTAATCCACCGACACGCGATCCGGCATTCAACAACGCACTCTATAATCACAACAACGAGCCGGACTTTCTTGCCGCGTTTCTTTACATCCATGCGGGTCGCCCGGAGCGCACGCAGGAACGTGTGCGGCGCATTCTCGCCACCGAATACACCACCGGGCGCGGCGGGCTGCCCGGTAACGACGACAGCGGCGCGATGTCTTCATGGTACGTGTGGGGAGCCATCGGGTTATACCCGAATGCCGGCCAGCCTTTCTACTATATTTGCAGTCCGCTGTTTCAACGCTCGATCATCAACCTCGGCGGCGGGCACAGCTTCATCATCGAAGCGCCGGAGACTTCGGAGACTAATTCATACGTGCAGTCGGCGACGCTCGACGGGCGCACGCTCGACCGCGCATGGCTGAAGCATGATGAGCTGGTGCGCGGCGGGCGGCTTGTGCTCCGCATGGGCGCGCAGCCTTCTACGTGGGGACGCGGTGATAGACCACCTTCGATGTCACTGCCAGAGCGGAGCGATGGCAAGTAAAGCTATTAAGCTTATGCCAACACGGCGAGAAATGATAAAGACCACAGCTTGCGCGCTGGGCGGCCTCACCATCGGCAGCAGTCATCCTTTGCGCCATTTCGCGGCGAAACGATTGATTGATTTCACGAGTCGCCGCCCGGCCTTGGGCGAGCGTCGGGTTACGAGTGCGGCAGTCGAGGCGAAGATTCGGGAAGTCAAGCGTGCCATCGCGGATAAAGAACTCGCGTGGCTGTTTGAGAATTGTTTTCCCAATACGCTTGATACCACCGTCCATGTCGGCACGCTCGACGGGAAGCCGGACACGTTCGTCATCACCGGCGACATTGACGCCATGTGGCTGCGAGATTCGACGGCGCAAGTGTGGCCTTACCTGCAATTTGCCAGAGCAGATGAAAAGTTGAAAACGCTCCTCGCCGGCGTTGTCAACCGGCAGGCGCGTTGCATCTTGATCGACCCGTATGCCAACGCCTTCAATTACGCCGCGACGGGCAGCGAATGGGACAAAGACCAGACGCTCATGAAGCCGGAACTGCATGAGCGCAAGTGGGAGATCGACTCGCTCTGCTATCCGGTGCGGCTGGCGCACGGTTACTGGCAGGCGACAGGTGACGCCTCGCTCTTCGACCGGCAATGGCAGGAGGCGATGTCGCTCGTCGTCAAAACTTTACGCGAGCAACAGCAATCCCCAAATTTGGGTTCGTATTCTTTCCAGCGCGTGACCAAAAATCCGACTGACTCGTTGCCGTTAAAAGGTGGCGGCAATCCGACGCGCTTGTGCGGTTTGATTCATTCAGGCTTCAGACCGTCTGACGATGCCTGCATCTACCCGTTTTTGATTCCGTCGAATCTCTTCGCCGTAGCGGCGCTCAAGCAACTCGCTGAAATATATGCGACCGCGCTCGGCAACCAGAGCTTCGCCAACGAATGCAGAGCCTTCGCCCGTGAAGTGAGCCAAGCCGTCAACATGCACGCCAGAGCGCAGCATTTGAAATATGGCGAGATATACGCCTATGAGACGGACGGGTTCGGCAACCGTTTATTCATGGATGACGCCAACGTGCCGAGCCTCTTGTCTTTACCCTACCTCGGTTGTTGTGCCGCGCAAGACAAAATCTACCGGCACACACGCGCTTTCGTGTTGAGCGAAGACAATCCCTACTTCTTTCGCGGGCGCGTAGGTGAAGGCATTGGCGGCCCGCACGTGGGTTTAGGCATGATCTGGCCTTTGGGTATCATCATCCGCGCGCTGACAAGTGTGGATGCACGGGAGATCGCGTTGTGTCTCAGAATACTGAAGGCGACGCACGCGGGGACAGGCTTCATGCACGAGTCGTTTGCCAAAGACGAGCCGCAAAAGTTCACCAGATCATGGTTCGCGTGGGCCAACACTCTGTTTGGCGAGTTGATTCTGAAGGTAGGCGCAGAACACGCACACCTGCTGCAAGAGTTACGCTAGCAGAGTGGGTTGATAAAAGATGTCAAGCTGAATAATTAACCAGGACAAGACGATGCTAACAATCACACGCTTAATCACGCTCGCTCTGATCTGTTGTGTCCTCGCGGCGACAACGCCGCACGTTGTTAGCGGCGCTCCAGTTGCAAAGAACAGACAGACCCAGACGCTTGCTCGGCTCGTTCATCTGACTCCACTTGGGGCCAGCGATAGTCGTTACGTTTATGTCCCTTTCGACGTGCCGCCCCACACCGCGCGGATCAGTATCAGCTATCAGTATGAGCGCGCTAATGGCGCTAACACGATTGACATCGGCCTGTTCGATGCGCGCTCAACCGGCGCCGACACTGACCCGCGCGGCTTTCGCGGATGGAGCGGCGGGCGGCGCGCCGAGTTCTTCGTTGCCCGCGCCGAGGCGACGCCCGGTTATCTGCCGGGTGACCTGCCCGCCGGAACCTGGCGTATCATTCTTGGGCTTTACAAGGTTGCGCCGGCGGGCGTTGACGTTTCCTTCCAAATTGGCATTGAGCCGGAAGGGGATAGCTCGTCGCACCGCGCTCCGGCCCCACGCCAGCCTGACCTTTCAGCTGCCGGCGCACCAACCACAGTGTCCGCTGCGCCAAATGGCACGCACCGCACAACAGCTCTGCCTCAGACAATCGCCGGGCATGACCTGCGTTGGTGGCGGGGTGATCTACACATGCACACCGTGCACAGTGACGGCAACTGGACTATCGCGGAGTTAGTCGCCAGCGCGCTAAACAGCAGTTTAGATTTTATCTTCATTACGGATCACAATACGGCCAGCCATCACGCGGAAATTGATCGCTTACGCAAGGGTGCGCAACAACCCCTGGTGCTGCGCGGCGAAGAGATCACCACATACGGCGGTCATACTAATGCATGGGGTCTACCTTCAGGCACGTGGATTGATTTCCGCACGCATCCGGGCGACAACGCCCGCATCGCGAGCCTCGTCGCGCAAGCACACCGCGTCGGCGCGCTCATCTCCATCAATCATCCGTTCGCTTTATGCGGCGGTTGCAGTTGGAGCTATGACGCGGCGGCGCGCGACTTCGATGCAATTGAAGTTTGGAACGGCCCGTGGGACTTGACCGATGAAATGGCGCTCGCGATGTGGGATAAGATTTTGCAGAGCGGCCGACACATCACCGCTATCGCTTCCAGCGACTCGCACCGGCCGGACACGCCCCTCGGCCAACCGACAACTCACGTGGCCGCGCACGACCTCTCCCAGGCAGCATTACTACAAGCCGTCCGTCAGGGCCGCGTTTACCTGACGGGCGAAGCCCTGCGACCCGTCCTTAGTTTTGCAGCCGAGGCGGCAACAGACAAACGGCACGTGCGTGCGCTCATCGGCGATGAGATTCACCTGCGCGCACCTGGCTCGGCACGCTTCTTCATCACCACCGACGCCGCACCGCCTGACGCGACCGGCTTATTGGTCTCGGATGGCCAGGTGCTACGCAGTTTCCCTGTCAAATCGGATGGTCAGCCGCAAATGATCGAGCTTGAATGCCTGCACGATGCTTATGTTCGTCTTGAAGTGCGGGACAAGACGAAGGCAGTGCTTGCCCTGACCAATCCTATCTATATCAAAATTGGGGCGCGCCGATAGTTCAGGGGTGAGTTTGAGCGAGCCGGAAAATTTTTGTTTCATTCGGCGCGAGCGAAGACTCCGTTTGTGTTTGTAGCGGCAGCGGGCGCGGCACGTAGTTCTGGTCGAGCACTAAAACCCGGAACACGTTGAGATGTTTACAGCGTCTTGCGCCGGCGGGGTTTGCGCTGGCCTGACAACGCGCTGTGATGCTCTCCACCGCAGTGGGCGGGACGCCTTTGGGTAAACGCACGGCCGTCCGAAAATAGCCGCTCCGGTCTATCCGCAAACGCGGCTCGCCCATATCCGAAGCGAACACTTTCGATAGCCCTGCCAGCTGCACATCAAAGGCGACTGTCGCCCCTTCTTGCTCTGAGACGGCTTCAATGTAGAGATACTCGCGCGGGTCGGCGATGGTGTTGATGTCGGCCGGGGTATCACTGAGGCGTCCTTCGCGCAGCAGTTCTTCGGTCATCACCCGGTAGGTTTGCGGGTACAAGTCCATCACGCTCTCGCGCGTCGCCGTCTCAAGACGGGCGCGCACCGGCAACAGGGCGAAACGGACGACGGAGGAAGCCAGATCGGAGAAGTTATTGTTATCTGAGGCAACGGCGAGCAGCGGATGGCCTCCGCCAGCGCGAGAGCCGATAAAGAATTTCGTCTCGTGCCGCACGCCTTGATAGGTCTCCTCGATGATCTTTTGACCATGCGCACGAAATTGATAGACCCATTCGATGTCCGTCCCGCGCCCCCAACGCGCCAGCAGCGCAGCGGTCTGCGTGCCGCCATCTTCATTCGTGAAAATCACGGTGTAGCGCACGAGCAGATCACCTCCGGCTTCATGCAGAATTTCGTAGTACATCAAAAGCGGAAGGTCTGTGAAATGGTCAATCGTATTGGCGCGGGCGTAGAGAAAAGGTGAATGGGCCAGAGCCAGCCGCTCTTCAACTACACTGCCCGCACCGTGCGCGGGCGCAAGCGGGAGCGGCTGCAGCGACTTTACTTCAGCACGGCGAGTTGCGGCAGCCGAACGCGCCGCGTTGAGCGTCACAGAAACCGTGTGCTTTCCTTTGTTGAGGTGTCCGAGCATGACGCGATAGGGGAATAATTCGTCGCCTGCCCAGAGCAGCAAATCCTGTTGATACACGCCGTCAACCAAAACTAAAAGTGCGGCGGCTTCCGCGCCCTCGCGTGCCCAGGACGCACCCGGAGAGCGGGCTTCTATCTCTAGCCCAACTTCCATGTTTTCCGTCAAGTTAAAAACTTCTGTGGCCAACGGTTTAGGAAGTCGTGAGCTGTTCTGCGTCGCCGCGAAGTGCGTTCCCGTAGTGCTTGATGCCGCATAAACGGAAAGCAACAGAAACAGCGGAAGGCTGAAGAAGTTTAGAGAAGTTTTCATTTACGATAGCCTTACGCCGGAAGCGGCGTCGAAGAAATGCTTTCTTTCTGTGATCAAGGAGCCAAACATCATAGGCATCATTGCGGCGCAGACACAAACATCGGCGCTCAAGGTACGGCAGTTCATCCGGCTTTC
Source organism: Pyrinomonadales bacterium (assembly GCA_038237345.1). Classification (GTDB taxonomy): domain Bacteria; phylum Acidobacteriota; class Blastocatellia; order Pyrinomonadales; family Pyrinomonadaceae; genus QHXQ01. The sequence goes on from JBBRYU010000238.1 coordinate 5,437, forward strand.
AATATTGAGTTTGTGTCAGGAGGCCGAGAGGAAGCGCACAGGCGAAACCCGCGCTTGTCTACAAGTCGCAGATAAAAAATCCGGATTAAATAAAAATTCTTCTCCCGGACAGTGAAATGTGCTATCTTCTCGATAAATCTGAATGCACACGTGTTCAAGTGCCTAAAAGTATAAAGTAGCTATTAAGGCAAATGAGTTATCGCAACGAGCCGTACACTTGCCTGAATTTATTTTCATACCTAATAGAAGACCTGTGTAACGAAGAGTTGCCGAAGATTTAATTTTATGGCAACTCGAATTTAGACGCCCTGTAACTGCCTATAATTAAGCTGCATTCTCGCATTAACATAATTGCGTCGCCAAGGACAAAGCATAGAAGCTTTCTGCCGTCCCCAATGGAGCATCGGTCTCATGTGCGGAACATTGGCTGAGCGACGAGAGAGAATCCGCAATCCAGAACCATTATGAAGTAACAGCGGCGGCCCCATTTATCTACCGTGCTTGGCGAAGGCGGCCCGAGGTACATCAGCGGCAAGAACCAAAACTTCTTCTTCTTTAACGTACAAGGGGACGCGCATTCGCAAAGGAGTGACTTGGTTCAACTGCGGTTTCAGCACAAACCGAGCCGTTCACTGCAAACAAACATCAGCTAAGGAGTATTCCCCAATGAAGGCACAGGCGTATATCGTCCGCACATTCGGATTTCTTCTGTTCTCATTCTTTCTGCTGCTCGGTAATATCACAACCGTTCACGCACAATTTGATACTGCGACTGTGCTTGGCACCGTCAGCGACACGAACGGCGGGGTACTGCCGAACGCGACCGTGACGCTGAAGAATGTTCAAACCGGAACCGTGGCCACCGCAACGACGGATGAGAGCGGCAATTATCAGTTCACCGGCGTCAAGATCGGCACCTACCAGGTCACGGTTGCAGCACAAGGCTTCTCGACCGCCGTCGCAGAGAATGTCGAAGCAACGGTCAACGCGCGCCAACGTATCGAC
>JBBRYU010000239.1:0-6341 GCA_038237345.1 Pyrinomonadales bacterium
GATCCCGCCGCCACGGCGAGAGACGCGGCGTCCGGCCATCGGCTCCGGGCGGTCCGCCTTGCCGCGGCGCGTGGTCATCGGCACGTAAACGCGGCGGGTCGGACCCAGGTAGACCTGGCGCGGGCGCGCGATCTTCTGGTCGGGGTCATTAAGCAACTCGACCCATTGCGCGATCCAGCCGGAAGTGCGCGGGATGGCGAACAGTACCGGGAACATGTCTACCGGGAAACCCATCGCGCGATAGATAATGCCGGAGTAGAAGTCCACGTTCGGGTAGAGCCGGCGCTTGACGAAATACTCGTCTTCGAGCGCGATACGCTCAAGCTCCAGCGCGATGTTAAGCAAGGGATCGCGCCCCGTTATCTCGAACACTTCGTCGGCCACCTGCTTGATGATGCGCGCACGCGGATCGTAATTCTTGTAGACCCTGTGCCCGAAGCCCATTAAACGAAACTCGCCGTTCTTCACGCGCTGCACGTATTCGGGCACGCGCTCGACCGCGCCGATCTCGTTGAGCATCTTCAAGACCGCCTCGTTCGCGCCGCCATGTAATGGCCCATATAGTGCGGCGGCGGCACCCGCAATCGCCGAGAACGGATCGGTCTGCGCGCTGCCGATAGAGCGCATCGCGTTGGTCGAACAGTTCTGCTCGTGGTCGGCGTGCAGGATGAAGAGGACGGTGAGCGCGCGTTCCAGCACCGGATTGGGTTTGTATTTCAACTCGGTCGTCTTGAACATCATGTTCAAGAAGTTGCCTTCGTAAGAGAGGTCGTTGTCGGGATAGACGTACTGCATGCCGATGCGATGACGATAGGCGAAAGCGGCGATGGTCGGGACTTTGGCGATCATGCGGTAAATCTGTTTCTGCCGGCACTCGACATCGAAGACTTCTTTCGCATCGGGGTAAAAGGTAGAGAGCGCGGCCACCATCGCCTCGAACATGCCCATCGGGTGCGCGTTATAGTGGAAGCCGTCCAGGACTTTCTTGATGTTCTCGTTGATGAACGTGTGGTGCGTGATGTGATGCGTCCACTGTCGCAGTTGCTCCTCGTGCGGCAGTTCGCCGTAGAGCAATAGGTAAGCGACTTCCAGATAGTTGCTCTGTTCGGCCAATTGTTCAATCGGATAGCCGCGATATTCGAGGATGCCTTTATCGCCATCAATGTATGTGATCTGACTCTTGCAGGAGGCCGTGTTCATAAAGGCCGGGTCATAGGTCATCAACCCGAAGTCGTCCGGCTGCACTTTGATCTGGCGCAAATCCATCGCGCGGATCGTGTCGTGCTCGATAGGTAGCTCATACTGCTTGCCGGTGCGATTGTCCGTAATCGTCAACGTGTCCTTATTCGCGCTCATAGCGATCCCCTTCCCTCTCGTGCCCCCGTGCGGCTGTGTGTGTTGCTTGGCTATTGCTGTTAAGCATACGGCCGAACACGCACCCGCTCAAATGTAGCAGGGCGTGCTTACCGGACATGCGCTGGCGCTTGGCGAAACTCTGCTAATGCAGCGTCTTTCGTCTCTGGCGCGACGAGGGGGAATGTGGCGAGAATGTGCGCGAACTCCTCTTCGGTGAGACCATAGAGGTGCGCGATCATACCGTCGAGTTCAGCGCGCAGGCGGGCGCGCGTCGCCGGGTCGGTCGCGCCGGCGGTGTGGTCGCGCAAACCCACGGAGCGGGCGAGGTCGGCAAACTCCGGCGTGATGCAGACGAGCCGGGCAGCCCGCGCAACGATGGGCGCAAACGCCGGGTCTGCTGCGGTCAGTCGGGGGACAGGAAGTTGATATATGTAGAACATATTAATGTTCGCGCTCACCATTTGCCGGGCGTAATAATCAACTGTGACGCTATTGAGCAACGCTTGCATTAAAAGCAATTCAGCCTCCGGGGTCGCGCAGGCTGATGAGTTATTATTTGCGCAAACTAACATTGAGTTCCCACAGAAAACGTTTCGTGGAATTGGCCCCACGATGATTGTTCGGTTATCAGTGTTCCGGGCAATCGCCCGGAAGCCTAAACGGTATGTTTGATAATCAAGCATTTCCCCCCTGCCCCTCCGGCTTCTACCTCGCAAGGCTTGTCTAGCCTCCTGTTCATCTACCCAATAACGCGGCGCGGCTAATAGGTGAGTAAATTGATGAATCATCTTGCCCTCATAAAGCGGCAGGCGGCCAGTGCCGGGCACAGTCTTGAATAGATAGCTGTCATTAGTCAGATGAAACTCGCTCGTAAGCGCCAAGTTCCACTTATCATCCTCCTGCCGGCCTAAAGGGGGAAAGCGAATCATCTTTTCAGCAATGCGCACGTCCGCGTCATGCTTGAACTCCAGCACGGAAAGTGAAGCAGGCGAGAGTCGCCGGATAAGGTCAACACGAATCCGCAAGGCCCCGTCGCGGGGGAACTGCGCAAGCTCTTCAACCTGTTGGCGCATGAAGGCGGCGGGAAAGGTTTCTGTAGAACTGCCCTTCTTAAAGGTGAGCACGACGAATTTGAAACGACTGTCCACGCCTGCAAAAATAAATTTGCGGTTCTCGAAACCGAATAAACCCGTGACTTCGCTTGCGCCGAACAGCATCTCCCGCAGTTGCTTCGTGCCTAAATCCGTATAAATGCCCGAAGGAATGACGAGCCCGCACTCACCGCCCGGTCGCAACAGGTTGAAACACTGCTCGACAAACAACTTGTACAGATTGATGTCAGTGCCCGCCTTCTTCCCGTTGACGATGGAAATTTGATTTTTGTATTGCGGGGAATTTCTGAAGTAGAGGCTTACGTGCGGGAAGCGCTCTTGATATGCCAGCCATGCCGCGCGCACGTCCTTCTTCGCCAGCAACTTCGCCTGCTCCTTCTCAAACTCCTTGATCGTCATTTTGTTCTTCGTCACAAACGCCGAGTGTTCCGCGAAGAACTCTTTCGCCTGCGGCTTGAAAATCTCCCACGGCGGGTTGGTGATGATCGCGTCGAAGCCGCCGTGCTGGTTAAGAATCCGGTCGAATTCGTAGCCCCAGTGGAACGGCTGCAACGCTTCGATGTCCTTGAGCGCGACGGCGCGCTTCTGCGGCTTGCCTGCTTTGTTCTTCGCTTCATCCCAGGTTGCCTGCTCGTACTTGATCCCCAGCTTCGTGAACTCGCGTAGCAGGATGCCGTTGAGCGCGGTCAGCGTCTCCTGCTTCTTCGCGCTGATCTGGTCGCGCAAAGCTTCCAGCCCGCCCGGCAAGCTGTTTTCTTTGTAGTTGCGATACTGTTCGATGAGGCGATTCTTTTCCGCCACCACGTCCTTGTACGTCGGGCGCAGCATGTCGCCCTGCCCGTGCCTCTCGTCGTAGTCGGTGTCGTTGACGTGCAGCAGCCCGATCAGGGCATTGCCCGCACGGATGTTGAAGTCTATGTGCGGCGGCGGCTCAAACTGCTCCGCGCCCTGCGCCGACGCGCCGAGCGCGAGGTACAGGCGCAACTGCACAACCTCCGTCGCCTCCGCCATGATGTCCACGCCGAACAGGTTGTCCGTGATGATGCGCTGCTTGAGGAAGTAGTTCAGCGACTTGTGCTCCGCGCGCCACTTCTCTACGCACGCCTGCAAGTGCCGGTCGCCTAAAAACTCCACCTGACCGATGACCGCTGCATAGACGTTGAGCAGCGTCTGCATCGCCGCCACCAGAAACGCGCCCGACCCGCACGCCGGATCGAGCAGTTTCAAATCCGGCAACACCTCGTCCAATAGCCGGCGACACAGAAAGGCATCGAGATTGAGGAGCAGGTCTTGGATGGATTCATAGCGGCGCGGGTTGAGTGCATCCGTTGCGGCATGCACCGCAGAGACACGGCGCAGACCCACGGCGTCCACAGAGTTTTCCTCTCCGTGCGCTATGTGCCTGCTCTGTGTCTCTGTGGTAAATCTCTCCGCCGCCGCCAGCGCGTTCACCCGATCCAAAATCAACTTATGAATTGTCTGCGCGCACAGGTGTTGCGTGATCTCAGGCGGCGTGTAGTAAGCGCCGAACGCCTTTTGGTTGATGTACTTCTCAAAGATGTAACCGAGCACGTCCGGGTTGATCTCGTCCGCCTGCCCGCCCGGCGTGTCGTCCAGATTCCACGAATACTTACCGAAGAACGCGTAAAGACTCGCGAACGCCGCATCGGGCACGCGTATGTCCGGGTTACGCTGCTCAATCGCATGCGGCAGAAACAACTCGCCGTTCAGATAAGGCACAGCGCCAAGCAAGCGTCGCTCTTTAGACGTGCGCTCAGCCTGCGGCTTGGCAAAGCCTTTGCAGAACAGCGCACGCAGAAACACGCTGTAATACTGATCCCTGCCTGCCTTACGGCGCGCGGCCAGATTGCGCTGCAAGTATTCGTAATCGCCGCCCGGCGCGGCGTGGCCTTTGATAAAGCCCTGGCGCTGGAGGAAGTGGATGAACAGCAAACGGTTGAGCAACACCGACGCATACCGACGCCGCGCACGCTCGTCCGCGATGCCTGTGATCGCTTGCGCAAACTCGATGTGCTGCGCTTGAAACTCTTTGTGGAATCTTTGGGTGACATGCCCCCCGTCGCGCCCCGGTAACGGCTCGTCGGTGCGGGCGCAAGCGATTTCACGAGGCAGTCTCACCAGCCGCGCGCTTATATTCTCAACCACAATGACGAACGTTACTGTATCACCCAATCTTGGGCGAGTAGCTCGGCCTGTTCCATCACGGTCTGTGTCGCCTTCTCCTGCTTGTCAGGCGGGTAGCCGTGTTTCCGCAAGAGTCGTTTAATAATGGCGCGCAGCTTGGCGCGCACGTTTTCTTTCAACGTCCAATCAATCGTCGTGTTACGGCGCACCGTCTCGACAAGCTCGCGGGCGATAGTCTTGAGCGTGTCATCGCCCAACACCTTGACGGCGCTGTCATTGACTACGAGCGCGTCGTAAAAAGCCAACTCATCTTCGCTCAGCCCAAGCTGCTCGCCGCGCTGATTGGCGGCGCGCAAGTCCGTCCGCTATAAAGGCCTTTTTACGGGTGCGGTGCGCTCTCCGTCAGCGGCAACGCCGTCAGCCCCGCGCGGCGCAGTTGTTCGTTGAGCGCGTTGAGCTCTTTGGTCTTGAGGTCGGCCCAAACGGCCAGCGCCTTGTTGTGCTTCGCTTGCAACTCGTCGGCCGTTCTGACGGCTTGCGTTGTGGGTGCGACATCCGCCTCTTGCAGCACGTCGAACAGGGTGCTCCAGTCGCCGTGCAGGCGCGCGAGCGCGGGCGCATCGCTGCCCGGTCGGGCCGCGCCGCCGCCACCACCCGCGCCTTCGAGCGTGAGCAGTTTGGAGTCGAACTGCGCGAGCGGTTCACTCATTGCGCCCGTCCCGACTTTGGCGCGCAGGTCTTTCACCCCCTCGCGGAGTTTGCGCAACTCTGCGAGCGCCATGAAACTCTGATTCATGCCTTCGTATGCGCGCATGGAGAGTGTGAACTGCTGGCGGAGACCGGCGGGCAGCGTCTTCACGCGCGGATCGATCCGCACGGCGAGCGGTTGCGTGAGCGTGCGGCCGCCGACGGCGAGCCGGACGGTGTATTGACCGGGCTGCACCAGCGGCCCTTGCGGCGTGCGCGGCGTGTCGCGATAGATGGCCGAGATGGGGAAGTCGTAACGCTCAGTTTGTGGGCGCGGGTAATGCAAGTCCCAGACGAAGCGTTGCATGCCGGCCTTGGCGGAGAGGATGCGCGGCGGGCGAAACCAGTAAGCGGGCACAGCGTAGTCTTGCTCGTCAATCGGTTCAGGTTGATCGGTGCTGGCGAAGCGGCGCACGACGTTGCGCGCGGCATCTAAAATCTCCAGCGTAACGGGGCCGCCTGCGTCTGTCTTCAGATAGTAATCAATGATCGCGCCATCGGGCGGATTCTGTCCGGCCGGCTCGTCGGGCGGGAGCGGCGTGTCCGTGTTGGCGTTGCGACGGACGCGCGTGGCGAGTTGCGGGCGGAAGAGGAGTGCGTCCGCGCCGGCCGTCTGCGCGTCGAGTTGTCTGAGCGGTGTTATGACATCGAGAATCCAGAACGATCGGCCGTGTGTGCCGACGACGAGGTAGTCGTCGTGGATGACGAGGTCGCGGATGGAAGAGGGAGCCATGTTCAGCCGCAGCGATTGCCAGTCGTCGCCATCGTTGAACGAGACATAGACGGTGCGCTCCGAGCCGGCGAAGAGCATGCCTTTGCGTTGCGGGTCTTCACGCACGACGTTGATAGGATCGTTCGGCAGGCCGCGCACGATCTCCTGCCAAGTCTTGCCGCCGTCGTGCGTGCGATAGATGTGCGGGCGTTGGTCGTCGAGGCGGATGCGATTGACGGCCGCGTAAGCCGTCTGCACGTCGAAGTGGC
>JBBRYU010000240.1:0-6308 GCA_038237345.1 Pyrinomonadales bacterium
ATCCGTCTCTGTTTGGAATGCGCGAAAACCTGCGAACAATGCGGCGCGGAATGCAACCGCATGGACATGGCGGGGATGGCGAAGTGCATCGCAGCTTGCCGCGACTGCGCCGACATCTGCTTGCTCGATGTACAGTTCATGAGCCGCAATTCGCCTTTCCATTTCCAGACCTGCGACGTCTGCGCCGACGTGTGCGAAGCGTGCGCGACGGAGTGCGAGCGCATGGCAGGTTCGCATGAGGGTGAGATGGGCGAGTTGATGAAGCGGTGCGCGGAAGTCTGCCGTCAATGCGCCGAGTCGTGCCGCCAGATGGCTTCGATGGCGGCGTAATGGCATCCATCTTCATCGGCTGTCGTGCGGATTAGTAATAAGCCCATCGCTCTCCGGCAGCCGGCGAATTTAAAAGAGATTTAAGGGATATCAGGAGCGGATGCGCGACGAGAACGCGAACGTCGTCGAGGGTGCGTTACCGGTTTAACCCGCTCACGGTCTTGCGATGGGCGCAAGCGTTGGCAGCGGTGAGCTGCCGCCGCGCTTTCGCATGACCTTCTCGATCCAACGTAGTTGGACGTTCTTCTCGCTGCCGTATCTGAATGCGCGCGGGCAGTATAAGCATCGGGTTTGTACCGTCGGCGCGGCGCGATGGGGATCACCGGGCGCGCCGCTTGACTCCGTACACGACTACAGGGGTTATGCTGAGGAATGTATTACAGAAATTCCTGAAGGAGAGTGATCCGAATGAATGTACAGACGACAGTTTCCGCGCCGACCATCGTATGCGGCGGGTGCGCGAGCGCGATCAAAAAAGCCATCGGCGTCGTGCCGGGCGTGTCCGGGGTTGACGTCGATACGTCAGCGAAGACCGTGAGGATCGAACACGACGAGCGTGTGCAACGTGCAGAGCTTATCGCCGCGCTTGACCGCGCAGGCTTCCCGGCTGCCTGAGACTTCCGAGCGTGCGAGAGGAGTTGAAACGATGGCAGCAACAGCGACTACGGTGAAAGACCCGGTCTGCGGCATGGATGTTAATCCCGCGACGGCGGCGGGCGAGAGTACGCACGAAGGGAAGCGGTATTACTTCTGCTCCACCGCTTGCAAAGAGCAGTTCGACCGCGACCCAATGCGATTTGCCAATGCGAGCGCGACCGCAGGAAAGAGTACGGTACAGGTGGTCATCGAAGGCGCGCCATTGAACGGCAACCGCCACACGAATACGACGCCGGACGGAGGCGGCGAACGAGTTGACCTGCCGATCACGGGGATGACGTGCGCGGCGTGCGCGCGCCGCATCGAGCGACAACTCACGAAAGCACCGGGCGTGCAGCGCGCGAATGTGAACTTCGCTACTTCGCGCGCGACCGTCGAATACGACCCGCGGGCGACCGGCGTCGGGCAGTTGATCGAAACGGTGAAGGATGTCGGCTACGGAACGGCAGGGACGGCGCGGGCAGAGTTCATCGTTGATGATTCCGCCAGACCTTCGGGATCGAGCCAACAGCTTGAGAAGCATCTGAACGCCCAACGCGGCGTCGTCAATGCCTCGTTCAATCTCGGCATGATGGAAGTGCGCGTTGAGTATCTGCCGGGCGCGACCGACGTGAAAGCGATTCGCCGCGCGATAGAAGAATTCGGCTACCGTGTGCGCGAGGTGGCGGGCGGCGGCGGGGATGCTGCGGCTGAGGATCAGGAGCGGGACGCGCGTGCGGCTGAGTACAATGACCTCAAGCGCAAGTTCTTCATCGCGGCGGCGCTGTCCTTGCCGGTACTCGTCATTGCGATGTCGCATGGGCGGATCGAGTTGTTCAACTTCAGGGGCGTCAACTGGCTGCAACTCGCGCTCGCCACGCCGGTCGTCTTCTACTGCGGCGCGCAATTCTATCGCGGCGCGTGGGCGGCGTTCCGGCATCGTGCGGCGGACATGAACACGCTCATCGCGGTGGGAACGGGCGCGGCTTACCTCTACTCAATCGCCGCGACGGTTGCGCCAGGCTCCTTCGCCGGAGCGACAACTCGTGGCCCAGTGGCGGGTATGGCTGGCATGACAAACACGCCGATGGTGCCCGTCTATTTCGAGGCGGCGAGCGTCATCATCGCGCTCATCCTCTTGGGCAGGATGCTGGAGTCGCGCGCCAAGGGGCAGACGAGCGACGCGATCCGGCGCTTGATGGGCTTACAGGCGAAAACGGCGCGCGTCGTGCGTGACGGGCGTGAGATGGACATCGTGGTTGAAGAGGTCGTGCCGGGCGACATCGTGATCGTTAGGCCCGGCGAGAAGATTCCGGTTGACGGCGCGATTGAAGCAGGCTCGTCGGCGGTGGACGAGTCCATGCTCACCGGCGAGAGCCTCCCCGTAGAGAAGCAGCCGGGCGATGAGGTATTCGGCGCGACGCTCAACAAAACAGGTTCGTTCCGCTTTCGCGCGACGAAGGTCGGCAAAGACACCGCGCTCCAGCAGATCGTCAAACTCGTGCAGGACGCGCAAGGCTCGAAAGCCCCGATTGCGCGCACGGCGGATGTCATTAGCGGTATCTTCACGCCCATTGTCATCTGCATCGCCATTGCGACTTTCGTCGTCTGGTTCGTCGCTGCGCCAATTGACGTGCGCTTCACGATGGCGCTCGTCAATTTCGTCGCTGTACTAATCATCGCGTGCCCGTGCGCGCTGGGGTTAGCCACGCCGACGGCGATCATGGTCGGAACAGGCAAGGGGGCGGAGAACGGCGTCCTCATCAAAGGCGGGGAGAGTTTAGAGACGGCGCACAAGCTAAACACAATCGTCCTCGATAAGACCGGCACCATCACCAAAGGCGAGCCGGCGTTGACTGACGTCGTAGCGGCTGACGGGATGACGGAAGATGAGTTGCTCCGGCTCACTGCGTCAGCCGAAAGGGGCAGCGAACATCCGCTCGGTGAAGCGATTGTGCGCGGCGCGGCAGCGCGCCAGGTGAAGCTCGCAGACATGGCGAACTTCAACGCACTTGCCGGACACGGCATTGAGGCCGTGGTTGATGGCCGTCGCCTTTTGCTCGGCAATCTCAAATTGATGCGTGATCGAAATCTCGCGTTTGATGGATTTGAGGAGCGCGCCGCGAAGCTCGCGGCGGAAGGCAAGACGCCGATGTACGCCGCCGTTGACGGACGCTTTGCCGGACTCTTGGCGGTCGCCGATTCCGTCAGGCCGGAGTCGAAAGAGGCGGTCGCTACGTTGCGGCGGATGGGACTCGAAGTCGTGATGATGACCGGCGACAACGAGCGCACGGCGCAAGCAGTCGGGGAGCAAGTCGGCATCACGCGCGTACTAGCAGAGGTGCTCCCGCAAGACAAAGCGAACGAAGTGAAGCGGCTTCAGCAGCAGGAGAAAAAAATTGTCGGCATGGTGGGCGACGGCATCAACGACGCGCCCGCGTTGGCGCAAGCCGATGTCGGCATCGCCATCGGCACGGGCACTGATGTCGCCATCGAGGCTTCCGACATCACGCTGATTAAAGGCGACCTGCGCGGGGTGGTGACGGCGATTGCGCTCTCGCGCGCGACGATCCGCACCGTCAAGCAGAATCTCTTTTGGGCGTTCATCTACAACGTCATCGGCATCCCCGTCGCCGCCGGGCTGCTCTACCCACTGACGGGCTGGCTGCTTTCTCCGGTCATCGCGAGCGCGGCGATGTCTTTGTCGAGCGTCTCGGTCGTCACAAACAGCTTGCGATTGCGCCGCTTCCGTCCGCCGGCGCAGGGAGGCTCGTGATGGACACGACTGAAATTATAGTCATCATCGGCGGGGTAGCCGCTATCGCTTTAGTCCTCTGGTACTTCTTCGGCGAGCGCGAGAGCGTGTCTGCCACGTTGGGCGCGTCGGGTGTGCAAGAGATAAACGTCACGGTCAAGGGCGGCTACTCGCCGGATGTGATCGTGGTCAGACAAGGCAAACCGGTGCGCCTCAACTTCTACCGCGACGAGACCGCCTCTTGCAGCGAACAGGTGATCCTCGGCGATTTCGGCATTGCCCGCGACCTGCCTGCTTTCAAGACCACGCCGATTGAGTTTACGCCTGGGAAGGCGGGCGAATTCACATGGACGTGTGGGATGAACATGCTGCGCGGCAAGCTCATCGTCGAGTAGAGCGGCGCGAGAACCTCGCGCTCGGAGCGGAGGATTGAGGGGCGGCCCGCCGGCGAGTGCCGCGCCGACTCATGCCGCCAAATGTCCTAAATGGTAAGGAGAAGAGAAATGCAGAGTTTTCGTAGCTCGACGGGGACATTCGGAATAATAACTCCGGCTTGTCTCATCGTCTTGAGTATTTACGCAAGTACAGCACTTGCCCAGCGACCGCCGCCAACACCAACCCCGACGCCTTCCGCACAGCCGATGCCGACCTCATCGCCGGAAATGGCTGGCAGAAGTCGAAAGATGTGTCTTCGCAGGATGCTGGCATGGGCGACGACATGATGGGCGCTGCCGGTCTCACACCGCCCGGAATCATGGTCGGGAAAGCCGGGAGATGGATGGTGGGCTATCAGGTCACGTTCGACAAGATGGACGGCAATCTTGTCGAAACGCACCGCATCAGCGACGTGGCGATTCTGGATCGGTTCGAGGCGGCTCCGACCGACATGACGATGCAGATGCACATGGGCATGGTCATGTACGCCCCGACCGATAAGCTCACGCTCATGGCGATAGTTCCATACGTCCGCAAGTCAATGAACCACGTCACACGCGACGGCGAACACTTCACCGAGCGAACGAGCGGGCTCGGCGACGTGGAGCTGCGCGGTCTTTATTCCCTCTACGCGCGCAAAGACCTCCGGCATCGCTTTCTGCTGAACGCCGGGATCGGACTTCCCACCGGCTCCATCAACCGGACGATGGGAGGGATGAGGCTGGAGTATCCGATGCAACTCGGGTCGGGGACGGTCTCTCTGATTCCGGGTTTCATCTACCTCGGTCAAGCCGCGCCGTGGGGCTGGGGAGCGGAGTTCATCCCGACGCTGCGAGTCGGCAGAAACGGCAACGGCTACAGGCTCGGCAACCGCTACCAGCCGAGCGTCTGGGGCGCACGGCGGTTGACTCCGTGGCTGAGCGTGTCGGTGCGTGCCGACGGTGACGTGTGGCGGAACGTCCGCGGTGCAGATGCGGCTCTCGATCAAATGGATGAGCCGACTAAAGACCCGAATCTTCAAGGGGGCAAACGCTTCGATCTTACCTTCGGGGCGAGCGTTCATCCCGCCGAAGGTTCATTGAAGGGGCAGGAGTTCTTCGTCCACATCGACAAGCCGATCTGGCAATCACTGGATGGTCCCCAACTCCAGAAGCGTTGGGTGGCGCGGCTCGGCTGGCAGTGGGAGTTTTGATCCTGCCGCGACATCCGGGAAGGTGAGATGGTGAATGTGAAACCTTACTCTTCGACGGCGCTGGCGCTCTGTGGCATTGCGCTCATGGGAGTCGGAGCATACTTCATTTTCTTGCGCCCGGTATTACTGCCCGAAGACGCACGCTACATCGGCGCGTCTCTTCCGCAACTCCAGGCGACCGCCCCAAACCTCTCGCGGTGGCTCGGCAGGGTGTTCTGGGTGATGGGCGGGTATATCATCTCGACTGGTCTCTTGACTCTCTACGTCGCGCGCAGCTCTTTTCGGCAACGGGCGCACGGCGTGTCAGTTCTTGTTGCCATCGCGGGCTTAACTTCGATTAGCTGGATGACCCTCGTAAATTTCATCATCCAGTCTGACTTCAAATGGCTCTTGCTCGGCGTAGCAACTCTTTGGGGATTTTCCCTCCTCCTCTTTCGACTTGAAGGGCGGTCGTGAAAGCTTTTGCGCGCACGCGTACACACGCAGGTGAATGTAGGGGATAAAGAGAATGATTAAGCTGAAAATGGTCGCTTCGTTTCTGATCATGGCGCTCGTCGCTACCACGGCAGTCGCCAATGTGGGGCGTGGCCAACATTCCCGTGTGCTCGACGACGGGCGGACTCACGGCATTCCGGTGTCGCCCGCCCGCGCCGGCAGGGCGAAAGATTTCAGGAGCTTGACGAGCAGCCTGAAGCGGAGCGGCATGACGGTCAAGCGCGGCGGGCGGGTGTCGCAGCCCTTCTTCTCCGTCCGGGGCCGAGCGCTCACCGTCGGCGGCGAGCAGGTGCAGGTCTTCGAGTACGCGAGCGCGCGAGCCGCCGAGCGGGACGCCAAACGGGTCGAACCTTCCGGCTCCGGCGTGGGGACGAGCATGCCCATGTGGGTGGCGCCGCCCCATTTCTACAAGGGCGGGCGAATCATCGTGCTCTACGTCGGCGCCAACCAGAGCGTCATCAAGGC
>JBBRYU010000241.1:0-6231 GCA_038237345.1 Pyrinomonadales bacterium
ACTTTCGCCACGCTCGACAAGCTGCCGAAGTTTCGCGGCCACTGCTTCAACTGGTACGACACGCGCACGCTCGAACCGCTCGCGCCGCAGTACATCTCGACCGTGGACAGCGGCAATCTTGCCGGCCATCTGCTCGCGCTCAAGCAGACCTGCATGGAGTTGTACGACTGCCCACTCTTCGCCGCGCGCACGCTCAAAGGATTGGGCGATGCCATCACGCTGCTGCGCGCCGAGGCGACGCGACTCGGCGCGATGCGCCAGCGCACAGAGGTCGTGACCATCAAGCAACTGCGCGAAGAGATCGAAGCATGCGCGCAGCTTATCGCCATCGAGCCGCCAGCCACTTTCAGCGCATGGGCGGCACTGTTCGCCGCGCTCGTGCGGCGCGTCAAAGAGATCGAGGACATCGTCGGCGCGCTCGCGCAAGAGCACGGCGCGGAGAATTTCGCGGAACTGCGCTACTGGGTCGGGGCGTGCCTGCGCTTGACGCAAGAGGCGCAGCGCGACCTGCGGCTGCTGGGGTTAAACGGGGCTGCGCTCACCGCGCAGCTTGAGCCGCTGATGAAAGATTCTCAGAGCGTAGCGGCGCAGCGCCTCTGGCAGGACGCGCAGACGCTTGAACGTGTCGCCAGCGTCGCGGAGATGATGGAACGTTATGAGGCCGCGCTCATCGCCATCGCCGCGCTACGCGGTGAGCTGGCAGACCGGCAACAAAGCGGCGCGCCGGTTGAGTCGTCACCGCTTGACGCGCTGGCGGCTATGGCGCAGAGCCTTGAAGATGCGACGCACGCCAATCAGAATTTAGAGGCGCGGTTGAGCAAGCTGGCGGGCGCGTGCGAGCGCATCTTCGCGGCCATGGACTTTAAGTTTCTGCTGGATGAAGAACGCAAAGTCTTCGTCATCGGCTACAACGTCTCTGCGGGTCGCGCCGACAAATCCTATTACGATCTGTTGGCCTCGGAATCGCGGCTGACGAGTTTCATCGCCATCGCCAAAGGCGACGCGCCGCAGGAGCACTGGTTCCGGCTGGGCCGCCAACTGACGCCGGTTGATGCGAGCCGGGCACTCATCTCGTGGACGGCGACGATGTTCGAGTACCTGATGCCGCTCCTGGTGATGCGCAGCTACCAGAACACGCTGCTCGATCAGACGCACCGGGCCGTGGTCGCCCGCCAGATCGAATATGGGCAGGAGCGCGGCGTCCCGTGGGGCATCTCAGAATCGGGCTACAACGCGCGCGACGTGCATCTCAATTACCAGTACGGCCCCTTCGGCGTGCCCGGTCTCGGCTTAAAGCGCGGCCTCAGCGAAGACCTCGTCGTCGCGCCTTACGCGACGATGCTCGCCGCGCCGGTCGCGCCGCGCCGCGCCTGCAACAATCTACGTCGCCTCGAACGTGCCGGCGCGCTCGCGCGCTACGGTTTCTACGAGGCGATTGATTACACGCCGGAGCGTCTGCCGCAAGAGCAACCGCACGCGCTGATTCGCAGCTTCATGGCGCACCATCAGGGCATGAGTCTGGTGGCGCTCGACAACCTGCTCAACGCGAACGTGATGCAGGAGCGCTTTCACGCCGACCCGCTCGTGCAAGCAACCGCGCTGCTGTTGCAGGAGCGTATCCCGCGTGGCGCACCAGCAGCGCACCCGCGCGCCGAAGAGGTCTTATCAAGCCGCGTCGTACGCACGCTGACCGGCCTCGCCGCGCGCGTCTATGACTCGCCCGACCTGCCGACGCCGCGCACGCAGTTGCTCTCCAACGGGCTGTACTCCGTGATGGTCACCTCGTCGGGCGCAGGCTATTCCATGCACGGGACTCTCGCAGTGACGCGCTGGCGCGAGGACGCCACGCGCGATCACTATGGCTCGTTCATCTACCTACGCGACGTGCGCAGCGGCGCGGTGTGGTCAACCGGCTATCAACCGGTGAACGTTGAGCCGCGCCCTTATGAGGTTTCTTTCGCCGAAGACAAAGTTGACTTCCGGCGCACCGACGCCGGCATCGTCACGCACACGGAGATCATCGTCTCGCCCGAAGACAACGCCGAACTGCGCCGCGTCTCTCTCACCAACCAGTCAACGCGCGTGCGCGAGATCGAGTTGACGAGCTACAGCGAGACAGTGCTGGCCGCGCCCGCCGCCGACGCCGCGCACCCGGCTTTCAGCAACCTCTTCATCGAGACGGAATTCATCGCCGCCACAAACGCGCTGCTCGCCCGACGTCGCCCGCGCTCAAGTAAAGATGAACCCGTCTTCGCCGTACACGTGCTCGTTGCCGAAGCCGAGCGCGTCGGCGCGGTGCAGTACGAAACGGATCGCAGTCGCTTTCTGGGGCGCGGGCACACGCCGGCCGATCCGGTCGCGGTGCTGGAAGACCGCCCGCTCTCGAACACCGTCGGCGCGGTGCTCGATCCGGTCTTCTCTTTGCGTCTGCGCGTGCGTCTACCGCCGGGCGCGCGGGCGCGCGTCACCTTCACGACTGCCGTTGTCAGTTCGCGCGAAGAGGCGTTGCAACTGGCCGACAAGTATCACGACCCGGCCATCTTCGAGCGCGAGGCGCGGCTCGCGTGGACGCAATCGCAGGTCGAGATGCGCCATCACAACGTGGATGCGGAAGAGGCACACCTGTTTCAACGGCTCGCCGGGCGCGTGCTCTATGCCGATCCGAGTTTGCGCCCGACGCCGCATGTGCTTGCCATGAACACGGAAGCGCAGTCGGGTCTGTGGGCTTACGGCATCAGCGGCGACACGCCGCTTGTCATCGTGCGCATCAGTCAGGCGGAAGATTTGGACACCGTGCGCCAGTTGCTGCGCGGCCATGAATACCTGCGGCTGAAGGGGCTGAGCTTTGATCTCGTCATCCTCAACGATCACCCGCCAAGTTATGCGCAGGCGTTGCAAGAGGAACTGCTGGCGCTCGTCCGTTTGAGTGCGGCCGCCGCTTTGCAGGACAAGCCGGGCGGTGTCTTCCTGCGCCGGACGGACATTATGCCGGAAGCTGATCGCATCCTGTTGCACGCGGTGGCGCGTGTCGTCATCGTGCCCGAGCGCGGCACGCTCGAAGAACAACTGGTGCGCCGGACTATCGAAGAAGCCGCGCCGCCCGTCTTCGTGCCGCGCGCCCCTTCACGCACGTACCCGGAAGCGCCAGTCGAGACGCCCGAACTCACTTTCTTCAACGGCATTGGCGGCTTCGGGCAAAACGGGCGCGAGTATGTCACGCTGCTCCGCGCCGGCCAGTGGACGCCCGCGCCGTGGACGAACGTCGTCGCCAACGAACACGACTTCGGCTTTCAAGTGACCGAGACGGGCGGCGGTTACACGTGGTCGGCCAATAGCCGCGAGAACCGTTTAACGCCGTGGTCGAACGATGCCGTGAGCGATCCGCCGGGCGAGAGCATCTATCTGCGCGACGAAGAGAGCGGCGCGGTCTGGACGACCACGCCGCTGCCGATCCGCGCCGACCAGCCGTACATGATCAGGCACGGGCAGGGGTACACGGTCTTCGAGCACACGAGTCACGGCATCGCGCAGGAGTTACTGCTGTTCGTGCCGCTTGATGCGCCGGTGAAGATTTCCGTCCTGCGCCTGCACAATCGCACGGATCGGCGTCGCCGCCTGTCCGTCACGAATTACAACGAGTTAGTGCTGGGCGTCGCACGCGGCACATCAGCCCCGTACATCATCACCGAGCTTGATGAAGCGAGCGGCGCGATCTTCGCGCGCAATCCGTACAACAACGAGTTCGCCGGTCGCGTCGCCTTCGCCGATGTGAACGCGCGCCCGCGCACTGTCACCTGTGACCGCAAAGAGTTTCTGGGCCGCAACGGCAATCCGGCGCGCCCCGCTGCGCTTGGCCGCGCGTACCTGTCAAATAACGTCGGGGCGGGCCTTGATCCTTGCGTCGCGCTGCAAACGATGGTCGAGCTTGCGCCGGGTGAGGCGCGAGAGATCGTGTTCCTGCTCGGCGAAGGCGAGTCGCGCGCAGAGGCGCAGGCGGTGCTTGAGCGTTACCGCCAGTCGCAGAATGTTAACGCCGCGTTCGAGCGCGTGCTGGCGCACTGGGATGACATACTCAACACCATCGAAGTCCGCACGCCCGACGCAGCGCTCGACACGATGCTCAACCGCTGGCTGCCCTATCAGACGCTCGCTTGCCGCGTGCTGGCGCGCTCCGCCTTCTATCAGTCGGGTGGCGCTTATGGCTTCCGCGATCAACTGCAAGACGTGATGGCGCTCGTTTACGCAAGGCCCGACATTGCGCGCGCACAACTGGTGCGCGCCGCCGCGCACCAGTTCAAGGAAGGTGACGTGCAGCACTGGTGGCATCCGCCGACAAGTCGCGGCGTGCGCACGCGCTTCTCGGACGATCTACTGTGGCTACCTTACGTCCTCAGCTTCTACGTCGAGACGACCGGCGACCGTGCTGTGCTTGATGAAGTGATTCCGTTCCTCGAAGTGGCACTGCTCGCGCCGGGCGAAGACGAGTCGTACACGCAGCCGGTGGTCGCGCCTGAGTCCGCGAGCTTGTACGAGCATTGCGTGCGTGCGCTCGACCGCAGCCTCGCGGTCGGCGCGCACGGCTTGCCGTTGATGGGTTCGGGCGACTGGAACGACGGCATGAATCGCGTCGGCAATGAAGGCAAAGGCGAGAGCGTGTGGGTCGGGTGGTTTCTGCATAATACGCTTGCGCGGTTCACGCCCTTTTGCGAAGCGCGCGCCGATGCGCAGCGCGCGGCGATCTACTATGAGCATGTCGCGCGGCTTAAAGCTGCGCTCGAAGGGGAAGCGTGGGACGGCGACTGGTATCGCCGTGCTTACTTCGACGACGGCACACCGCTCGGCTCAGCGCAGAACGAGGAGTGCCGCATTGATTCAATCGCGCAATCGTGGGGCGTAATCTCCGGCGCAGCCGACCCGCACCGCGCCGCGCGCGCCATGGCCGCCGTCGAACAGTATTTGATCCGCCGGGGTGAAGGTCTCGTGATGCTGTTCACGCCGCCGTTCGACCACGGCGCGCTCGAACCGGGTTACATCAAAGGCTACGTGCCGGGCGTGCGCGAGAACGGCGGGCAGTACACGCACGCGGCGCTGTGGACGTTGATCGCTTACGCGCTCTTGGGCGATGGCGACCGCGCGGGCGAACTCTTTGCGCTCCTGAATCCGATCAATCATGCCTCGACCCGCGCGGGGTTGCACAAGTATAAGGTCGAGCCTTACGTCGCCGCCGCCGACGTGTACGCTGTGCCGCCGCACACGGGGCGTGGGGGCTGGACGTGGTACACAGGCTCGGCCAGTTGGATGTACCGGGCTGGGCTGGAATACATCCTCGGCTTCCAACTGCGCAACGACCGGCTGTGCATCGATCCGTGTATCCCGCGCGGTTGGCGCGAGTATGAGATCAACTATCGCTACAAGTCCGCGCACTATCAGATCAAAATCGAAAATCCGCACGACTTGAATCGCGGTGTGATCAGCGTCGAAGTTGACGGCGCGGGGCAACCGGCGCATGACATCCCACTCAAGGACGACGGGGCACAGCACAAGGTCAGAGTTGTACTAGGGGTGCGTATGCAGTCGAATGCTGAGGCGCAAGGCATCGAAGCGGCACAAGCATCATCGATGAAGGAGTGAAAGATGCGCGCGAATGGACGTGTTTTGGCGGGCCAGACACAACTTGACCATCTCACTTCGCCGGGGCGCAAGCCGCCCTGGAGCATGAGCAGGAAGATGGACTGATCGCGACGGCGTCTGAGCGAGTCGAAGAGCGCCGTCACTTGATCGTCGGTGAGCGGACGCGGCAGGCGCTGCGGCGAGCGCACGCGGACGACTCGCCGGACGGGGCGCTGCCTGGTCGTGAGATGAAGGAATGGCATGTATCTCGGCACCACACGCGCGGCGGCGAGGTCGGGGATCTTCCGCAGCGGGTTCTCATTCGTAGAGACGTCCTCGGTGAGGATGAGGTGCTCGTAGAAGGTCGAGACGGCGGCGAGGATGCGGTTGATATGGTCGGGGCGAGTCGGGCAGTGTGCCGCCCTTCGGCGCCGTCGCTCTCCGGTTGTAGCTTGCGCGCTCTGCCACGGCTGGGGACTTTGAGGGGGATCGTCAAAAGTGGACGCCATGTGTGACGTTCACGCGGCCTGTTGCTGACGCATGAACTGTTGCGTGTATGCTGCGGGCGACACATATCCGAGCCGCGCTTGCCGCCGTTGCCGGTTGTAGAACAGATCGATG
>JBBRYU010000242.1:0-6181 GCA_038237345.1 Pyrinomonadales bacterium
GCGCTCAAAATTCTGGATCGCCAGTGAACCGAAACTGTCAGGTGAGATAATGACCAAGAACGTAATCGCCGGGATTTTGACCGCCCTGCGCGCGTTGCTGGGGCACATTCCGGCGCTCTTCGTGTTGGGCGTGCTGTACGCGCTCTTCCTTGCCGCGTGCTATTGCCTGATCACGACGCGCGAGGCGACGACGCTGCAAGTGCTATTCACCTTCGTCTTCGCCGTTGCCGTGCCCGTGCTGTTCTGCGCGCTGCAAGCCGGTTGCGCGGGCTTCGCAGTCGGCGCGGACTCGCCGGGCGCGACGCTTAAACTTGCAGGCAAAGCCTGCTGGAAAATTTTCCTCGTGAGCCTGCCGCTCGTGCTTGTCGTGGTGCTTGGCGTCTGGCTGCTGAACAAAGTGCAGACACGCATCACGGCGAAGCCGCAAGCGGAGATGCAGACGAGCGAGACACACGGCAGCGTGAGCGAAGACGAAAGCGAGACGCTGTCCGTGCCGATGCACGCGCCGGAACGCGCGGAAGACAAGCAGCCAAAAGTGCGTTGGGCTTACGTACTGCTCGTCACCGTCCGCCTCTTGTTCTTCGGTCTGGTACTGCCGCTCGTGGCGATCCATTTGTGGCTCGGCGTCGCGCGCGGCGGTTTGCGCGGCATGTTCAAAGGCTTCGGGCGCGTGCTTGCGCCACAGACCGTGTTGACCTACGCGGTCGGCTTGGTCATCTTCGGCGTCATCCCCTACTTCCTGCTGTTCACGCGCACGGGCACGAAAGGCGAATGGTCGGAGTTGACGCTCTTCGGCTTGCGCCTTGCACTCGCGTTTCTTTGTACGCTCGTCGGTTGGGTGCTGACGTTGCGTGCGCTCGCCCGACCCGCAGACGAAGCGACGGCCAGCATGCCGATGGAAGCGAGTTTGCCGCCGCAACCTGCGCCGACCAGCGCATGAAGTAAGTTAAGTTATGGATATGACGCGCTGGCAGTTCACCGCAGAGGCGCAGAGGTTAACGCAGAGGGCCGCAGAGAAGGTCAACGCTCTGCGGCCCTCTCTGCGCGTGTTGCGTCGCTACGCCGCGCCGCGTCATGGCCTCATACACTTGTGCGTCTGCGTCGCGCTCTTCTGCGCTTGGTCAACGCCGCCGCACAACATCAAATCTGAACAGGCCGCCGTGCCAGTCGCGCGCCTCTCGCCCAACATCAACGACAATGAAATTGACGGCGTCTTGCAGCGCGCGGCCACGAGCGCGCTCGGCGCACGCGATGGCGCAATTGTAGTGCTTGATCCACAGACGGGGCGCGTGCGCGCCGCCGTCAATCCGCGCATGGCCGGTGAACAGACGTTCCCGCCCGGCTCCGCGATCAAACCGTTCACGCTCTTGACTGCACTGCGCACCGGCGCGCTCAAAGCGGACGCGCGCCTGCTCTGTCGCAAACGTTACGCACGCGCCGACGCGCATTTCACCTGCTCGCATCCCGCGAGCCTCCCGCCCTTCACACCCGCGCAGGCGCTCGCCTATTCGTGCAACTATTTCTTCGCGCGCGTCGGCGAACGACTCAAGCCCGACGACTACAATGCGACGCTCGCCGCCTACGGTTTCGGTGCGCGCACAGGTCTCGCGGACGAGTTCGAGCAAGCGGGCAAGTTGCCGCGCGCTCGTTGGCGTTTGAGCGAGACGCTCGGCGAAGGCGAAGATTTGCTCGTCACGCCTTTGCAATTGCTGACGGCCTACGCCGCGCTTTTTAATGGCGGCCACCTTTATGCGCCGCAACAGAGCGCAACAGAAAATTTCCAAGCGCATGAGCGCGCCACGCTTGAGGTTGTGCCTGCCGAACGCGCGTTGCTGCTCGCAGGCTTGCGCGGGGCAGTCGCCTACGGCACGGCCCAACGCGCGCATCTCGATGCCCTGCCCGTGCCCGTCTTCGGCAAGACCGGCACAGCGACCGAAGTCGGCGGCGTGCATACGCATGGTTGGTTCGTCGGCTTCGCAGCCGCACAGGCCGCAACGGACGCGCCGGAGTTGCAGGAGACCGCGCCCGCACAGTTTAAGCTCGCCGTCCTCGTCTTCCTCAAACGCGCGACCGGCGCACAGAGCGCGAGCCTCGCGCAACCGATCTTCGCCGCCTACGCACGCGCCACCGTTGCGCCCACAGGACTGCCACCACAACGCGTCGCCGTGCCACAAACGCAACCGCCGATTGACGACGCGGCCGCGCAGTCCGCGGCCGCGCGCGGCGCACCGATTGTGCGCGTGCATCTCGTGCGCGAAGAGACGACCCGTACGCTCGCGCTCGAAGATTATGTCTTCGGCGCGTTAGCGGCTGAAGCCAGCACGGAGACTGAGTATGAAGCCCTGAAGGTGCAGGCGGTCGTCAGCCGCACGTTCGCGCTGCGCAATCTGCGCCGACATGCGCGCGACGGTTACGACTTCTGCAATCTAACGCACTGCCAACGCTATCTCGCCGTCACCGACAAAAATACGCGCACGGAGTTTCACGCCTTGCTCCGGCGTGCCGTGCAAGAGACGGCGGGCGAGATTCTGCGCGATGGGCGCAATGAACTGGTCAATTCTTATTTCAGCGCGTCATGCGGCGGCATCACGGCGAACGTCGAGTCGCTCTGGGGCGTGGCCGCGCACGAGCGTTATGAGCGCGGCGTGCGCGATGAATTCTGCGCGGGGCAACCGTATAGCAGTTGGACGGATGTGCTGCCGGCGGCGCAACTCGCGCGGGCGCTGCACGAAGATGAGCGCGCCGACGTGGGCGCACGGGTTGACGACATACGCGTGCTCAAACGCGACGCGAGCGGGCGCGCGGAACTTGTCGCCGTAAGCGGCGAGCGCAGGCGTGTCTTGCGCGGCTGGGATTTCAAAACTATCGTCGGGCGCACGCTCGGTTGGAACTTAATCAAAAGCTCGCGCTTCACGGTTGAGCGCGCGGGCGCGAATTTCATCTTTCGCGGCAGCGGCTTCGGGCACGGGCTGGGCTTATGCCAGATGGGCGCGCACGCGCAGGCCGCGCGCGGCCTAGCGTATCGCCAGATTCTCGCCTACTACTTCCCCGGCACAAATCTCACGCGCCTCGCGGGCACAGCGCAGTGGCACGACGATGTGCTGCTAACAGTTGATCAGCCTGCCCCTTCTGCGCCTGCGCCATCTCCGTCACCAGCCGCATCCGCGCAACGCACCCTCGCCGCCGAACATTTCCGTGTGCGTTACACCGCGCAGACCGCGCAACGCGACGTAGAAGAAACTTTGCGCACGCTCGCCGCCGCGCGCGCTGACGTACAGCAACGGCTCACGGCCGCTTCGTTGCGACTGCCCGCGCTGCCTGTGCTTGAGATCGTGGCACACGAAACGACCGGCGCATTCGTCGGCGCGACGGGTCAGCCCGCCTGGGCCGCCGCCGCCACGCGCGGCCACAGCATACATCTGCAACCGCTCGCCGCGCTGCGGCGGCGCGGCGTGCTTGCGACCACGTTGCGCCATGAATACGCGCATGCCGTGATAGATGCGCTCGGCCACGAACGGGCCCCGCGCTGGCTGGCCGAAGGACTCGCGGCTTACACGGCCGGCGAAGGCGCACTGCTCCTATCAGCCAACCCGTCGCAGAAACTTTCCACTGCCGAGCTTGAACTAAAGTTCGCACAGCCCGCCGCCGCGCAAGAGATGCGTGCGCTCTACGCCGCCGCTTATCGCGTTGTCAGCGCGCTCGTCCAACAAGAAGGCGAGGCGAGCGTCTGGCGGCGCGTCGCGCGCAGTTGAGCCGTAGCGATGCGCGGCGCACATTCTCTGTCGAGTTGATAAATCCATCCCCGCTCCGTAATATCTCCCGCACTTTGAAGCAAGCAATCAGCGCAGACACGAATGAAACAATGATAGTGCGCAAACAGCAATGCTGCCGTCGCCGCGTAGCGGCAACTGACTTTAGTCGTGCGTTTCAACGCACGGTCAACCGGCGCGATGCTTCCGCGTCGCATTAGCGACGGCTGAATTCAATCGCCGCTATCGCGACGCGGGGGCGCGTAACCCTCCTCCCCGGCGTTGAAACGCCGGGCTAAATTCAAGCCGCTGCGCTGCGGCGCAGACTGCCGCAGCATTACATTTTGATCACTGAGACAACTTCAATTCTCGCTCATGAGTTAACACAGTTCTTCCCCGCGCTCGCGCAGTTCGACGCGACGAAGACGCTCGCGGCGTCGCCGCTCTACGCGCAGTTGCGACCGGAGATCGAGCGTGTATTAACAGGATTAGTGCAGGAAAACTTTGCGCCGTCGTCGCATTCACAGGCCGGCCCAACGCTTGCGCCTGCGGTGCGCGCGACGGCGTGGAATATTGAGCGCGGGAAGCGCCTGCCGAGCATCGTGCGCGTGCTGCGCGAGCATCCGGTGTTGCGCGCGAGCGAGGTGCTGCTATTGACCGAGTTGGACTACGGCATGGCGCGCACGGGCAATCGTTTCGTCGCGCGCGAGTTGGCGGAAAGCTTAGCGATGAACTACGCCTTCGCGCCCTGCTATCTCGCGCTGAACAAGGGCAGCGGCGTCGAGTCGGAAGTCGCGGGCGCGAACACGCTCGCGCTGCACGGCAACGCGCTCTTGTCCCGCTACCCCTTGCAGCGCGCACATGCGCTGGCGTTGCCGAACGGCAAGGACAAGATGCGCGGCAAGGAGAAGCGGCTGGGATCGCAACGCGCGGTCGTCGCGGACGTGGCGCACCCCGCCGGCATGTTTCGCGCGGTCAGCCTCCACCTCGATGCACATTCAACGCAGCGTCATCGCGCGCAACAGATGAAGCTCGTGCTTGATCATCTCGCCACGCTCACGCCGCAGTTGCCCGTGTTGATCGGCGGCGACTGGAACACTTCGACCTACAACTCGCGCCGCGCCGCCTACGCGATCATGGGCTACGCCCGCCGCGTGGCGATGGGCGTCAAGCGGGTCATCGAATATCACTATCCATATCCCGAACGCTGGTTCGAGCGCGGGCTGTTCCGGCTATTGGAGCGGCGCGGCTACGACTATCGCGCGCTGAACGCGCTCGGCGTCTGCACGCTGCACTACGATATCGCGGACGTGCCGGTGAACGTGAACATGCGCGACTGGATTCCGCAGTGGTGCTTCCCCTTTATCAACTGGGCGCTGCAACAGAACGGCGGGCGCTGCTCGCTCAAGCTCGACTGGTTCGCTGGCAAAGGCATCGCGCCCGCGCCCGGCAGCGCGCCGCAAGTCATCGGCGACCTGCGTGATGAAGCGGGCGTGCTATCCGATCACGATGCGATTGTGTTGGATTTCCTGCCCGTACTCCACCGCTAATGCGCAGGCGAGAATAGGCGACAGGCGCAGAGGTAGACTAAAAGAACCTTGCGGTGGCACGACCACACGCTTCGTGCGAGTTGAAGTTTGCCGCAGGTAGCGGTAAAACACGGCCGGAGCATGATTAGACCGCCATTGGCGGTAAAAGTCGGCCATAGTCGAAAAATACCGCCATTGGCGGTCTAATGAGCGTTCTGCCGCTTCGCATCAAAACGGAAGTTGCGTTGAATGTATCGGAGCAAGCAGTCTGCCGCGCCAGTTGAATAGTACAATCAAAGGGCGGCAGAACAACTCATTCGAGCGGAGCGGATTCAGCGGGTCTGTCATCGGTAACTTGGCCGTTGCGCAGAGGCTTCCCGCCCGCTCAATTCGGGCGTTAGGTCTCTGAAAACATTATGATATTTACAGCAGCCTTAGCGAGTCTTGAAAAGACTTTCCATGAAAAATACGAACTGTCATCCACCATCCGGCATAAAGGAGAGCGAGGTAGGCAGCGTGAGAGCGGGCTTCTAAAATTCTTAGAAGATAATCTCCCTTCTGCATACGGAGTAGCAACCGGTGAAATTATCCCCTTCAAAGGGATCTCCGTTTCTCCACAGTGCGATATCATTATTTATGACAGGCTTCGTATGCCAATCTTGGGGAGGTCAGAAGCTGTGCAACAAGTCCCTCTTGAGGCTGTCTATGGAGTTATCGAATGTAAATCTATAATTGATGGTGCTGCCCTCAAAGATGCCCAAGCAATAGTCCGGGCAGATTTTGACAAAACAAAGCCAACTCGCGTTTAGTTGTGAGTGACCAAACAAACAACTTACAGGAGCTGGCTTTGATGACTATTGTCGCTGAGATACTAGACTGCATGAGCGGGATTACCAAACCCCA
>JBBRYU010000243.1:0-6174 GCA_038237345.1 Pyrinomonadales bacterium
GTCCGGGTCTTTCGTGGAGAGACAGATGGGAAAAGCGTCTACGCCCGCGAACTCTTTGAAGAGCATCGCCTTGCCTTCCATCACGGGCATGGCGGCGGCCGGGCCGATGTCGCCGAGACCCAGCACAGCCGTGCCGTCCGTGACGACGGCGACCATGTTGCGTTTGATCGTGAGCGTGAAGGCTTTTTCCGGGTCGCGGTGGATCGCTTCGCAGACGCGCGCCACGCCGGGCGTGTAAGCCATCGAGAGATCGGAGCGCGTCTTCAGCGGCATCTTCGACGTGACTTCGATCTTGCCGCCGAGGTGCATGAGGAACGTGCGGTCGGAGACGTTGACGACTTCGACGCCGTCCACATCGCGCACGGCTTCGACGATCTCTTCGACGTGCTCGATGGAACCGGCCGTGAACGTGATGTCGCGGATCATGGAGCCGCGCGCGACGCTGACAATGTCAATCGCGCCGATCTCGCCGCCGGCGCGGCCGATGGCGGTGGTCAACTCGCCGAGCGTGCCCGGTCGGTTCGTCAACTTCACGCGCAGCGTCGAGGTGTAACTGGCGCTCGGTATCTGTTGCATCGCGGCCCTTTGTGCAATCCTTTCGCGGTAAGTTGTTCGGGGAGTTTGCTGCCTTTGGTCTCACTCTAACGCGGAGCCGCGCGAGCGCGCAAGTAGCAGCCGGTGCGCCGCGAAAGGGACTGTGCGCGACGGCTAATCGCGGGCGCGTTTCTGGACGGCGGCGAGCGCGTGCGCGATCTCTGCGAGCGCAACAGCCGCCGCGCCTTTCGCTGTTGCGAGCCGCAACGCGCGGCGACCGAGTAGCGTGTAAATTTGCAGCGCGGATTCGTCGTCGAGCGCGTTTAGGGCGGCGAGATTTTTGCGCACGGTGGCCGCGTCGCCGCGCGCGAACGGCCCCGTGAGCGCACGCGCGGTGTCGGACGCGGCGTGCAGATTACGCAGAGTGCTTTCGGTGAGCGGCAAGAGCGCGCGGCGCGCGTCTGTGGGCGCGATGCCGCAATGCGCGAACAGTTCGGCGGCGAGATCGAAGAGCGCGATTGTGTGCCCTGAGGCCAGCACGGCCGCCGCGTGATAGAGCGCCTTGTCCGTCGGCTTGATGGTAAGACTGCGGCCGGCAAGTGCACGCACGAGTTTGCGCGCGGCGCGGACGGCCGCAGCGTCGCCTTCCATACAGTAGTAAGCGCCGCGCAGGTTTTGCACGCCGGTTACGGTGTCGCTGATGGAGACGAGCGGATGGAGCGAGCCGATGACGTAGCCTGCGCCGCGCAGCGCATGCAACACGTCTGACGAGAGCGCGCCGCTCGTGTGCAGCGTGATGCGTGTGCGGCTGCGTGCGCCATGATCGCGCGTGTTGCGTTGTGCGTGCGCGATATCCGCGAGCCGCGCGGCGGTCGCGGCGATCTGATCGTCGGGCGTTGAGATGATTATGAGATCGGTGTACGGCAACGCGGCGAGATCGCTTGCGGCGAGCGCGAGCGGGCGCGGGTGCGGGAAGAGTTGCGCGACACGGCGGGCGCGCTGTCGGCGGCGCGCGACCACTGCGCTGACGTGATAACCGACACCCACGAGCGCGTACGCCAATGCCGAACCGAGCCGGCCCGCGCCGACGACGGCGAGCGTTAACTGTTTTGCGGCCCTACTGCGCGTACTCTGCTCTTCATGCGGCATCGCCTTCCATCTTAACAGCAACCTCGACGAGCGCGTGACTGTGTGGCAGATCGGCGAGCCAATCCGTGAGACGCGTGTGCAATTCGGCGCGCGACAAATGGTCGTGGTTGAGATCGGGCGGCGGCACACGGAGAGGCTCAGGCGGCGGCACGATCTCGAAGGCGCGCGTGATGAGGCGCACGTCGGCGCGCGTCAATAGGTCGGGACTGTGCCCTTGCTTAAAGGCTGCCGCAAGGCATTCGGCGCGGGCTGCGGCGGCGGACGATTTTTCGCGCGCTAACAGGTTGAGCGTCTGCGCGAGGTGTTGATGAAAGTGTGCGAGTGTGCGCCGCGCGGCGGCGCGGGCACGGGCGCTGATGTCGGTCAGACGCGCGGCGGCGGTAAGCAACTCATCGGCGCGCGTTAAGCGAAACGAACAGGCGCAGACAGGCTGTGCGGCGAGCAGCGGGCGCACATCGAGTTTGCAATGCGCGTGGCGCAGGCGTGCGATGAGCGCGTCGGCCTCTTGCCACGGCTGGCGGTTGACGAAGGGCAATTGCGCCAGCGCCTCGAACTCGCGCCAAGCATCATCGCCCAGCACATCGTCGAGCGTCTGCCGTTTATCACCCGTGCCCATCACGCGCGCGTGCAAGTCCGCGTAATGCTCTATGTAGCGCGCGTGGAACTCTTGCCACAGCCGTTCAAAGCGCGCACAACTCGCTTCATCGAATAGGCTGTGCGCATTCTCGGCCGACAGCAGCAGTTCGCGCCGCACGCATTCGATCTCCTCGACGCCGGTCGGCTCTGCGCCGGCCAGATACGCGCGCACACGCTCGCGTTGCGCAACGTCGACAACGTAGGCAGCGAGCGCGGCTTGGTTATCCGCGCTCTGCGCAAACTGTTCCGCCGAACCGCTGAACGTAT
This sequence comes from Pyrinomonadales bacterium, assembly GCA_038237345.1. Taxonomy (GTDB): domain Bacteria; phylum Acidobacteriota; class Blastocatellia; order Pyrinomonadales; family Pyrinomonadaceae; genus QHXQ01. The sequence continues at coordinate 2,587 of JBBRYU010000243.1, forward strand.
CGGCGACGCGCTGCAAACCTTCTTCGAGCGAGAGCGTATCGGCGAGCGCGGCGGCGACTGCTTCGGCCGCGACGCAGAACGTGCGCCGCAAAGTCTTCAACAGCCGCCACGCGCGCAACGTCAGCCCCGCGTCCGGCAGTTGCTCACAACGCTGCACGAGCGCATGCATGCGCCACGCTTCGAGCCACGCGCCGAGCGCGGCCCGCACGCCGGTGTGTCCTTCGTTCGTGGCGAGGGAGACGAGCGCGTCATTGCCCGTCAAACGCCGCGCCCACAGCGTCAACTCGGCCGCATCGGCCCGCGCGGTGGTGGCACAGGCGATGCCGCGCACGTCCGTCCAGTCAATCGCACCGGCAATCGCGCCGCGGCCCAGACGTGCGCCCGTTGTCGTGACAAGCTCAAGCCGGCGTTGCGCGACGAGCGCAGCGACAACGAATTGTTGCGCCGCACTTGAGAGACCGAACGGCGCGCTCGCTAAAATGTCTTGCACGTCGGCTAACGGCACAAGTCCCTTGCCGGTCGCTTCGACGCGCGCGAGCAACGCTTGACACCAAGGCGCTGTGAGCGCCGCCGTGCCGCATTCGAGCGTGTAACCATCGTCGCGCGGGGCGGCGAGGCCGAGCGGTAACGCGAATTGCGCGATCTGCTCCTGCGCGTGCGCTTCGGGCACCGTGCCGAACAGACACTCGCACAGGCGCACGGCCTCCGCTTCATGCAAGTGCGCGGCGAACTGCGGATGCTGCGGATAGCGCGCGGCCAGCGGCGCGGCAAGCAATGGGGTGAGCAGCGCGGCTAACGTCGGCACGGGCTGCGCCTCTGCGGGCCATGTGAGCCGCGCACCGGCGTAAGTAATCACACCTTCATCAAGGTGCAGGCGCGTCCAGATGCGCTCCGCTTGCACGGTCAGCGTGGCGTGGGCCGCGAGCGCTTGTTCGCCGAACTCGCCCAACATCGCGTCTGTGCGTAGCGCGAGCAAGCGACGCAAGATGTGTATGTCATCGTTCGTCACCGCAGCCGCTTGCCACACGAATGAGATCGGCTGGTCGTCGGCGCGCACCGCATCACTATCCGATGTGCCAGCGCCGCCGCCGCTTGGCGCAACTTCTGCGTTGACGCGCAACTCCCATTCATACTGTGCTGTGTCCGGCGCATCATTTGGCGGCGTAATGCCGGCCGCTGCACTTAACAACGGCACACAGCGCCCACGCCGGGCCGTGCCGCGCCAGTTGACGTACAACTCGCCTGGCGCGTCCGCCTCTGCTTCATTGAATGGCCAGTCGCTGAAACGTGCGCGGGCACAGCCACGCAATAGTTGTATAAGCGCGTCGTCAGCGTCTGCCGGCAGACGTTCGACAGCGGCGGCGAGCGCCGCGTCGAACTCATTCGCTGCGCCGATCTGGAAACGGTAGTGCAGTTCGTTCTCGTCGGCCCGCGCGGGCAGACCGGCGGCGGGCGCGCACGCGGAGAGGCGTTCGAGCATGGCCTCGATGCGTTGGATACCGGCCAGCGGCGCAGCCTCGTCGTGGAACAAAAGCGCAGCGCACAGGTCGCGCGCCGACGCGCCGCGGCCGTCGAACGAGAGGATGAAGAGCAGTTTTAGGACGAGCCGCACCTGCAAGCGTTGCAGCGCGGGAAACTGCGCGACGCCGGTCGTGCTCAGTTCGTCATAGACCGTGAAAGCGTCTTGCAGCGCGCGCGCGCGGCGCAACTCTTCTTCAGTGTGATCAAACACTTCGTCGAGCAGGACGAGCGAGAGCGCGGGCCGGTTGAGCGCCTGCGCGGCAGTCGTGGCGGCGAAGGGCAGAAAGGCGAAGGACGGCGCGTAGAGCCGTACGGCAGCGGCCACATCGGCCACGAATGGATGGACGGGATAGAGCGCGGCGAAGCGCTGCTCGCTCCAGTTGAAATTAGGGATCGTATGGCGCAGCGTCAGATAGATCTCATGGAGCGCCGTGCGCGCCCGCGCCTGTTTGCGCAGCAGATAGAGATCGATGACGCGATAGAGATGCTCCTGTTCGAGATAGTCGATCTGATAGGTGCGCCCGAGCGCGACGTTGATGCCGTCTGCGCCCGCGATGTCGTCGTCCAGGGCGAGCGCGACGAAGGCATCGGTCGTCTGTACGGCCGTGGCCAGTTGGCTGAGCACCGGCCCGTCGTCGCGCTCGACGCGCTGCTCGCGCCCGTAGGCGGTGTCCACGATGAGGACGAGCGTTGCACCGGCCGCGCGGGCGAGCGCCGTGCCGAGCAGCGCGGGCGGGTCTTCGTGCCAGTCGGCGGCCTCGCGCCCGAAGGCGGCGATGCAGGCGGCGCGTAACTCTTCGCCGAGCGTCGGGTGCGTGCCGCGTTCGACGCGCACGACCTTGAAGCGTCGTCCCGACAATCTTTTCGCGCTGACCGCGACGTGCGCATCCGTGACGCGCAGGCGCAGTTCGGGCGCGGCGACGAGCGCGCCGAAGGTGGCGAGCAGGTGGCTTTTGCCGACGCCGCGTAGGCCCGCAAGCGCGCGCGCCCCACCGCGCCCCGATGGCAGGTCGGTGAGCGCATCGAGCCAGCGCGCGAGCAGGTCTGAGGTCGCGTCGGTGAAACGGTAGGCAGCGAGGACACGCGCCGGGTCAGTCGTAAAATCCCTTAGCTCGTCGAAGGACTGCGGCTCGACGTAATCCTTGATCTTATCTTGGGAACGGTTCATGCCCTGTGCTTCGGAATAATTGCTCGTTGGCCGTGAGGGCCGTCACGGCGCGGGGTGGGTGGGGCCACAAAACGACTCTAGCACGCACGTGCGCGAACGCGCAATCACTATACATTTCAGAGCGCGCTGTTATAATGTCGGAGCTAGATGTTAAGTTAAGCAACCTGAAGATGCGCCCGCACCCTCCTCCGCCCGAACTGGCACGGCAATTTTTACGCGGGCACGGCGCAAACGCTTCCGCGCCTTGTTGCATCAAATGCTTATGCGCCCGTGTCCAAGTAGTTTGCCCTTGTACCGGACAGACGACGGGCGCGCCCTGACACGGAAAAAGAAGATTCTGAGTCGTTCGTCCCCGGCGGCTATAGACGTTCGCAAAGTTTTCGGAGATTCCACAATGTTCAGCCAATTCACACGCAGCATCACCGCGACGGCGCTCGTGCTCAGCTTGCTCGGCGGCACGCTCGCCGCCGCCGCGCCGCGGCAGGAGCAGCAAACGACCGCCACCGCCCAGACTACGCAGGATAAACAGGACAAGAGGAGTGCGGCGAAGGATCAAAAGCAGACGGCGCCGACGACCGTCGCTAACAACGATTCGCACCGCCCGCTCTCGACCAATGAAGACCCGAGCCTGATCGGCAAACGCGACATCAATAAAGGCATCGGCATTTTTACAGGCGGTGGTTCGCTCGAAAAAGAGGTGGCGTTGGGCCGCGAACTGGCCGCGCAGGTTGATCGCGAAGCGAAATTCGTGGACGACCCGATGATCACCGAGTACGTCAACCGCGTCGGGCAGAACATCGTGCTGCACTCGGACTCGAAAGTGCCCTACACGATCAAGGTGATTGACTCGGACGAGGTCAACGCCTTCGCGCTACCCGGCGGTTTCTTCTACGTCAACA
>JBBRYU010000244.1:0-6135 GCA_038237345.1 Pyrinomonadales bacterium
ACTTCTGATAGGCCGCATAGGCGACGTGCAATCCGCCCAAATCCGCGATGGATTCGCCGACCACGAGTTTGCCGTTCTGATGCAGACCCGGCTCGACCTCGAAGTTGTCGAACTGCTGTATGACGCAGGCGGCGCGTTGGTCGAAATTCTTGCGGTCGGTCTCCGTCCACCAGTCCTTCAAGTTGCCGGAGGCGTCGAACTGCCGACCTTGGTCGTCGAAGCCGTGCGTCATCTCGTGGCCGATGACCGAACCCATCGCGCCGTAGTTGATCGCATCGTCGGCCATCGCGTCGAAGAAGGGCGGTTGCAGAATGCCGGCGGGGAAAACGATCTCGTTGATCTGTGGATTGTAGTAAGCATTGACGGTCGGCGGCGTCATGCCCCATTCGGCCTTGTCCACGGGTTGGCCGATCTTGTTCAGGTCGCGCGTGTTCTCGAACATGCTGGCGTGCAGCCGGTTCTGAATGTAGGAGTCGCGCGAGATTTCCAGTTTCGAGTAGTCGCGCCACTTGTCGGGATAGCCGATCTTGTTGATGAAGGTGTCGAGCTTCAACAGCGCCTGCTTGCGCGTCGCGTCGCTCATCCACGGGAGCGTGCCCAGATCATCCTTCAACGCCGCTTCCAGATTGCGCACCATCGTCAGCGCCCGCGCCTTCGCTTCCGGCGGAAACGCCTTCTTCACGTAGACTTCGCCCAGCGCCTCGCCGAGCGCGCGGTCGGTCGCCGCGACGCAACGCTTCCAGCGCGGCAGGTTTTCCTTCGTGCCTTGCAGGACGCGCCCGCTGAAGTTGAAGTTCTCATCCACAAACTTCGCCGACAGCCCCGCCGCCGTGCCGTGGATCACCTGCCAGCGCAGATAGGTCTGCCAGTCCGGCGGCGAGACGGCGGTCAACTGCTGCTCCAAGCCTTGAAAGAATTTCGGTTGGTTGACATCGATGTCGGTCTTGCGGCTCAACCCGATCTGTTTGAAGAAGTCGGCCCACATGAAGTGCGGCGTCAACGCTTGCACTTGCGCCAACGTCATCCGATGCGTGTTGGCCGCCACATCGCGTAGCTCGACGGGCGTCGAAGAAACTTCGGCCAACTTCGTCTCGATGTTCATGACCGTCTGCGCTTCGGCGGCGGCCTTCGTCGCGTCGTCACCGAGCAGCACGAACATGTTGGCCACGTGCTTCAGGTACTCGGCGCGGATCATCTTCGACCGCGCGTCGTCCTTAAAGTAATAGTCGCGGTTGGGCAGGCCCAAGCCGCCCTGACCAAGGCTCTCGATCACCTCTGCGCTGTTCTTGGCGTCCTGCTGCGAGCCGTCGCCAAACAGCACGTTGATACCCATCGTGTGCAGGCGCGCGACCTCTGTGAGCAGGCTGCGCTGGTCTTTAATCCCCGCGATGAGCGCAAACTCCGACGCGAGCGGTTTTGCGCCCGCTGCCTCGATCTTATCTTCGGCCATGCAACTCGCATAATAATCGCCAACCTTCTGCTCGTTGCTGCCTTTGGTCGCGCTCGTGCTCTTGGCGGCATCTTCAAGAATCTGATGCACCGTGTCGCGGTTGCGCTCAGACAACTCGTTGGCGATGCCCCAAGAGGGGAAGGCGGCCGGGATTGGATTATGGGCGAGCCAGCCGCCGTTGGCGTACTGGTAGAAGTTTTGACAGGGTTTCGTGTTCGGGTCGAGATTAGCCAAGTCGAGGCCGTGCCCGCCCGTCTGCCCCAGCGTCGTGCTCACGTTGACGGCCAGCGCGAGCGCAAAGACTGCGACCGACTTAAAGATTTTATTCATCTGTTGCTCCATTGAAGAGATAATGCGACGTGCGCAAAAGTTGGTGACGAAAACTTAGACCGCGCCCTTCAGCGCGCCCGTTTATCGTTAGGACTCCGTTGCTGTAACTGTCTTGCTACGCATTGCGCGCAGCATAAGTTTCGTGACGTCAATCAGCAAACTCCGCGATGACGATCTCGCTGGTCAGCGTTTTATGCACCGGGCACTTGTGCGCGATCTCTTGCAGCCGTGTACGATGTTCGTCGGTCAAGTCGCCGGCGAACGTGACGGCGCGCTCGATGCGATGAATGTATGTGTCGGATTCGGTTTGACACTCGGCGCAGTCGCGCGCATGTATGCGTTGCTGCCGCAGACGAACGGTGACGCCCGTCAGCGGCCAACCTTTACGCCGCGCATAGAGCGTGACTGTCATCGAGATGCAACTGCCGAGCGCGGCGAGCAGTAGCGTATAAGGATCGGGGCCGGCATCTTCGCCGCCCGCGCTCACAGGTTCGTCAGTGACGAGCGTTTGCCCCGCGCCATAGCGCACTTCGTTCTGCAAGTTTGCGCGGGACGTGACGATTACATCGCTCAATGTTCGTGCCTCCGTTAGTGGAATATGCGTGCAACTGAACGATAGCACCGCCGAGGCGCGGAGAAAACGCAGAGGGCCGCAGAGAAAATCAACTCTCTGCGCTCCGCTGCGCGATCTCTGCGCCTCGGCGGTAAAAATTCAAGCGCTCTTAGCACACACGGGCGCGCGAGCTTACCAGATCACGCAACGATCCTTTTCGGCGCGCACCATCGGATCGTCCGCCTTGCACTTGAACGCGGCGGCGAAGGCGGGGACGTTGGCGAGCGGGCCGTTGACGCGAAACTTGGGCAGCGGGTGCGGGTCGGTCTGCGCGAGCAGACGCGCCCGCTCGGGCCGGATGTTCGTGGCCCACGAATAGGCGTAAGCCATGAAGAAACGCTGTTCCGGCGTTAGTCCGTCCATGTCGGCCGGGCGCGGCTTGCCTTCCAAAGACTTCTGCCACGCGGCATAGGCGATGATCAAGCCGCCGAGATCGGCGATTGACTCGCCGACCACCAGATCGCCGTTCATGTGCAAGTCTTTCTCGACCTCAAAGCCGTTGAACTGATTGATGACACACGAAGCGCGCTCCTTGAAGTTCTTCAGATCAGCGTCCGTCCACCAATTCTTCAGATTGCCTTCGGAGTCGAACTGCGAGCCTTGATCATCGAAGCCGTGCGTCATCTCGTGACCGATCACAGAACCCATCGCGCCATAGTTGAAGGCATCATCCGCCGCCGGATCGAAGAAAGGCCATTGCAGGATGCCGGCGGGAAAGACGATCTCGTTGATCTGCGGATTGTAATAAGCATTCACCGTCGGCGGTGTCATGCCCCACTCGGTCTTATCAACGGGGCGACCGATCTTCGCCAAGTCGCGCTGTGTCTCGAACACGGCGGCACTCGTGTCGTTCCCCAGATAAGACGTGCGATCAGTCTTAAGCTTTGAGTAGTCGCGCCATTTGTCGGGGTAGCCGATCTTGCGGATGAGCGTTTCGAGTTTAGCAGTCGCTTGTTTGCGCGTCGCATCGTCCATCCACGCGAGCGTGCCAATGTCACTCCGCAGCGCCGCGATCAAGTTCTGCACCATCTCCAGCGAGCGCTGTTTTGCCTCAGGCGGAAAAGCCCGCTTGACCCAGACCTCGCCGAGCGCTTCGCCCAGCGCGTTGTCGGTGGCAGCGACGCAACGTTTCCAACGCGGCAGTTGTTCGGTCGCGCCGGTCAGGATGCGCCCTTTGAAATTGAAATTCTCGTCGTCAAACGGCTTGGCGAGATCGTCGGCGGTAGTGTTGATGATGTGCCAGCGCAAGTAGGTTTTCCATTCGGCGATTGAGGTGCTGGCGAGTTGCCGGTTCATCTCCGCGAAGAATTTGGGCTGGCCGACGTTGGTATCGGTCTTGGGGGAAATCCCCATGGCTTTGAAGTAGAACGTCCAGTCGAAATTTGGTGTCAACTGCTGCAACTGAGCCAGCGTCATGCGGTGGTACGTCTTCTGCGGATCACGCCGCTCGACGCGCGTCATCGAAGCCTCGGCCAGCTTCGTCTCCATGTTCATCACGGTCTGTGCCTGCGCCGCCGCCTGCTCCGGCTTGTCGCCCAGCAACTCGAACATCTTCGCAACGTGCTTGAGATATTCGGCGCGGATCGTTTTCGACTTGTCGTCATCTTTCAAATAGTAGTCGCGGTCGGGAAGGCCGAGTCCGCCTTGCAGCACCTCGTAAGTGACTTCGGCGCTGTTCTTCGCGTCTTGAGTCGAGCCGGCGCGGAAGAGTGCGTTGAGGCCGGCAAAGTGCAGGAGCACAATCTGCTTCTGCACGCCCTTTACATCTTTGATCGTCGCGATGCGCGCGAAATCCGGTTGAAGCGGCTTGAGACCGGCGGCATTGATCTGATCTTCGGCCATGCAGGCGGCGTAGAAGTCGCCGACCTTCTGCTCGTTGCTGCCCTTCACGGCGGCCGTGTTCTTCGCGGAGGCTTCAAGCACTTCATGCAGCACGTCGCGGTTCTTCTCGGAGAGCAGACTGTCCGTGCCCCACGCGGAGAAGGCGGCCGGGACGGGGTTGGCGGCGAGCCAGCCGCCGGTCGCGTACTGATAGAAATCCACGCACGGGTTGGCGTTCTTATCGAAGGCATTGAGATCGAGTCCGTGACCGGGCGTCTGCGCCAGCAGCACGGACGTGGTCAGCAGGATGGTCAGCAGCGAAGCGAACAGAGAGCGGCCAGAGCGTTTCATTTTGCTTAACTCCTCAAGAGGTCAAGGCTGGCACATGTTGCAGATACGGCGCGAACGAAGGCAAAGTTTAACCCAGAGCGCGGGCCGGTTCTATATGACGGCGAAAAATGTGATGAGCGGCGCGTCTATCGGTGCGTGCGGCCGGGAATTGACTAGCTGCTTCAAGGCATACCGTGTGGGCTTAATACTTGATTAACCAATTTGGCAAGCTGGTTGGCAACCCAGGTGAGATCATCTCTCTCATTCCAAGGGACTAGCAGAAATTTCGTGCAACTCATAGAAAGCATCAAGTTGACGCCTGATGTTGGATCGTCTCCTGACTTACGAATATCAGTTCTGAGTCCGATTATTGGGCGACCGGACTTGTAGGCATAACCGCATTCCCAGCATGTGCCTGAGTCGGGATCGGCTTGGTCAAGAATGGCTAATACTACATCAGCCTTTTCAATCTCTTCTACATTGTCTGTAAACAAAGTCCCAGAGTCGAACACCTCACTCCCGAAAAGCATCGGCTCAGCTCTCTTCTGCGGCAGGACGACCTCGATATTAAGCTGACTTAGTTTCTCGGCAAGGCGCAAATTCCATTGCCATTCAGCCTGCGTAAATAAAGGAGCGGCAAAGTAAAGACGTGGCTTTTTCGATGTCATGGGGTCTGCTCCTCAGCTTTGGGGGTTGATTTACGCCATTCTTCTGGATGGAAAAAGAATTGACGATTCCAATAAAGATCGGCAAAAGCTAAACTCAGCATAACTAACGCCGCTTTACCTCGGTAATGGCCATTGAAAAGGTACATCGTAAGTCCCAAAAGCAGAATGGTTACGAGGTCAATAACAATAAATTTCTGCATTACCTTTCTAAGATTGCTCGCCAAAATATCCGAGGAAACAACCGTACTAACAAACCATATTAAGTCCCAGACATGGACCACAATCAAACCAATAAAAAAAGGTTTTGCGTGCTGGATCGATAAGCCAGTGACATAGAAGAATACGAAAAGCATTAGGGTCGCGGAGATGTTCCAAAGCTGCGCCCAAGATTTTAACTTAGTATGCGATTCCTGAGCTTCATCATTAAATCGGTACGCGCCATACACAAAACGCAAAAGCGTAATCAGAAATATGATTAGGAGAAGTGAAGCGGGAACTAAAACGGTCTGTAACAACTCGGAGCCGGAGGTGACTTTGGTAATAGTATCTTTGTAAGCGGTGTCAAGACCTGCCTTAAGAGTTAAACTGACTAAAAAGCCGAACAGCGAAATTTCTATGTTGGCACGATTACGTCCTGGAGAAGCAGTACTCATATGAAGTAGACCTCTTTAGTGAGGCAAAGTGAATCAAGCGAAAAGCATTATAGTGCAGAAAAAGAAGCTTATTCCAAGTTAATTCATATCAGTTCTATTTGTGTCTGTGCGGCTTGCAGATGCGCGCGTCGTGCGGCTACACTTCGACCGCGTTCCACACCAAAGTTAACAGAGCTGATCGCGTTTGATTTGATCAAACGCGCGTGAGGATTGAAGCGATGAAGATTCACGAGTATCAGGGCAAGGAACTGTTGCGTAAATACAATGTGG
>JBBRYU010000245.1:0-6117 GCA_038237345.1 Pyrinomonadales bacterium
AGCCGTCGAGGAGACGGGCTACGGCGTCCCGGCGGATAAAAAGGAAAAAAATCGCTTCGCGGCCGAGGACGTGTGGCACGCCTTTCGTGGTTTGCGCACCGTCGGCGTTATCGCCGAATCGAAGGACGTGATCGAGATCGCCAGCCCGCGCGGCGTCGTCGCCGGCATCATCCCTTCGACTAATCCCACCTCCACCGCGATCTTCAAAATCCTGATCGCAACAAAATCGCGCAACTCAATCGTGTTGTCGCCGCACCCGTCGGCCGCAAAGTGCATCAACGAGACGGCGCGCGTGATGCGCGAGGCCGCGGTCAAAGAAGGGCTGCCGGCCGAAGCCATCGGCTGCATGTCGAACGCGACCATCGAAGGCACAGAAGTATTGATGAAGCATAAGCGCACGGCCGTGATTCTCGCCACGGGCGGGATCGGGCTGGTGCGTGCGGCCTATTCTTCGGGCAAGCCCGCGTTCGGCGTCGGCCCCGGCAACGTGCCGGTCTTCGTCGAGCGCACGGCGGACGTGCCGCTCGCGGTGCAGAACATTCTCACCGGCAAATGTTTTGACAACGGCACGATCTGCGCCTCGGAGCAGGCGATTGTTGCCGACACGCCGGTCGCCAAGCAGGTGCGCGAAGAGTTGATCGCGCAGGGCGCGCACTTCCTGAGCGCGGGCGATGCGGACAAGCTTGGCAAGATCGTCGTCACGCCGCAACGCAGTTTGAATGCGCAGATCGTCGGCCGCTCGGTCGACGTGATCGCGGGGATGGCGGGCATCAGTGTGCCGCCGGGCACGCGCTGTCTGATCGCGGAAGTCGGCGGCGTCGGACGCGAGTATCCTCTGTCGATGGAGAAGCTATCGCCGATCCTTGCGTTCTATGTCGAGGACGGCGTCGAGCGCGGCGCGGCGCGTTGTTTTGAGATTTTATCTTACGGCGGCATGGGCCACACCGCCGGCATACACACGCGCTCGCGCGAGACGGCGAAGGCTTACGGCATGGAGATGCCCGCCTCGCGTGTCGTCGTCAACACGCCAACGACGCACGGCGCGATTGGTTTCTCGACCGCGCTGCCGCCGTCGATGACTTTGGGTTGCGGCTCGTGGGGCGGCAACGTCACGTCCGACAATATCTCGCCGCTCCATCTGATGGACATCAAGCGCGTCGCCTTTGAGACGCGCCCCGTGCCGAGCGCGCGGCCTGCACGCACAACAACAGCGCGCCCGGCGGTGATGATACCCGCCGCGCCGCAGCCACAGCCGGCCGCCGTCGCCACCGCGCAGACCGGCGCGCGTGTCAGCCGCGAAGATGTCGCCGCCATTGTTGATCGTTTCCTATCCACGCGCGGCGTCGGGCAGAATGCACCGGCAGTAGTGAGTGCGTCATCTACAACTGCGCCGACCGGCGACAACGGCGGCACGACGCCGGCCGCGGCGCAGTCGATAGCGACCACAGCACAACCGGCCGGCAACGGCGGCGCAAAGACAGCGGCGACGAACGGCCACAAGGCCCTCGATTTTGTCTCTGAGGACGACGTGCGTCGTGCTATGCAAAAGGGCGAAAAGATTTATGTCAACGCGCGCACGATCATCACCCCTTCTGCGCATGACCTCGGCGACCCGGCAGAAGTGTTCGCCAAAGTCTGAACAGTTTCTGTTTTTCGGTTTCCAGCCCCTCCGCTGCCGACTGAAAACTCAAAACTGAAAACTGATTATGTTTCTTGCTAAAGTCGTCGGCACAGTCTGGGCTACGAAGAAGTCGCCTGATTTGGAGGGCGTGCGTTTCCTCGTCGTGCATCCGCTTGAGTTGGACAAAGAACCGACGCGCAGCATCGTCGTCGTGGCGGATCGCATGGGCGCGGGCGTGGGCGAGATGGTGCTGTGCGCCTATGGCAAGGCCGCACGCACGGCCATTGGCGATCAAGACATGGCGATTGAAGCGGCCGTCGTCGCCATCGTGGATCGCGTGGACGTGCAGGACACGCCTTCCGATGAGTTGCGCGCGGCGGCGGATGAATTAAGGGCCGGCGACAACGGCAGGCCATGAAAGCAGCGACGAGTGACAAGTGACGAGGGGCAAGTTAAAAACTTCTCACTCGTCACTTGTCACTGTCTTAAAATGGCTAACGAAGAGTTAATCTATCGCATCACGCGGGCGGTTTATGGCCGTCTGGGCGCGAGCGCGGACGAGCGGACGGTGGAGGAGTTGGTGACCGACATCTACCGCGCGGTTGAGCCGGTCGTGCCGTCGAACGGCAAAGCGGGCGCGCGGTACGATGCACCGGCGAAGGGCACGACAGCAGGCTCGGCGGAGCGGCTGATCGTGAGCGTGTTCGGCGTGGATCATCCGGGCATCGTGGCGGGCGTGGCGCAGATTCTGGCCGAGTCCGAGTGCAGCATTGAGGACATCAATCAGACGGTCGTGCAGGGCAAGTTCGCCATGGTCATCATCGCCGATATGTCGCGCGCGGGCCGCACGGTCACGGAGTTGAAAGAACACTTCCGCGCTGCCGGCGACCACCTCGGCGTCCGCATCTACGCCCAGCGCGAAGACCTCTTCAACGCTATGCACCGAATTTAGTGATCAGAGGTTAGAGGTCAGTAAATGACTTTCACTAATCTCTGACTTCTGACCTCTGACTTATGGAACCGGAAATTGCACGGCGATGTGTGAGTTGCGGCGCGGCGGTGCGCGGGCAGGCGAGTTTCTGTCCGCAGTGTGGGGCAGGTATAGGCAAGTCGCCGGCGGCCGGCAAGGCCGCAACTGGCGCGGCGGACAACCCGGCCACGCCCCCGCCTGTGGAGGAGAAGCCGGCGGCGGACGCGGTCAACCGCACGCGGGCCTTCTCCGGCGAAGAGTATCTGGCGATCTCAGACGAGTTGGCGCGCCATCAGGCGCGAATTAAGGCGGCGGCAGAGAAATACGGCGCGACCGTCCTGCCGGGCAAGCAGAAGGCAGACTTGCGGGTGGTCGCGGCGCAGGTGCGGGTCGAGATGCAAGCGAAGGAGCAGGCGCGCAACGAGCAGCCGCAGCCAGCACAGGACGAGCAGACAGAGCGCGCTAAAGGCGAGCAGGAGCGCGGGCGCAACGAGCGGCAGCATGAAGTGTCGTTTGTGTTGCTCAATGATACGCCCGACGATTCGACGCTGCGCTTCATCTTGATCGCCATCGCGCTGTTCGTGCTTTTTCTACTCATTCTACTCTTCAGCCACATCCTCGGTTAGGCGCGCACACAAACACACATGCCATACACGCAGGCCGAAATCTTGCAGACCATCAGGATGACCGAGATGGAGCACCTTGACGTGCGCACCGTCACGCTCGGTCTCTCTTTGCGCGACTGCGCGGCCGAAACAATCGCGCGCACGTGCGAACTTGTGCGCGTGAAGATCGAACGCACGGCGGCGCGGCTCGTCGCCACCGTTGACGAGATCGCGGACGAGTTCGGTATTCGCGTCGCCAACAAGCGCATCTCGATCACGCCCGCGTCGCTCGTCGCGGGCGCGGCGCGCTCGGCCGGCGACTGCGTGCAACTCGCCCGCGCGATTGACGAAGCGGCGGGGCGCGTGGGCGTGGACTTCATCGGCGGCTATTCCGCGCTCGTGCATAAGGGCTGGACAGATACCGAAAACATTTTCCTTGATTCAATCCCAGAAGCGTTGGCGACGACCAAACGACTCTGTTCGTCGGTGAACGTGGCGACGACGCGCGCAGGCATCAATATGGACGCGGTGCGGCGCGTGGGTGAGTTGATCAAAGAGGCGGCGGAGTTGACGCGCGAACAGGGCGGACTCGCATGTGCGAAGTTCGTCTGCTTCGCCAACGCGGTCGAGGACAATCCGTTCATGGCGGGCGCGTTTCACGGCGTCGGCGAACCGGAAGCGGTGATCAATGTCGGCGTCTCCGGCCCCGGCGTCGTCAATCATGCGGTGCATCATGCGCCACGCGATCTGCCGTTAGACGAACTAGCCGAGTTGATCAAAAAACTCTCCTTCAAACTCTCACGCGCCGGTGAACTGGTCGGGCGCGAAGCGGCCAGACGCATGGGTTTGAACTTCGGCATCATTGATCTTTCACTTGCGCCGACGCCCGCGCCCGGCGATTCGGTCGCGGAGATCATCGAAGGCTTCGGCTTCGAGCGCGCGGGCGCGCCGGGCACGACGGCGGCATTGGCCTTGCTGACCGATGCAGTGAAGAAAGGCGGCGCGATGGCGTCGAGCGCGGTTGGCGGCATGAGCGGCGCGTTCATTCCGGTCTCGGAAGATGCGGGTATGATCGAAGCGGCGCGCATGGGTGCGTTGACGTTAGAGAAACTCGAAGCGTGGACAAGCGTCTGCTCCGTCGGACTCGACATGATCGCCGTGCCCGGCTCGACTTCCGCCGAGACTATCGCCGCGATCATCGCCGACGAGATGGCCATCGGCGTGATGAACAACAAGACGACGGCCGTGCGCATCATCCCCGTGCCGGGCAAAGACGTGGGCGACGCGGTCGAGTTCGGCGGCCTGCTCGGCACCGCGCCCGTCATGCCGGTGAACAAGTTTGGCTGCGCCGACTTCATCCGGCGCGGCGGGCGCATCCCCGCGCCGATCCATTCACTGCGGAATTAGATCGCGATCAGTCAGTAGTTACGGACGGACAAACTCATGACACGAATGTACGATTATAAAGTTTGCAACGTGCAATCGGGGCACGTGACGTTCGTCAACGGCGACTGGCAAGGGCACGTGTCACTTGCGGAAGCGGCCGGAGCGAGCGATCCGTTTGCGAGTTGTCCGGAGGTCTGGAGTTATCTACAACAGGTCTGGCCGGACGGTTGGGAACTCGCTGCCACAGTCGTGCATACGACGCCGGAAACTAGCTACGATGTCCTCTATCTGAAACGCGAGCTTTAGGCGGACACTCGCGCATAGGCTTGATAGCGGGCCGCGCTATGAACGAAGTATTAAGAGAATGTTGATGTCGAATCTGGTGCGTATCTGTTACCTCCTTACGGTTTGCTTGGCGAGCGTACTAATCTGTCCGGCGCAAGATAGCCGGCATCAGATGATGCCGACCCAGACGGACACTAAGGATGCTTGGCAGGAATTTAGGCCGGCCGAGGCCGGCTTCGTCATGCTGCTGCCGAGCAAGCCGAAAGAGGCTAAAGCCCAAATGCAGATCGGCGCACAAACTTTCAAGACGCACAGTTATATGTTACACGACAGCGCGAACGACTATGCCGTGAGCTATTTCGAGTTGCCGCAGCCAAGCGAGCCACGGCCGCTCAAGACCTTATTTGATGAGGTGCGCGATGCGACGGTAGCGACTTTCAAAGGGCAATTACTCGCCGAGCAGCCCGGTCAATTCCAAGGCTATCCGGCGCGGGCGCTCAAAATCGCGACCGGGCCGGGCGAGACGATCCAGTCTTTACTTTGCTTGGTTGAGCAACGTGTGTACACCGTGACTGTCAAAACACAGATCGCCACGGACAATTCGCAACCCGGCAAGGTAGCTGCCGACCGGTTTATTCGCTCGATTAAATTCACGCCGGTAGATAGCTTCGGCGCACGCGAGGTTGACCAGTTCTTAAATCAAGAACAGGTGCTATCGCCCGGGGAGGGAAAGGCGCAAGGCGTCGTCTATGGAAAGATATTGACGCCGTTGCGAATTCCTTACCCGTTCATAGCTAAGGCTTCGCACGCTAGCGGGACAATTGTGGTGAGCGCAGTCATAGATGAAGCCGGCAAGGTCGTCGCTGTTCAGGGGTACAGCGGCCATCCTATGTTAGTTCCGGTAGTGATAGAGGCCGTGCGGGCTGCGCGCTTCGCTCCTGCGACGCTTGATGGTAAGCCGATAAAGGTGTGGGTGTTCGTGCATTATAATTTTGTCTTGCAGTGATATGCGAAACAGCAGGCTATTGGCGACCTGATAAAACTTAAGCGGGCGCAGGAGAAAACAAATGGAAGCACTCGGCATGGTGGAATGTATGGGTCTGGTGGCGATGATCGAGGCGGCGGACGCGATGGTGAAGGCGGCGAACGTGACGCTCGTGGGCTACGAACGGATCGATGCGGGGCTGGTGACGGCGATTGTGCGCGGCGAGGTGGGCGCGGTCAAAGCGGCTGTTGATGCTGGCGCGGCG
>JBBRYU010000246.1:0-6102 GCA_038237345.1 Pyrinomonadales bacterium
CGAATGGTGAAGTAATTGAAGACGGCGTGAGCGGGTTTGTGGTTGAGACGGCAGCCGAGTGGTACGACCGGCTCTGTCTGTTGACGCAGGATCATGAACTGCGCGGCCGGATGGGTGCGGCGGCCCGGCGAAGAGTGATCGAACGTTATTCACTCCAGGGCAATATGCCGCTTGTGGCTGCGGTCTTTGACGGGGTAACGAACGCGACGCGCTGAAGCCGCATAAAGCGCCGGCGACCGGCCAGTCGCGGCGGCAGACATTAGGATGACCAGTAATATTATCGGAGCGTGGCACGTTGTCGCATGGTTACGCCGAGCAGGAGAGAAACTGAGTGCGAATACTTGTGACGGGCGGGGCGGGCTTTATCGGCTCGCATCTGTGCGAGCGTCTGCTGGGCGCAGGGCATGAAGTGATCTGCCTCGACTACTTCGTCACGGGACGACGGGCCAACATCCTGCACCTGCTCGACGAACACCGCTTCGAGTTGATCCGCCACGATGTCACCGAGCCGATCCTGTTGGAAGTGGATCAAATCTACAACTTGGCCTGTCCTGCTTCGCCCGTGCATTACCAGTACAATCCGGTCAAGACCGTCAAGACGAACGTAATGGGCATGATCAACATGCTGGGCTTGGCCAAGCGTGTGCATGCGCGCATCCTGCAAGCTTCCACTTCAGAGGTGTACGGCGACCCGGAACTGCACCCGCAACCGGAGAGCTATTGGGGGCACGTCAACCCGATTGGCATTCGCTCATGTTATGACGAAGGTAAGCGGCTGGCCGAAACGTTGATGATGGACTATCACCGGCAGAATCGGGTGGACACGCGCATCGCGCGCATCTTCAATACCTATGGGCCGCGCATGCTGGAGCATGACGGGCGCGTAGTGTCGAACTTTATCGTGCAGGCGCTCAAAGGCGAGCCGCTGACAATCTACGGCACGGGTGAGCAGACCCGGTCGTTCTGTTATGTGGACGATTTGGTAGAGGGGTTGATCCGGTTGATGAATGTGGCGGAGAGCGCGCATCCGGAGTTTGACGTCTATGAGCCGGTGAACCTGGGCAATCCTGGGGAGTTCACGATGCGCCAATTGGCGGAAGAAATCGCGCAGTTGTGTAAGGTGGCGGTGACGTTCAAGTTCCTACCCTTGCCGAAGGATGATCCGCGGCAGCGCAAACCCGACATTACGCGCGCACAGCAGTTGCTCGACTGGACACCTTCCATTCCGTTGCGCGCCGGTTTAGAACGCGCCATTACTTATTTCGCCGCCAATCGGGCCGCAGCGGCGGAAACTGATAAGTAGTCGCCGCCGCTCTAAGCTACCGGCGGCGGCGCACGAAGCGGAAAGGGAGTCCTCGCAGTTCCTGGCGCGATCTGAGTTGCGAACTGGATTCTGGGCATTTCTTAGGGTTGGCCGTCTGGTGATCAGCGTGGGCCTCGTGGGTGACGGCCTGCCGCCGGTGTGCTGTGGTTCACGCTGACGTATGTCTTTCACCGTGCGGCCACTCGCGTTGTTCACCTCATGCTAACGTTGGTGAACTCGATCCTTCACGGCAACATGGGCACGGCGTACCGGCAGCGGGCGCAGTTATTGGTGTTCTATTTCATGTTTGTGGCGGTGCTTTGCTGTACAAAGAGCGCAGCGAGGAACGAAAACTAAGGCGGTAAGCCGCGCGGCAGACGGCCTACGAGATGGACCTTGGATTGCGGCGCTACAACGCTGGCGGCGCGAAAGGTAGAAGGAGTTGGGAAAGATGGTCGAGGACTTGCAGAAGAGTCTGGGTTCTGAGATAGTGCGCGCCTATTGAACCCTACGGTGCGGCGCAAGGCAGCTGGCGTCCGCCCTCGCTTAAGCCACTCGACGCGGTAAACATTCGTGAACGGTCTGCTGGGAGTAACGACGCTATCCCTCTGCGTCGCGATCATCATTCTGGTGCCGGGCTACGGAGCGGCGGCCGTGCTGCTGTGCGCGGTACTCGCGGCGTTGGCGCTGTTGGCAATCGCGCGCGCTGGCGTGGATCGCAGCTTCTTGTCCCAATTGTTCGTCGTCGCGCTGCTGCTGCGCGTCGTGCTCGGCACGTGTACCTTTCTCTTCGATCTTCAAGAGTTTTTTGGCGGTGATGCACTAGCGTACGACAGCCTTGGCGACTCACTGCTCAAGGTCTGGCGCGGCGAGCTGAGCTACGAGGTAGTCATGCGGGGCATGGCGGGGCAGAACTTTTACGGTATGCCTTATCTGGTCGCCGCGATCTACGCGCTGGTGGGGCGCAACATGCTGGCGGTGCAGTTCGTCAACGCGGTGCTCGGCGCTTTGACCATCCTGCCGCTATATCTGTGCGCGCAACACATTTTCGAGAACCGGCAGGTGGCGCGCATGACCGCACTGTTAATCGCTTTTTTTCCGTCCATGCTCCTGTGGTCCTCGCAGGGTCTGAAAGACGCGCCGATCATCTTCCTGTTGGCTTTGGCAATGCTGGCGACGCTTCGACTCACAACGAAACTGAATGTCGGATATTTCGTGCTGCTACTCGGCGCGATGCTGGGACTACTGAGCCTGCGCTTCTACGTCTTCTACATGGTGGCGGCGGCGGCCTGCGGGGCCTTCATAATCGGGCAACGGCCGCTGACGACACGGAGTTTTCTGCAGCATATAGTCATCATCGTCTGCGTCGGCCTGGTGCTGGTGCAGTTTGGTATCTTGAAGCGGGCGACCACGCAATATGCGACGTTCGGCAACCTCGAAATCCTCCAGCGCTCGCGCCTAGACATGTCGCGGCGCGCTGAGTCCGGCTTTGCTAGAGATATTGACGTGTCGACGAGCGAGGGCGCGTTGAGCGCCATCCCGCTGGGTGTGATCTATCTCCTTTTCGCACCATTTCCCTGGCAGGTCACGAGCCTGCGGCAGACGATTACTCTACCTGAGATGATCGTCTGGTGGAGTTGCTTTCCATTGCTCGTGCTGGGGCTGTGGTTCACCTTGCGCTACCGGCTGCGGCAGGCACTGCCCATTCTCTTGTTCACGCTGATGCTGACGTTGACCTACTCGGTCTTTCAAGGCAACGTGGGCACGGCCTATCGACAACGAGCGCAATTATTAATCTTCTACTTCATATTCGTCTCAGTCGGTTATACGCTCTTAAAAGAGCGCCGCGAACAGCGGCGGGCACGCCAACTCGCGACCCGACAACGCGAGGCCGCCGCGCGACCGCAGGTGGCCGCAGTGAGGGCGACGGATCGTGCGCCGCAGAACGTGTAAATTGCATGGAATCGGATCCACGTTCTGGGCGGAAACGAGCTGCGGATCCTGACGTGTTACAGCGAATTGCGCGATGCATCCGCCATCTTGGGCCGGATTAGGAAAGCCGCAACCGAAACGTGCGTGTCACGCAATTTCGGTTGCAAGGCTGCTTCGCGCTGCTGTCTGAGAAACACGGCCAGAGCATTTCGTTTGGTCCTGGATCATTCTGGATTATGCCCAACGTTGGTTTCTACTTAGACCTGCATCAAACTAAGACCTCCCGCCACCCCAAATGATAAATCCCAACGAGATTCTTATTCGCGTCGCTGCCGTGTCGTTGCTCACCTTCGCCCTCGCCGCCGTCAACAAGGGGCAAGGCATTGACTCGTCGCCTCCCGCGTTGACCGGACAGACAATAGCAGCGAGTAACTCTCAGCGCGCCACCGAGACGAACGCCGCCAACTACGCCAGCTTCGCGGCGGCCGTCGATGCACTCACCGGCACGGGCGGCACGTTGACCGTCTCGTCCCCGCTCAGTGTGACTGCCGGTAAGAGCATTCCCGCGAACGTGAATGTCATCTTACAAGGAGCTGGGTTGTTGACCATTGCCGCTGGCCAGTCCGTCACCTTCCAGAGCGCGGTCATGAGCGATGGGCGGCAACACTTCGCCGGCCCCGGCAGGGTTGTGTTGCGCACACAGCAGACGGTTGACCCGAAGTGGTGGGGCGCGCAAGACGATTACAGCGCGGGCAACACCGACTCGACGGCGGCGGTGCAGGCGGCGCTGACGGCCTTGAACGGCGCGGGCGGCGGCACGCTTGACGTGCGTGCGCGGTATGGCTATGTCCTTGCGGGTAGTCTGAACATGGATGGTTTCCAGAACGTCAACATCAAAGGTGAAGGGAATCATAGTTTAGGTGTCAAGCCCAACCTGATCTTCACAGGTGCGCCGGCAAACCTCATCACTCTTCGCTCCGGGCATGGGCTAAACTTTGATGGGTTCAAAATACTCTACACCAACGCCGCGTTTACCGGCGACGTGTTGCATAGCGGGTGGCAGTTGGAGGAGACAGGTATTGGCGCCAACTCCGACCCCGGTTACAACCGCTTCAATAACCTAGTTCTGGCGGGCACGTTCACCGCGCGCCACGCCAACGCGGGCATCTCGCTGGCCCACACGATTGATACGACGATCGAGAAGAATATCTTCTACCACATGACCTATGGTATTTCGTCGGGCAGTTCCACCGTCGCGGTCATAAAAGTCAGCGAGAACATCTTCAAGGTGTTGTCTAATTATCCTATCTACTTAGCCCCCGGCGCAGAGGCGTGGGACATCTCTAATAATAACTTCGAGGATGGCTTTAATCCCGCTACGAGCGACGGCTGGGGCGGGCCGACGCGCGCCATCAAAGGCATGGGAAGCAACTGGGCGATCCATGTTGAGAACAACTGGCTGGGCGACGGTAATGACGGCACGCCAGGTAACGATCCGATGATGGCCTTCACGGGTTGCTACGGGCTGACCATCATCAATAACCGTTTTGCTAATTATGGTCGGACAGGACAGTGGGGCATTGCGTTAGAGAACGCTACTGCAGTGACGATCACGGGCAATCGCTTTGAGGGTCTGAATGGCATCACGTCAACGGCAGCCACCGGCTACGTTTATGGCGCGAACATGCTTGGCAATGACTTTGAAGGCATACAGGCTTACAACGTAAGCGGCATGATCGGCCCTAATCTAATGGGTAACTTCGTCGGCGGCGGTTTTGTTACAAACAAGTTGGCCACGACGATTATTAGTGGTAGTGCCGGCACGGATCCAATTGGTTCCGGGACAAGCGACATCACATTCGGGCGTGTTTATTCAGGAGTCTCAACAGGAATTGGGAGTGGTATTAGAACGACCAGTAGTGTCGGCGCGCACCCGGACGGTTCGCTTGTTATTCAGCCGCGCACCGATATCGGTGCCGACATTGTGCTCTACAACGCCTATGCGGGCGAGGCGCTGACGCTTGGCGCGAATGCGGTCTTTGGGCTGCATGCTTTACCCGCGAGGACAAACACCATCGATCTCGGTTCAAGCAGTCTCAAATGGCGCAGCGGCTATCTTGGGACGGGTCTCTCCATTGCAGGCGGCCCGGCGCTGACGACGACGAACCAGACCGGCACAGGTAGTCTGGTGCTGGCGACCGCGCCGAACCTGACGACGCCCACCATCGGCGGCGGCACGGCGCTACGGCAGTTGCTGGCGGCGACCGCGCGCCTCGACTTCACAGCCCTCGCGGCGAACAGTTGCGAGGAATTTGCTGTGCGGGTGACAGGCGCGGCCGACGGCGATGTGGTTAGCCTCGGCATACCCAACGCGCTGGCAAGCGCTGACGCGAAGACAACATTCTTCGGCTTCATCTCCGCCGCAGACACGGTCAAGGTCAGACGCTGCAATCTCGCCCCTGCGCGGACGGTTGACCCGGCGACGGCGGACGTGCGTGTCCAAGTGACTAAATTCTAAGCAGTCGCAGACCGGAACGATGTAAGGGCCGGACTGAGCACGAGTTTCATCCGGGCCGATAGGGTCTCAGATAGGTTGCCCTGCATTCGTCAACGGAGCACTCCGGCCTTTGTCAGCACCCGCTGAGAATGAGATTATCGGTCGCTCTGAAAATTTGGCGTTGAACACGTGCTATGACCCTGTTAAGTCTGGTAGAAATTGAGCCATTGTTTTGTTGCCCGCGTTGTCGCGCCGCCTTAGTTCAAACCCCTTACGGTTACAACTGCACAAACCCCGCCTGTGATTGCTCTGGCCATGCGCACTTCCGGAGTGTGAGGCATTGGCCCGTGCTGGTTGATTTCAGCCGGAG
>JBBRYU010000247.1:0-6089 GCA_038237345.1 Pyrinomonadales bacterium
AGCCGCCGAAGACGACCGAGTGCGTCGCGCCGATCCGCGCGCACGCGAGCATCGCGATGGCCAACTCAGGAATGAGCGGTAGATAAAGCGCAACCCGGTCGCCTTGCACGACGCCCGCGCGCTTCAACACGTTGGCGAAGCGGCAGACCTCGTGATGCAGTTGTTGATAGGTGAGCGTGCGTTGCTCGCCCGGCTCGCCCTCCCAGATGATCGCGGCCTTATTGCGTCGCCAAGACGTGAGATGCCGGTCTAAGCAGTTGTAAGAGATGTTCAACTCGCCGCCGCCGAACCACTCCGCGTGCGGCGCGTCCCACTTGAGCACCGTGTCCCAACGTTTGAACCAACTCAACTCTTCCGCCATGCGCGCCCAGAATGCTTCGGGATCGCGCTCGGCCTCTGCGCGCAACTCCTCCAACGCACGCATTGAGCCAACATGCGCACGGGCGGAGAATTCCGGCGTCGGCGCGAAGATGCGCTCTTCATGTAAGGTTGATTCGATGTTCGTCGTCGGCGTGGACATAAACGCTGAACGCTCGGCTCCTTTGGCGTGAGCTTGGACTTGGGGAAGCGTTATAACGGCCAGCATTATACGTTGTGCAAGCCAGTTGTCCATCACAGAACTGCTTGACGCCAAAACGACTTGGATGCACTATTACCTTCAAGTCGCAGAACCCTTACCCCATGAGATAGTAGCTATGCCCTTAGAATCTTGGAAGAGCATTTTTGAAATGGCGTATTACGCTTTTGCTAGTGGGGCTGTGATCGGTGCGTATCTTACTTACCGCAAGAATTCGCGTCTTGAGCAAGCACGATGGGCTTCAACCTTCTACGAGAAATTCTATGAAACTGATCGCTATAAGAAAGTTCGGGATATACTCGACTGCCCCGCTGATTTGACTGAGGTCAACCAGTTGGTTAACGAAGAAGCCTCCGAGTTTACTGACTATCTTAATTTCTTTGAACACATCGTTATCTTTACAGAAGCTAAGCAATTAAATGGCCAAGATGTAGAGGATTCATTTGGATATTACTTCAATTGCTTGGATAAATTAGAAACAATGCGAATCAAGCGTAGAATTCAGGCACGAAGAATCAACAACTTACAGTCTGCCTTCGCGCAAAAGCTAGCAGGACTATTTCATAAGTCCTTTGTTTTCAACAGGCGCGAATTTCTACTCTTGATTCGCATAAACAGTGCGAGACTACATCAATAAAGAGGATAAGGGATATGAGAAACTCCGTAGGTATTTAGCATCCCGCACAAGCTCAAGTGTCATTGATAGGTTGCCCAAATATGAGACTCCGCAAATTTCCAAAGGCGAATCAAATGAGTAAGTACCTATTTGTCTATGGCACGTTGTTACCCGCCGAGGCGGGGGCTGATATGGTTAGCGTTGTGCAGCAACTGCGTCGGATTGGGCCGGCTTATGTTCATGGGAAACTTTATGATCTCGGTGAATATCCCGGCGCGATCCTTGATATGGATGCTGACACGAAGATTGCCGGAGAGGTGTTTGAGTTGCCCGCCGACCCCGCAGTTTTGACCGCGCTCGATTCCTATGAAGGCTATGATCCTACCGAGCCAAAAGAAAGTCTTTTCGTGCGGATGAAAGTGCCTGTGCGCCTGCGCGATGGGCGCAAGATTAATAGTTGGGTTTATACTTACAATCGCAATCCCGGACGTGCGCCGCTAATCGCTGATGGCGATTACAGGAAATCAAGAGCAGCTTAGCCAAGCTAAGGCATAATTATGGTGAACAAGCAGACCCCTCATTGCTATTCCTCTGCGCTTCTTATTTTCATCTTCGCAACGTCAATAATTACGCAAACAATTTCAGCGCAGACTGTGCAAGGAACGCCGCCGGTCACGCCGGTCAAAGAGCGCAACGTGCCACCGTTGCCCGGTCAGCGCGACGAGAAATTGTGGCAACGGGCGTTGAAACTCCATCGCAACGCCATCGTCGTGGACACGCACAACGACATCACGACAATGATGGAGGACGAGGACTACGACATCGGCCAGCCGTCCGCCGGCAAGTATCACACAGACCTCGCGCGCATGAAGGAGGGCGGGTTGACGGCGGAGTTCTTCTCTATCTATGTCGATAAAAAATACGCGGAGCAGGGTGGTTCGGCGCGGCGTGCGTTGGAGCAGATCGATTGGGTCTATCGCTCAATCGAGCGTTACCCGCAGCAGATGCTGCTGGCCACTTCGGTCGCCGACATCCGCCGCGCGAAGAAGGCGGGGAAGGTCGCGTCGCTCATGGGCATCGAAGGCGGGCACGCGATTGAGAATTCGCTGTTCGCACTGCGCGATTTTTATCGGCTCGGCGTGCGCTACATGACGCTGACGCACAATAACACTAACGATTGGGCCGACTCTTCGCGCGACACGCCGAAGCACAATGGCTTGACTGACTTCGGGCGCGAGGTCGTGCGCGAGATGAACCGCATCGGCATGATCGTGGACGTGTCGCACGTCTCCGACAAGACGATGAGCGACGTGCTCGACATCTCGACCGCGCCCATCATCGCCTCGCACTCGTCGGCGCGCGTCTTCTCAAACCACCCGCGCAACATCCCCGACGACCTGCTGCGGCGCATCGGCGAGAAAGGCGGCGTCGTGATGGTCAACTTCTATCCGGCGTTTCTCAGTCAGGAGTATTACGACGCCGACCGCACGCGCGATGATCGTCTGAAGACACAGCGCGACGCTTTGCGGCTGCAATATAAAGATGATCAGGCGCGGCTGGATGGAGAACTGAAGAAGCTGAATGACGCGAATCCGATCCCGAAAGTGCCGCTCTCGTTGTTGATCGATCACATAGACCACATCGCCAAAGTCGCCGGCATAGATCACGTCGGCATCGGTTCGGACTTCGACGGCGTGCCCGACCTGCCCGCCGGCATGGACGACATCGCGCACCTGCCGAACATCACTTACGAACTCTTGCGGCGCGGTTATAGCGAGCAGGACGTGCGCAAAGTGTTGGGCGAGAATCTGCTGCGCGCCTTCGCCGAAGTCGAGCGCGTCGCGCGCGGCACACGCACGAGCGGCGACGGCAGTCTCAAGCGTCTGCCCGGTGCGGTGAGATAGACGCAACATAAAAAATCGCACGCAAAGACGCTAAGGCCGGACGCAAAGAAAATCATTCAACCTCTTTGCGTCCGGCCTTAGCATCTTTGCGTGCGACATCTGCCTGCCGTCCGCGCGTGTTATAATCCACGCTTCCAATGCAGCCAGCAGGTATCTACAGCCACATCCCTTTCTGTCGCGCGCGTTGCTCCTACTGCGACTTCGCCACCGGCACGTATCACGAACCCCTCGCGGAGCGCTACGTGCGCGCATTGGTCGCAGAGATAAGCGACCATACAGAACCGCAGGACGTGGACACCATCTACTTCGGGGGCGGCACGCCCAGTCTGCTCACGCCCGCGCAACTCGAAGCTATCTTGCGTGCCGTGCATGCACGCTTCCGCGTCGCACCAAACGTGGAAGTGACGATGGAGATGAACCCCGGCACGGTTACGCCCGACACGTTGCGCGCCTATCGCGCGCTCGGCGTCAATCGCGCGAGCTTCGGGCTGCAAACGTTCGACGACGAACAACTGCGCCGCCTGGGGCGCACGCACACGGCCGCTGACGCGCGCCGGACATTCGCGCACTTGCGCGCCGCAGGCTTCGATAACATCAGCTTCGATCTCATTGCTGGTCTGCCCGGCCAGACCATCGCGCAATGGGCGCACAACATGGACGAGGCGCTCGCGCTCGCGCCCGAACATCTGTCGCTCTACCTGCTCGAAGTCCACGAAGGCACGCCGCTCGCCGAGCAGATCACGCGCGGTATGTGGCCGCAGCCCGACCCGGACACCGCCGCCGAGATGTATCGCCTGCTGCTTGCGCGCACCGCCGAGGCCGGCTACGAGCATTACGAGATTTCTAATTTCTGCCGTCCCGGTTATGCATCACGCCACAACGTGAAATACTGGACGGGCGCGCCCTATTATGGCTTCGGCTGCTCCGCGCACTCCTACGACGGCGCGCGGCTGCGTTGGGCGAATGAGCGCGACACCGCACGCTATGTCGAACTGATCGAGCGACAGGGGAGCGTGGTCGTTGAAACAGTCGCGCTTGACGAGCGCGAGGTCGGCGCGGAAGCGCTCTTTCTCGGTCTGCGTTTGATGCGCGGCGTTAATCTCGCGGAATACCGCGCGCACTTCGGCACTGACGTGCGCGCAACTCACGGCGCAGACCTGCAACGCTTCAGCGAGGCGGGCTTGATCGAGTTAAGCGATGACTGTCTGCGCCTGACTACGACAGGCGTGCTGCTCTCGAATGAAGTCTTAGCCGCATTTGTTTAAGAGCTAATAGTTGAACATCATGATCGATCTGCGCAGCGATACTGTGACGAAACCGACGCCTGCGATGCGGCGCGCGATGGCTGAAGCCGAGGTGGGCGACGACGTGTACGGCGAAGACCCGACCGTCAATCGCCTGCAAGAGCGCGCGGCCGAAATCTTCGAGAAAGAAGCGGCCATCTTCGTCCCGACCGGCTCGATGGGCAATCAGATCGCCGTCAAGTTGCACACGCGGCCGGGCACGGAGGTCGTCATCGAGGAGCGCGGGCACATCTTCAACTTCGAGATGGCAGCGATGGCGGCCGTATCGGGCACGCTTGCGCGTCCCGTCAAAAGCACGGACGGCACAGGCATTCTCACGTGGGCCGACATTGCGGCGGGCCTGCACGTCAACAGCGCGTACTACGTCGCGCCGACCGGCCTCGTCGCGCTGGAGAATTCGCACAACCTCGCGGGCGGCACAGTCTACCCGCGCGCCTGCACCGAAGAGATTTGCGCGCAGGCGCACGCGCTGAACCTGCCCGTGCATCTGGACGGCGCGCGTATCTTCAATGCTGCTGCCGCGCTCGGCGAATCGGTTGCCGCGCTCGCGCGTCCTGCTGATTCCATCATGTTCTGTCTCTCGAAGGGTTTGGGTGCGCCGGTCGGCTCGCTACTGTTGGGCACGCGCGCGTTCATCGCGGAGGCGCGGGGCTGGCGCAAGGTGTTGGGCGGCGGCATGCGCCAGGCGGGCGTGCTGGCGGCGGCTGGTCTCGTCGCGTTGGCCGAGTCGCCGCAGCAACTGCCGGCAGATCACGCGAACGCGCGCCGTTTGGCCGCGGGCGTCGCGGAGTTGCCGGGCATCAAGATTGATGTCGCACAGGTCGTCACCAACATCGTCATTTTCGACGTAGCAGGCACGGGCCGCGCGGCCGACGAAATCTGCGCGCAACTCGGCGAGCGCGGCGTGCGCGCCTCCGGCTTCGGCACGGCCATACGCATGGTCACGCATTACGACGTGAGCAGCGCGGACATTGAGACTGCGCTCACGGCTCTACGCGCAGTACTCGGCAACTAATGACGCAACCTTTGATCATCGCGATTGACGGCCCGTCGGGCGCGGGTAAATCCACCTTGGGTAAGATGCTCGCGCGCGAGTTGGGCTTGCTCTACATCGACACGGGCGCGATGTACCGGGCGGTGGCGCTGGCGGTGGTCGCAGCGGGCGTGAGCGCGATGGATGAAGCGGCGGTCGCGAAGGTGGCCGCGCGGGCGCAGGTGGAACTGGTGGGCGAGCCGGACAGTCTGCGCGTGCTGCTCGACGAGCGCGACGTGACGGCAGAACTTCGTACGGAACAGATCACGCGGTTGTCGTCAGTCATCTCAACTATCCCGGCGGTGCGGCGCGATCTTGTGCGGCGACAGCGCGAGTTGGGCGCACGTGGCGGTGGCGTCGTCCTCGACGGGCGCGACATCGGCACGGTCGTCTTCCCGCACGCCGACGTGAAATTTTTTCTCACGGCCGTGCCCGAAGCCCGCGCGCAGCGGCGTCACGAAGAGGACAAGCGCAAAGAGTCCGGCTTAACTTTCGCCGAGACGCTCGCCGACATCAACACGCGCGACCAGCGCGACTCGACCCGCGCCGACTCGCCGCTCGCCATCGCCGAGGATGCCGTCGTCATAGACACGACCGAGCAGTCAGTTGATGAAGTCTTCGCGCGCATGCTGGCCGCCGTGCGCGAGCGGCGGGG
>JBBRYU010000248.1:0-6085 GCA_038237345.1 Pyrinomonadales bacterium
GCGCGCGCGACCTGTTCGTAGATGGAGAGAATCTTATCGTTCGCCGCATCGCCGATGGCGTGAATCATCACTTGCAGGCCGACCGCGTCCGCGCCTTTGACCCGTTCGAGCATCGCGCCTTCGGGCTGCATCTCGTCGCCCAGCAGACCGCGCATCGCCGGCGCGTCCATGTACGGCTCGAAGAAGAGCGCGGTGGTCGAGCCGAGACTACCGTCCGCGAAACCTTTCAAGCCGCCGATGCGGATCAGATCGTTGCCGAACGCATGCAGCACGCCGACGCGGCGCAGCGCCTCCCACGTCGTCAGCGAGCGGACGGCATACACGCGCGTCTTCAACTCGCCGCGCCGCGCGAGCAGTTGATAGACGGCCACGTCGTCGCCTGCGGACATGTCCTGCACGCTCGTCACGCCGAGGCTCGCTGCATGGTTGGTTGCCGCGCGCAGGGCGTCGAGTAGTTCATCAAGCGAGTGATCGGGAATCTTCGCGTTGACGAAACCCATCGCGGCATCTTTGAGCACGCCCGTCGGCTCACCCGTCTGCGGGTCGCGGACGATCAATCCGCCCGGCGGGTCTTTCGTCTCGCGCGTCACGCCCGCGAGTTTTAACGCCGCGCTGTTCGCCAAAGACATGTGCCCGTCGAGGCGGTTGACGAAGACCGGGTTGTCGGGCGTGAACTTATCAATTAACTCTTTCGTCGGCAGCGGCGCGCCGGGCCAACGTTCGTGATCCCAATCGCCGCCGGTGAGCCAGCGCCCTTTCGGCGTCTTCGCGGCGAACTGTCCGATGCGCTCGGCAAACTCGGCAGGGCTGTTTGCATCGCGCAAGCTGACGCTGGCGAGATGAAAGCCGCCGTCGATGAAATGCACGTGCGCGTCGTTGAAGCCCGGCAGGACAAGCGCGCCGTGCGCGTCAATCGTGCGCGTGCGTGTGCCGGCCATGCGCTTGATCTCGTCAGACGTACCGACAGCGACGATACGATTGCCGTAGACCGCGACTGCCTCGGCCGTCGGCTGCGTCTTGTCCATCGTGTGGACGTTGGCGTTAATGATGATGAGATCGGCCGTCAACGGCTGGCTAGCGGCTGGAGTTGGAGTGACGACACTCATGAGACACGCGGCGACAAAGAGCGAGAAAATTGAAGTTAAGCTCATAGGAGCATGCGTGCGCGCCAATTGAAAACCGGCGATCAGCTTGCGGCTCTGCCGCCTTGATGTGCGGAAAGGCTGGGCCTTTCCGGCTCGTTACTTATTGACTTATCAAGGAGAGGCTATGCCTCGACCTTTGGCAAGGCGTAGCCTTGCCGGAATCATGCGTAAAGTCCTGTGACGGAAAGGCCCAGCCTTTCCGCACATCGGGCGGCAGAGCCGCAATAGAATCCGAAGCACTCTTCGGCGTAGTTAGTTGCAGTTACGTGCTGACCGGGCGCGTAGTGTATCATCGCTCGCGCCCGGCCGAGCAAAATTTCAAAGCAACTTCCGGCAAAATCATACGTGGATCAGCTCGTTCAACACCTACGCGCCATCGCCGGCCCTGACAACGTTATCTCAGAGCCTGACGAGTTGCTCGTCTATGAGTGCGACGGGCTAACGCAGTATCGGCATCGCCCGCGTGCCGTCGTCTTCCCGACCAGCACGGAGGCGACCGCAGCCGTGGTGCAGGAACTTGCGCGGGCCGGTGTGCCGTTCGCGCCGCGCGGCGCGGGCACAGGTCTGTCGGGCGGCGCGCTCGCGCTCGATCAAGGCGTCACGATTGAGTTGGCACGCATGCGCCGCGTGCTGGAAGTTGATGTGGACAACCGCCTTGCTGTCGTTCAGACCGGACTCGTCAACGCGCAACTGTCGCGCGCGGTCGCGCCGCATGGACTGCACTACGTCCCCGATCCTTCGAGCGGCGTGACTTGCACCATCGGCGGCAACATCGCGGAGAACGCAGGCGGCATACACTGTCTGAAGTACGGCACGACGACCGATCATGTCATTGGTGCGCGCGTCGTGCTGAGCGATGGTGCGATTATCGATCTCGGCGGCGCGGGCGCGGACGCGTCTGGGTATGATCTACTCGGCGTCTTCGTCGGCTCGGAAGGCACATTCGGGATTGCGACCGAAGCGACCGTGCGACTCGTGCCGCTGCCGCAGTCTGTCCGCACGCTGCTCGCGGATTTCACCGACGTGAACGATGCGAGTCGCGCTGTCTCCGCGATCATCGCGGCCGGACTTGTGCCCGCCGCGTTGGAGATGGTTGACGGCGCGACGATCCGTGCGGTGGAGGCGAGCGTCTTCGCCGCCGGTCTGCCGCTCGATGCCGAAGCCGCGCTGCTCATCGAGTTAGACGGACTTGAGGCCGGACTTGATGCCGAAGCCGCGCAAGCCGAAGCGATCTGTCGCACGCATGGCGCGCGACAAGTGCGGCACGCGCTGGATGAGCAAGAGCGCAAAAAACTCTGGGCCGCGCGCAAGGGCGCGTTCGGCGCGATGGGCCGGCTCGCGCCCGACATGATGTTGCAAGATGCGGTCGTGCCGCGCTCGCGTCTGCCCGAAGTGCTTGCGGAAACATATCGCATCGGCGCGAAATATCGGCTGCGTCTGGCCAACGTCTTTCACGCGGGCGACGGCAATTTGCATCCGATCCTCTGCTTCGACCGGCGCGACGCGGATGAAGTGCGCCGGGTGGAAGCGGCGAACAGAGAGATCGTAGAGACCTGCGTGCGCGCCGGCGGTACGCTCACGGGCGAACATGGCATCGGGTTGGATAAGAGCGCGTACATGCCGCTCATCTTCTCCGCCGATGATCTCGCGACGATGCTGCAAGTGCGCGCCGCCTTCGACCCCACAGGGCTGTGCAACCCGGGCAAGATCATTCCCGCGCCGCGCGGTTGCGGCGAAGCGCGTGCTGTCGCGCGCCTCCAACCGGCCGACGCAGTAACGGCGCTAAAGCCAACTCCCCCGCTTAACCTGCCTACGCCGCCGCAGACGCCTTCAATTCGCTCAGTCTTCAACATTGAGACCGTGCGCCGGCAACTCGCCGCACTCGTCGGCGCAGAACAGGTCACGCAAACTGAGCAGATGCTCACAGTCGCGCCCGCAACAGTGGAAGAGGCCGGCGCAGTCATGAGTCTGGCCGCGCGCGACGGCTTGCCGGTTGTGCCGGCGGGCGCAGCGACATGGCTCGATGCGGGCAACGCGCTCACCGGCACGAATATCATCATCACGACCCGCCGGTTGACCCGCATGCTCAGACATGAACCGGCTGATCTGATCGCCACTGTCGAAGCGGGCATGACGCTGGCGGAACTAAATGAAGCGACCATGCGCGCCGGGCAATGGTTGCCGCTCGATCCGCCGGACGACGGGCGCGCGACTGTTGGCGGCGTGGTGGCCACCGGCATGGGCGGCGCGCAGAGTTACGGCTACGGCAACCCACGCGCCTTTGTGCTAGGGATGCGGGTCGTGCTGGCCGATGGGCGGCAAATTAAAGCGGGCGGCATCGTCGTCAAAAATGTCGCCGGCTACGATCTGTGCAAACTGTTTACTGGCAGCTACGGCACGCTCGGTCTGCTCACTGAATTGACCTTCAAGTTGCGCCCACGACCAGCGCGCGAAGCGACGCTCATCATGCGCGCCGCAACCGTTGATAGCCTGTTTGCCGGCGTACGCCAACTGCGCGCCGGTATGTTTCTGCCCGTCGCGGTTGAGTTACTTTCACCCCCCCTCGCCACAATGTTCGGTGTAACAGATGCGCCGGCACAATACGCGCTCCTCATACGTTTCGCGGGCACAGACGCAGCCGTCGCCGATCAGACGGAGCGTGCGCGCTCGTTATTCGCGCGGGCGGGCGCGGACTCGATTGAGCTTTTGGATATGGACGAACATCTCTGGCACGACCTCGCGGCGCAGCCGATGAAACCTGCATGGCCGAGCAACTACCGCATCTGTGTGCGCCCGGCGCATCTACCTGCGCTCATCGCCGCGTTACAAGCAGAAGCGGATGGGCAGACGCAGGCTGCCTGTTGGCACGCGGGTCTCGGCGACGGCAGGATGCGTATACTACAAGCGCTGCCTACCGATGCCACGCACGAAATGGCCGTACTTGCACGTTTGCGCCACAAGGCTATGACGCTTGGCGGCGCGCTGATCATTGAGCGCGCACCGGATGAATTGAAGCGACAAGCTGAGGCGTGGGGCTTGCGGGCGGATACCGCACAATTAATGCAACGGATCAAACGGCAACTCGATCCGGCCGAACTATTGTCGCCCGGCAGATTCGCTCTCTGCGCCGGCAATGACAAGTGAGTCGTCAACGCTACATGATCGTCCGCCGTGTCTTGCATATTACGCGCTGATGAACAACCAGCCAGCACAACTCCACAGCGCGCTCGCGCATGAGGAAGGCAAGCTGCTCGCATGCGTCCATTGCGGCCTGTGCCTCGAAGCGTGCCCGACATATATCCAGACCGGCGACGAGAACGACGGCCCGCGCGGGCGCATCTACCTGATGCGCGCTGTCGAAGAAGGCCGCTTGAGTGTCGCTGCGCCGTCGTTCGCGCGCCACATCAATCGCTGTCTCGGCTGTCGCGCTTGCGAGAGCGCGTGCCCCGCCGGCGTCGAATACGGGCAACTGCTCGAAGCCGCCCGTGCTGACCTCGCACATGCACCGGGCGAGCGCGGCGCGCTGCATTACCTACTGCGCTTCGTGCTGCGCCACGTCTGGCTCTATCCAAAGCGCCTCCGCCGCGCCTTCACCGTTGCGCGGCTGCTACGCGATTCAGGATTGCCCAAACTATTACGCGCGACCAGATTGCCGCGCCTGCTTGCGCCCCGCGCCGACTTCGCGCTCGCGTTGCTCGATGCCTCGAGCGCGGTACGCCTGTCTGCTCAAACAACTGCTGCTGCAATCAACGCACAAGGGCAAACGGATACAATGACGACTCAGCCCGGCGGCTCAACACATGCCCTGCTCTTCGACGGCTGCGTGACCGAAGGGTTATTCGCGCGCGTGAATCGTGCAACGGCGCGTGTGCTGGCCGCTAATAAGTGCGCGACCACGCGCCCACGCGCACAAGTCTGCTGCGGCGCGCTCCACGCGCACGCGGGCGAGCTCGCTGGCGCACGCCGACTCGCGCGCCGGAATATTGACGCTTTCGCTCATGATGCGGCCGCGCCCATCGTCACGAATGCGGGCGGCTGCGGCGCGCTGCTCGTATCCTACGCGCAACTGTTGGCGGATGATCCCGTCTATGCCGAGCGCGCCCGCAGTTTCAGTGCGCGTGTGCGCGATGTCAGCCAACAATTGCAGGCGACAGGCTTGCGGGCGGGCGCGGCCATCCCGGATACGTTAATGACCTATGATGCCTCATGCCACCTGTTGCACGGCCAGCGCGCCGCCAGCGAGCCGCTCACCTTGTTACGCGCTATTCCCGAACTCAAGTTCGCGCCGCTCACTGACAGCGACGTGTGCTGTGGCGGCGCGGGCGTCTATAACCTGATCGAGCCAGAGCTATCCGCGCGCGTGCTCGATGAAAAACTCAGCCACGTCGTCGCTACCGGCGCGCAACTACTAACGACCGGCAATCCCGGCTGTCACATGCAGCTCAGCGCGGGCGCGCGGCTCAAAGGTTTATCTTTGCGCGTCTGCCATCCGATTGAAGTGCTCGACGAATCTTATCGTTGCGCTGGTTTCTACCAAGATGGTGACAAGTGATGAGTGACAAGTTGCGAGTGACAAGTTAGAATCAGCCACGCACGTCGCCGTTAAGCTTGCTCGTCACTTGTCACTCGTCACTGTTTTCCCATGACTGAAATAGCTCAGCTTACTAAACGTCTGGCGTTCTGGGGCGCGCTGCTGTTTTTGATCGGGATGTTGACCGGCATCTGGTCGGCGGCGGCGATCACGCAGAAGTTCGGCATGGGCGACGGCAAGCTGGCGCTCGCCTCACATCTCAACGCGCTGTTGGGCGGACTGTGGTTGCTTGGGGCCGCATGGAGTTTTCAGTTCTTGCACTACGGCGCGAAAGGTCTGCGGCGCTTGTCTATCGCGCTCGCCTTCCCCGCGTGGGCCAACTGGCTGGTCACGCTCGTCGCTTCGTTCC
>JBBRYU010000249.1:0-6048 GCA_038237345.1 Pyrinomonadales bacterium
CAGCCCGGCTTCCGGCGCGTCACCAACTTCACGGACGGGCGCGTGCTCTGGCCCAACATCGCTTATGACGGCCGCGAGATCGTCTTCGAGCATAACTTCCGCATCTGGAAACTTGACACGGAGAGTGGCAAGGCGAGCGAGGTCGCCATCACACGGCGCGGCGCAGCCGCCGGGCCGGGGATTGATCACGTGCGTCTGAGCGAGCAGTTACAGGAGATCGCGCTCGCGCCCGACGGCAAGAAGGTCGCGTTCGTCGTGCGCGGCGAAATCTTCGCGGCCTCTTTGGCGGACGGTGGCGACGCCGCGCGCGTCACGTCCAGCCCGGCGGCTGAGTATCAACTCACGTGGTCGCCCGACAGCCGCCGGCTCGCCTACGTCTCCGACCGCGACGGCACGTCGCACTTATATCTTTACGACTTCGCGACGACAGCCGAGACACAACTGACGCGCGACGCGGGCGACGATTCAGCCCCGCGCTTTTCGCCCGATGGCAAGCTGCTCGCCTTTCAGCGCAGCGCAAAAGAATTGCGCGTCCTCGACCTCAATACCAAACAGGAGCGGGTCGTCGCGACCGGCGCGTTGGAGCGGCCGCCGATCATGTCCGAGCGGCCATTCGTCTGGTCGCCCGACAGTCGCTGGCTCGCTTACATGCCCATCGGCGAGCGGCAGTTCAAAAACGTCGTCGTTGCGCCAATTGACGGCGGCGCGGCGCGGCCCGTGAGTTTCATCGCGAACGTCTTCAGCAACACCGTCGCGTGGAGTCCCGACGGCACATTCATCCTGTTCGACACAGGCCAGCGCACGGAGAGCACGCAACTGGCGCGCATCGATCTGCTGCCGCGCACGCCGCGCTTCCGCGAGGATCAGTTCCGCGAACTCTTCAAAGAGGAGACGCCGAAGAGCATCACGCCCCCGGCGCGCCCCGAAAATCGGCCTAGCCCGGAGCCGTCGCCGGCCGTGCCCGCGGCTGCGCCCACGCCTACGCCGTCGCCCACGCCGGCCGCGAGTCCCGACGAGAAGAAGCCGGGCGCGAAGCCCGTGCAGATCGTCTTTGACGAGATACGCCGCCGCTTGAGTCTTTTGCCCGTGGGCGTGGACGTGAGTTATCTGACGATCAGTCCCGACGGCAAGTTAGTGCTGATGATCGCGAGCGCGGCTAATCAGGAAAATCTTTACGTCTATTCGCTCGACGAGTTGGCGCGCGAGCCGGCAGTCGCGAGACAGTTGACCTCGACCGCAGGCGGCAAGTCGTCTGCGCAGTTCACCCCGGACAGCAAAGAGGTCGTCTATCTGGAGAACGGGCGCATCAGCATCGTCACGTTGGATGGCAAGACGCGCCCGCTCGCTGTCAGCGCAGAGATGGACGTTGATTTCGCGCGTGAGAAGATGGAGGTGTTCAATCAAGCTTGGACGTACCTGCGCGACAACTTCTACGACCCGAATTATCATGGCGCGAACTGGGCACAGGTGCGCGCCGAATATGAGCCGCGCATCGCGGGCGCACGCACGCCCGACGAGATGCGCCGCCTGTTGCAACTGATGGTTGGCGAACTAAATGCCTCGCACCTCGGCGCGTCCGCTCCGTCCGGCACGCCGCCAGCAACCGGCCGGCTCGGCCTACGCTTCGACCGCCGCGAATATGAGACGACGGGCCGCTTGCGCATCACGGAGATCATCCCGCTCAGTCCCGCCGCGCTCGCGGGCAACTTAAAGGTGGGCGATTATCTGCGCGCCGTTGACGGCCGCATGATTGACGCGCACACGAATCTGGATGAACTGCTCAGCTTCAAGACGGGCCGGCGCGTTCAGTTAGCGGTCTCTGCGACGGCGGATGGCGGGGACAAGCGCGAGATAGCAGTGCGGCCGATCAACGCGGCGACGGAGAAGGGTTTGCTCTACCGGCAGTGGGTGGAAGCGAACCGCGCTTACGTCGCGCGCATCAGCAACGGCCGGCTCGGCTACGTACACATGTTCGACATGGGTTCCGGTTCGCTCGCGCAACTCTACGTCGATCTCGACGCGGAGAACAGCACGCGCGAGGGCGTCGTGGTGGACGTGCGCAACAACAACGGCGGCTTCGTCAACGTCTACGCGATTGACGTGTTGGCGCGGCGCGGTTATCTCACGATGACGGCGCGCGATAGCGGAGCCGCGCCCGCGCGCACAGTGCTGGGGCAACGCGCGCTCGAACTGCCCACCATCCTCGTCACCAATCAACACTCGCTCTCCGACGCCGAAGATTTCACCGAAGGCTATCGCAGTCTGAAACTCGGCAAAGTCGTGGGCGAGCCGACCGCCGGCTGGATCATCTTCACGTGGAATCAATCGCTCATCGACGGCACAGTCTTCCGCCTCCCGCGCCTCAAGATCACCGCCAACGACGGCACCGACATGGAGCGCCACCCGCGCCCCGTTGATATAGAAGTCACCCGCCCCATCGGCGAGACGTTAGCCGGCCGCGACTCGCAACTCGACACCGCCGTACGCGAACTGCTCAAGCAACTGGGCACAAGTGTGCGACGTTAACTGGCTGTTGTTACTGTGGCAAGCGGTATAATCTATCGGCCGGAGTGTGTTAGACCGATAATGTCGGTCTAACACATGGCTAGGGCTTTGAGTTGTGTGCGAAAAATCAAAGTTCAGCAAACTCGCTATGCTACCCTCTGAATTACTATGACTGAAATCGAGATGCACGGCTTAACCAAGAGGTTTGGCGATTTTGCTGCCGTCCTCAACTTGCACTTGCAAGTGCCGAAAGGAGCGATTTTCGGATTTTTGGGTCCAAACGGCTCTGGTAAGTCAACGACCGTCAAAATGCTTACAGGGCTTTTGAAGCCAACCGCCGGTGAAGCTTTTATAGCCGGAGCCTCCATTCTTAGCTCTCCGCTTGAAGTGAAGAAGAAAATCGGCGTCCTGCCTGAAGACCTCGCGCTCTTTGATTCTCTGACCATCTGGGAACATTTGTCGATGAGCGGTCCCGTTTATGGATTAACTCGTCAGGAAACGGAAAAGCGCGGCGAACAACTTTTGAATTATCTTGATCTTTGGCACAGCCGTCATACCTATGTAGATCGAGCCTCATACGGAATGAAAAAGAAATGTTCGCTGGCGATGGCGCTGCTTCACAACCCGCAGGTTCTGTTTCTGGATGAGCCGTTCGAGGGCATTGATCCAGTCTCCTCACGCAACATTAAGGATTTGCTGGTGCTGATGGCTGGCAAAGGCATCACCGTCTTTCTCACATCACACATACTGGAAGTGGTCGAACGTCTGGTAGGAAGTTTTGCGATCATCGTCTCCGGTGAGATCGTTTGTAGTCAGACTATCGAAGAGACGTTGCGCTCCGGTCAGACTCTCGAGGATTTATTCTTCAAGCATGTCGGAAGGCAAAGGGTCGAGGAGCTAGAGTGGGTGGGATAACAACAATTCTCCGTTACCAGTGGCGCGCATATTGGCGGCACTTCACTCGCGCGGGGAATTTAACTGCGGGCAATCAAGGAATACTGCTGCTGCTTTCCGGTATCATCCTCTTCAAATATTTTCAATTGTTAGGAACTGTCACCGCCGATCTCGCGGCGGGAAAAATTGTGTTGCTTGAGCGACTGCTCGCCGGAATTCTTCTCGCATGGTTATTCCCTCTAGTCAGCAATGCCCACCTTAGCATCTCCACAGGCGTCTTGCGGCATCTGCCGCTATCGGTTAAAGAGCTATTTGGGATTAAAGCGCTTTCGCTGTTCATACCGCCGTATGTGTGGATGATCGTCGCGGGATCGTTGGCGATCTGCTATCCATTGGCGCACGCGCCCAGCCCTCTCGCCGGTATATCCGCCGCGTTGTTGTTCATTGTGATGTCATGGCTTGTCGGTCTTATTCTTGCTCAGTTGATAAGCATCGCATTTTGGAGAAAGTTATTGTGCGCCGCAGCTATCGGGTTGTTGTGTGCAGGCGGTCTTTATGTGATGAGCGGCAAAGACCAGATGGGCTTATCGCATTTTTCGTCGTTTCTTCCAACCGACTTAGTGGCTCGTGCCGCCGTCGCAAAGCAGTCTTGGCTCGCCATCGGCGCGTTAAGCGGGCTGACAGTCATCGCCGTTTGTGCGGCTTTGTGGTCATTCCAGCAAAGCTTAGAATCTACGACGAGTCGCCGTTCGCAAAAAAACTTAAATCTTATACTGTTCAAATTTCCCGGCAAGCTGGGCGGATTATCGGCCAAGGATTTTAGATACTTTCGGCGATTGCTAGACCCCTACTTGGGTCTGCTGGCTGGAGCGTTGTGCAGCTTTTATCTCGTGACTGCTGATAACCCCTCGTCGGATGCGTTTAGGGTATTCATCATCATCGTCTTTGTGCCCAATGTGAGCGTGGCATTCAATTGTTTCGGTCTTGATAACCGATCAGGATTAGACCGCTACACACTCTTACCTGTAAACGGCAAAGAGATCATGTTGAGTAAGAATTCAGCGTTCATAACGATCATAGGTGTCCAGCTATTATTGATGATTCTACTCGCAGGCTGGCGGTTGGGGCTGGGTGTCGCGGCTCTCGGACTTGTTCAAGCTGCATTGTTAGCACTTGCCTACATGACGTGGGGGAATTGGATGGCTGTGAATCATCCTTTCAAGATGCAATTCTTTCGTTTGTCTTCTGGTGGTTCGCCGATTGATGCACTCGGCGGAGTGGTGTTTGGCAGTCTGCCGGGAGTTGTAGCAATATGGTTGTTTCGCGAAAACAAGCCGGGCGTTGTGTGGATAATAATTTCCATGCTGCTACTCTACGGCGCATTGTATTTGTGTTCGGTAATATGGGCGGGAAGAAATTTCGAGCGGAAGCGCGAACGAATCGGCGTATGGTGAGTGAATACGGCGAAAAGGAAAAACCCTTCTACCGCGTCTTGCACGCTTATGCAAAGGTCTAACAACGGCATGCACCCGACCGCGCATAGCGCGGCTTTCACTCGCAAGACGCAGTGCTTGATACATTGAATGCGCGGTGGGTGATGCCGAGCGTTATAGCGGTTTGCATTTGCGTGCGACTAACCAGAATTCAAGCAGATTGCCGATCAAGCAGGATAGTGCTGAGCCGGAGTCGGCAGGTGCAGGTCGCATCCAATTGAAAACCGCTATAGGTGGCAGCAAGTGGCATGAGTAGTTAATCAGGTGACAAGTCATGATAGATGTCGGACTAACTCATATAGCGCTTCCTGTGACGGACGTTGAGAAAAGCATCGCTTTTTATTCGAAGTATGCGCGAATGCAGATAGTACACCGCAGGAGCGAACAGTCCACAGGGTCAGATGTTGTTTGGATTAGTGATAGGACTCGACCATTTGTAATAGTGCTCATCGGAGTGGCGAAAGTAGAAAATGTTTTATTGCCATTTGCACACCTGGGAGTGGGATGCGAAAGCCGAGAGGAAGTAGATCGGCTTTGCGAAGAAGCCCAACAAGAAGGGGCTTTGAAGATGGGTCCATACGATTCGGGTTATCCGGTTGGGTACTGGGCATTCATCAGCGATCCAGACGGGCATACACTGGAGGTCTCGCACGGGCAGGAGGTCGCTCTCACCGTGGAGCAAGCCACCTAACAACTCGGACGTTGCGCGGCTTCGCTTTAATCAATCTTGCACCGAGTAAGGAATTGAAAATAAACCTTTGCCGG
This sequence comes from Pyrinomonadales bacterium, assembly GCA_038237345.1. Lineage (GTDB taxonomy): Bacteria > Acidobacteriota > Blastocatellia > Pyrinomonadales > Pyrinomonadaceae > QHXQ01. Next base: position 5,658 of record JBBRYU010000249.1, read on the forward strand.
ATGAGTTCTGGATAGGGCAAGAATGAAACTCAAGTGACTTCGGACGTAAGCCTTTCTACTCTCTCCGGTCATTAACATCTCGTGTGTGCGGCGCGGTCGTGTGTGTCTCGACTTTCTCATTCAGTAGTCCTTGCTCGCGGTAGAGGCGCAGTTTGTTGTGGAGCGTCTTGAGGCTGATCTGTAAGAGTTCGGCGGCGCGGGTTTTGTTGTTGTCGGTCTTTTGCAGGGTGCGCAGGAGCATCTGGCGTTCGACTTCGAAGATGGGCGTGCCGACGGGCAGGGTGATCGTGTCCTCGTCGCGGGCGCGGGCGCGCTGGTCGAGCGGGTAGGGCGCTATGTGATGGCGCTCGATTGCTTCGCCGGAGCAGATGATGACGGCGCGCTCGATGAC
>JBBRYU010000250.1:0-6046 GCA_038237345.1 Pyrinomonadales bacterium
GCCGACGCTCTGCGCGTAAGTGCGAATATTCGCATCGGCGAGCGCGTCCGTGAGCGACATCGTCAGGATCGGGAAGCCCAGCTTGAGCGCGTTCAAGGGCAGCCCGTTCAGACGTTGGAAGTTCGAGCGCAGACGCGTCGCATGGTGGCCGACGTAGCCGACCGAGAGCGCGAAGTTGTAGGGCAACTCGCGCTGCACATCAAGGCTGTACTGCACGGTGCGCCCGGTCTTGAAGTCAGGGTCGAGGTACTGCACGTCGCTGCCGAGGAACTGGCACGTCGGGCAGACGGCCGGGATCGACGGGTAGCTCGACAGGAAGAAGCGCGCGTTGCGCCCGTTCGGCGTGCGCGGCCCCGACCCGGTGTTGTAGCCGACTAAGCCCGTGCTCAAATCATTCGAGCCTTCAAAGCCGTAGATGATCGGCGCGTAGTAGAGACCGATGCCGCCGCGCACGACCGTGCGATTGTTAAGCGAGTAAGCAGCGCCGACGCGCGGTCCCCAGTTCGAGCGGTCGGGGCGCACGAGCGCGCGGTTGATAGCTTGCACACCACCCTGTCCGGCCGCGCCCGCGATTGCGCCGCGCCGCCCACCCGCCTCCGGGTTGGGCGCGGTCGGATCAAAGCCGCGATAGAAATTGCGCGACTCCGTGCGCTGCCCCGGCAGGTCGTAGCGCAAGCCCACATTCAAGGTGAGACGTTGCGTCACCTTGATGTCGTCCTGCGCGAAGTAGCCTTGCGTCAACTGGCGGAAGGCCGGATCGACCGAGTTGGTGGAATTGAACGAGAACTCGGTCGCGCCCGTGATCAGACTGGCGATGGGCGAGCCGCCGTCCCCGTCAAAGTCCGCGGCCGTTTGATCGTGGCGGAAGTTGAACGAGCCGCCGGGGTCTATGCGCTGGCGAAAGTTGAATTGACTGGGGCGCACGTCGCCGCCAAATTTTATCGTGTGCCGTCCACGCACCCAAGAGACCGAGTCGGAGAGATGCCAAGCGGTGTCGAGGATATGATCCGTAAAGAAGCTCGAACCGATGTCTTGATACGAGCGCGGATCGTTGGAGTTGGTCGGATCGCCGTAGCCGGGGAAGCCGAGGCGCGGGAAAGCGCTGTTCTGCGTCGCGTTGACCGGGAAGCCGAGCGACGCGGTGTTGAAGGGATCGGTCGTGTTGCGGTTCGCCACGTCGAACCGCGTGAAGCCAATGTTGAGGTGGTTCAAGAGCGTCGGCGAGATAGTGTAGTCGTCCTGCACGCGCACGAAGATCGACTTGAACAACTGATTGAACGCGCCCTGCGACGTGAACGGGAGCGGGAAGCGCGGCACGGGATCGCCCGCGATGCGGTCATTCTTGCGGTGCGAGAAGCTGCCCGTGATGCGGTGCTTGTCAGACATGATAAAGTCGAGCTTGGTCGTGTACTGATCCATGTTCGTCGGGCGGATGCCTTGCGAGATGTAGTTGCGGAAGACGGTGGAGCCGGCCGGCCCCGTCGTATTCGGCAGCGGGAAGAATTGCAGGGCGGCGCGGCCGGCCGGATCGATGCGCGCGCCGCCGAGATAGAGATCGAGCCGGTTGTCGGGGATGGCCGCGCGCGTGCCGGCGGGCTGGCGCGGATCGTAGATTTGGACGCCGTGCCCGAAGAAGCTGCGGATGTACGGGTCGGTCAACAATTCGCCGAAATCGCCCTGCCGCATCCTTTGGGTCGGCACGGTGATGAGCGTGTTCGCGCCCTGCTTGAAGCGATAGCCTTCATAGTTGAAGAAGAAGAAGGCGCGATTCTTGAAACTGTTCACCAAGGGGCCGCCCTCGCCGAAGTGCGGCAGCGTGATGGGGCCGAGGACGTTGAAACCAAAGTCGTTTTGGTTGTCGCGATTGCGCGGTAGACGCTCCTTGCCACTCGCGTTGCGCCCGGCCGCGTTGTTGAGATACGTGTTGGCGTTCAGCTTCTCGTTGCGAATGAGGTCGTAAGCTTCGCCGTGAAACTCGTTCGTGCCGCTCTTCTGCGTGAAGTTGACGATGCCGCCCGATGAGTTGCCGAACTCGGCCGAGAAGGTCGAGGTCGAGACGGTGAACTCTTGGAAGGCGTTCGGCCCCGGCGCGACTTCGGAGAAGAACGTGCCGTTCTGCGTGCGGCGCGTGCTCGCACCGTCGATCAGAATCTCCGTGCCAAGCGCTTGCCCGCCGCTCACGCGGAAGCGCGTGGTGTCCGTCCCTTGCGCGCCGCTGCCTTGCGTCACGTTGCTGTCAAGGAAGATGAAGGAGAGCGGCGTGCGCCCCCCGAACTCAGAGCCGACGAGCAATGGCAACTCTTTTACCTGTCGCTCCGTCACGTTTGTCTGGCGCACGGCCGACTCGGTCTGGATGACGGGCGCTGATTCGCTGATGACGGTGACGACATCGCCGACCGCCCCGATCTCCAACTCAATGTCGAGCGTGCGCACGACCTGCACGGCCACCTGCACGTTGTCGGCCGTGGCGGTCTTGAAGCCCTGCGCCTCGATTGACACCTTGTAAGGCCCGGCCTTCAGTTCCGGCAATGTGTAACTGCCCTCATCTGAGGTCGTCGCCTCGCGCACCTCATTCGTGTCCGTGCTGGTGGCGGTCACTTTGGCATTCGCCACCAAACCGCCGTTCGGGTCTTTGACCGTACCGGTGATAGAGCCGCGGTCACTCTGCCCGTAAGCGGGCACGACAAATGCCAACAACACGGCCAGCAGCGCTGCCGCAAAGTAGCTCTGAGTTTTCATAACCCTCTCCTTCAATGCATCCCGACTATCAGCGAAACAGATATGCTTCTGGAAATTTCTCATCCGGTAACGCCCGCCGCCGCGATGATTGCCGCTCCGAGTATTTTCCGCCCCGCGCCAAGCGCGGCGGCTAACTGTCAGATTTTTGCGTTGCTGCGGAAATAGTCCGGCCCGCCGCACAGGTCTCGCGCGCCTGCGTCGGCTTTATCAGGCTCTACCCTGTCAATAACTTAAACGGTTACGTAAACGCTTTTACTTGGGTTATGGGGCTTATAGCAGGGTGCTGGCGCGCTTGTCAATGAATTTGTCTTTAGCTTATGGGAGGCTCGACGCGCCCGCAATCAATAGGCGTCGTCGCCGCGCAGCATGACGGGCAGGGTGCGGAGAATGATCTTGAGGTCTAAGAGCAGCGACCAGTTCTCAATGTAGAAGAGATCGAGCCTGACCATCTCGTCGAACGAGAGCCGGTTGCGTCCCGACACTTGCCAGAGGCCCGTGAGACCCGGCTTCATGTCGAGCCGCTTGCGATGCCACAGTTCGTAAGCTTCAACTTCATAGGGAATGGGCGGGCGCGGCCCCACCACGCTCATGTCGCCGCGCAGGACATTTAAGAGTTGCGGCAACTCGTCCAGACTCAAACGCCGCAGCACGCGCCCGACGCGCGTCACGCGCGGATCGGCGTGCAGTTTATAGACCGGCCGCGCCGCGTCGCCAAGGTTCGTGTCCGGTCGCCCTTCGATCAATTTGCGTTGATACTCGCGATGCATGCGGTCGTCTGCATCGGCCCGCATCGTGCGGAATTTGAGGAAGAGGAAGACGCGCCCATCCATGCCGACGCGCTCCTGGTGATAGACGACTGAGCCGCGCGAGTCCAGTTTGATCAAGAGCGCGACGACGAGCCACAACGGCGCAAACAGCATGAGCGCAAGCGCGGCGACGATGATGTCCACGCCGCGTTTGACGAGGCGCGCCCACTGCGAGAGCGGCTCGCGGAAAAGTTGGATCATCGGCAGCGCGCCGATCTGATCGATCTCGGTCTTGCGCGGCAGACAGTTAAACAGACTCGGCGCGATGCGAAACTCAACTTTGCGCACGCGCCCGACCCGCATCATTACGTCGAACAACAGATCGCCGGAGACGCGCGGGTCGGTGATGATGACCTCGTTCGCGCCGGTCGCGCGGATCGTCTCGGCGAGCGCGTCTGTGTCGCCGATGATGGGCACGCCCTCGAACTGCTCCGGCACAGTCTCGTCGAGCGGGCCGTTCTCCACCACGCCGATCACGCGATAGCCAAGCTCGGGGCGGGCGCGCAACTCCGTGATGCAGAGCGTGGCCTCCGCGTTGCGCCCGACGATGAGCGTCGGGATCAAATTGATCTCGCGCCGTCGCGCCGCCGCCTGCGCCGCGCGCACCGTCAGGCGCAACCAGCCGAAGGTAGCGAGCGCGAGCGCGAAGTCGAGCAGGAAGACGCCGCGCGAATACGAGAACGCGCTGTAGGTGAACCCGCCGCGATAGAGAAAGGCCACGGCCACGAGCAGCAGCGAGCCGACGGCCGTCGCCTTGAAGACGCGCAACAGTTCGTCCACGTAAGAGAACTCGCCGCGCAGTTTGTACAACTCGTAGTAGGCGTGTGCGAGCAGGCGCACGGGCAGCACGAACAACAGCACGGCCGCATAAGGTCTGAACTCGACGCTCCAAGCCCAATGCCCGCCGCCCCAACGCAGCCAGAGCGCGTCGCCCTCGCGCAGATAGAACGCCGCGACGAACGACCCGACCGCGACGAGCGCGTCCGCGCCGACCAGCGCCGCCTGCACCGCCGGCACCGCCCAACGCGGCGCGACGCCCGGCACACGCACCGCGCTCGCGTCAATCCTCGGCCGTTTTATCTGTTCAGCACGCATAAGCAAATTGATTCATTGAATCAATTGTTCACCCTCTGTCTTCCCCATCCGGCGCGGCGTATCGACGAAACTCTCGTGCCACAACTCGAATACGAGCAGCGTCCAGAGCAGTTTGCGGTGGTTGGCCAGCCCACGCTCGTGCTCGTCTTGCAGGCGCGCGACGTAGTCGGCGTCGAACAGGCCGTGGCGACGCAGGCGCGCGGGCGCGAGCAGGTCGCGCGCAAGCGGGCGCAGACGATGTTTCAGCCAATCGGCGACGGGCACGCCAAAGCCCTTCTTGCCGCGCCGCGTGACGAACGCGGGCAAGAGCGGCGCGACCGCGCGCTTCAGTATGTACTTGGTGTTACGCCCGCGCAGTTTATAACTCGCCGGCAACGCTGCCGCATATTCAACGACCCGCTTGTCTAAAAACGGCGCACGCACTTCGAGCGACACGGACATGCTCGTGCGATCAACTTTGGTCAGGATGTCCTCGGCCATATAGAGCTTCGTGTCAAGATACTGCATGCGCTCGACGAGGTCGGTGGCGTCGCACGCTGCGTACAATTCGCGCGCCTGGGCATACACGTCCGCGTTCGTTCGTCGTTGCACGTCCGGCGTGAGTAACGACAATTGCTCGCGCGGCGCGAACGAGCCAAACCACACGTGATGCCGCGCGACTACATCCGCTTGCCGCATCCCTTCGATGAAGCGGCGCGCTTTGAAGTCGAACGACAGATTTTTCGTCTTGACCGGCAGCAGACGGATCGCCGGTTCGACGAGCAGACGAGACAACAAGCTCGGCACGCGCTCGTAAGTCTGCGCGACGCGATGACCGGCATACATCGGATAGCCGGCGAAGATTTCGTCGCCGCCGTCGCCGCCGAGCGCGACCGTCACGTGCTGGCGCGTGAAGCGCGACAGCAGATAAGTCGGCACGACCGACGGATCGCTCAACGGTTCGTCGAGCCACGAACCGATCTCGCCGATCAGATCGGCCGCCAAGTCTGCGCTCAAACGTTCTTCGTGATGATCCGTGCCAAGAAAATCCGCGACGCCGCGCGCATAAGCCGATTCATCGAAAGATTTTTCGGCGAACGAGATCGAGAACGTCTTGACCGTCCCTTCTGCGGCGCGCACGGCGAGCGCGGCCACGGCGGACGAATCAACTCCGCCCGACAGCAACACGCCGAGCGGCACGTCCGCGACGAGCCGCATGCGGACGGAATCCGCCAGTAGTTCGCGCACCTGCTCAGCCGCTTCGGTTTCATCCGGCGCGGGATCGAGTTTGCGATAGCTCAGTTGCCAGTACGGCCGGACTTCGACGCGCCCATCTTCCAGCATGAGCATATGCGCGGCAGGGAGTTTATTGATGCCTTCGTAGATCGAGAGCGGCGCAGGCACGTAGTCGAACGCGAGATACTGCC
>JBBRYU010000251.1:0-6045 GCA_038237345.1 Pyrinomonadales bacterium
GTGACGACGTACTGTGTGCCGATCTCGCGTGCGACCTCCGTGCCCTGTGCGCTGAAGTCTGTGTCGTCGTTGGGCAGGAAGAGCCGCCCGCCGGTGTCGCTGGCGAGCGTCTTCAGCCGCTGCTCGCTGCGCTGCATGGCGCGCTCGTAGGCTTTGCGTATGCGCGCCTGCTGCGGATCGAAGACGACGCCGCCGCCGGTCGGCGGCCCCGTGCCCGTGCCGCGATTCATCGTCGGTGGTTGAGTGGGATTGATGCCGACGGTCGGGATGCCGGACGAGGCGACGCTGCCGACGGGCGGCAACAGACTTGCGGTCTTGTCGCGCTCCTTCGTCGTCTTGCGCCCGATGGCCGTGTAGCTGATGACATGCACCGTCACCTGCGCCGCGTTCAACTGTTTCATCGCTTCCGCGACGGCCGCGCGCCCGCCCATCGTGCCGGCCTCGCCCCCGGAGATGCTGCGCTCGATTGAGCCGGGACTCGCCGAACCGCCGGGCGTGTCCACGCCATCGGTGACGAGGATGATGTGCCGGTTGCCCATCGGTTGATCGGCGAACAGGCGCGCGGCCTGTTGCAAGGCTTCGGCGGGGTGCGCGCCGCTGCCTGCACCGAGTTTGCTCTGGATCGCGTGCTTGGCCACAGCCGGATCGTTCGTCCACGGTTCGAGCAAAGCGATCTTGCGGTCGAACTGCATGACGGCGATGGCGTCGCCCGCGCGCAATGCGGAGAGGACGCCGAGCGCGGCCTGGCGCGTCGTGCTGGTGCGTTGCGCCGGGTTCAACTCGCCGCCCGTGCCGAGCAGCAGCACGACGCTCGCAGGCGTGCGTTTGATGCTGCGTATCTGCTGCTGCACATTGTCTTCGAGGATCACTACGTCATCGCGCTCAAGCGTTGGGTCAAAGCGTCCGTACTGGTCGCGCGCGAACAGCGGGATGCGCACCTCTTCGGTGTAGACCCTGATCTGATCGTCAGTCGGCGTAGGCTTGGGCATGACGCGCCCTGACTGTGCGCGCAAAGTCATAGGCAAAAGGGCGAGTAGAAACAGAAGGGTAACGCAGATGAACGGGCGTTGACGTGAAATCATAGCGATAACTCCAAAAACAGGGGGCGTTGGCAAAAGCGATAACACTCTGATGCGCCGACCGCATGGCGCGCGTTGCCCGCAGGAAAGATTAGCCACAAAGACACAAGGAAACGCGGAATGATGAATGATGAATGATGAACGATGAATTAAGAGCAACTGCCTTGCCTGCATCGTTCATCGTTCCGCGTTCATGATTATCTTTCGTGCCTGCGCTTGCACGGCCGTGATGGCGACGGCGTCCACTATGTCTTCGGCCTTGCAGCCGCGCGAGAGATCGTTGCAGGGCTGGTCGAGACCTTGCAGGATAGGGCCGATGGCGGTCGCGCCGGCCAGCCGTTCGGTCAGTTTATAGGCGATGTTGCCGGCTTGCAGATCGGGGAAGATAAGGACGTTCGCGCGCCCGCCGATGGGCGAGCCGGGCGCTTTCGAGTCGGCCACCGCCGGCACGAGCGCGGCGTCCGCCTGCAACTCGCCGTCCACGAGCAACTCCGGCGCGCGGGCGCGCAGTGTGCGCGTCGCTTCGACGACCTTGTCGATCAGCTTATGCTGCGCGCTGCCTTTCGTCGCGAACGAGAGCAACGCGACGCGCGGTTCGACCGCCAGGAGCGCGCGACACGAGTCGGCCGACGCCAGCGCGATCTCGGCCAGTTCGGCCGCGGACGGTTCGATCACGACGCCGCAGTCCGCGTAGATCAGCGCGCCGTTTGCGCCGAAGTTCTGATCAGGCACGACCATCACGAAGAAACTGGAGACGAGTTTGAAGCCGGCGCGCACGCCGACGCAGTGGAGCGCGGCGCGGACGGTGTGCGCGGTCGTGTTGGTCGCGCCCGCGACCGAGCCGTCGGCGCGCTTCATCCGCACCAGGAGATTACCATAATAAAGCGGGTCTGCGACGGCGAAGCGCGCTTCGTCGGGCATCAAGCCTTTGGCGCGGCGCAGTTCATGATAGAAGGCGGCCACTTTGTCGAAGTCGGCCGCGCGCCGGTGGTCAATCACTTCGACGCCGCTCAAGTCTGCGTGCGCCGCTTGGGCCGCCGCGCGAATCTTCGCTTCATCGCCCAGGACGATGATGTGCGCCAACTTCGTGCGCGCACAGATGCTCGCCGCGACCAGCGTGCGCGGGTCTTCGCCTTCAGGCAGCACGATGCGTTGCGGATCGGCCGCGGCGCGTTGTCGTATCTGTTCGAGAATGGACATAGAAACAGTTTACAGCTTTGAGTTTTCAGTTTTCAGCCATCGAACCGCGATTGTGCATGCGCCCGGATAGTATAAGGCAATGTGAATTTGGGCCGATAATAGCGAAGCAGAGGCGTTAGACTAAGTCGCGGCAAACTGAAAACTGTCCACCGATTGCTGAAAGCTGACGGCTGAGCTAAATTTCACGCATCCTTCTGAAAACTCTTGTGCGTGTGGCACACGTTCCCTGTCTGTGGCCGGCGCAGATTGCTCCGCCGCATCGTTCACACTCGACTAAGGAGAAAAGTTTATGGAGAGCAAGTTCAAGGTGCTGGGCCACGCGGCGCACCCGATTCTGATCGTCTTCCCGTTGGGGCTGCTGGCCACCTCGGTCATCTTCGATATCCTCTGCGCGGCGACGAAGAACGCGCAGTTTCCCATTGTCTCTTACTGGATGATCGCGGCCGGCATTATCGGCGGTCTCGTCGCCGCCGTGCCGGGACTGGTGGACTGGCTGGCGATCCCGCAGGGCACGCGCGCCAAACGCATTGGTCTCTTACACGCCGTCGGCAACGTCGTCGTGCTGGCGCTGTTCGCCGTCAGTTGGTGGCTGCGCCGCGATGTGCCGGGCTACGAGCCGAGCACCATTGCGTTCGCGCTCGCGGTCGTTGCCGTGCTGCTCGCGCTCGTCACCGGCTGGCTCGGCGGCGAACTCGTGGATCGGCTCGGCATGGGCATAGACGACGGCGCGCACCTCGATGCGCCCAGTTCGCTCTCCGGTCGGCCGGCCCGCGAGCGAAAGTAAATTGCCCGTAACTAACTTTGCGAGCTGTTTGCTTTGTGCCTTTACGTCTTTGCGGGAGGTTATTCTTTGGCGCGTATGATTCTCACGCAAAGGCGCAAAGATATTGGGTTAACTTGCAGGTTCCGAACACGGGAGGATTTATGCCAAGCCCGATCAGGGAGCAGGTGGTTGTTATCACAGGCGCGTCGAGTGGCATCGGGCGCGCGGCGGCGTTCGAGTTTGCGCGGCGCGGCGCGGCGGTCGTCTTAGCGGCGCGCAATCGGCCGGCACTGGAAACGGCGGCGCGTGAAGTTGAGGCGTTGGGCGGACGCGCACATGTCGTGCCGACGGACGTGGCGGAGCGCGAGCAAGTAGCACGGCTCGCGGATGAAGCGGTCAGACATTTCGGGCGCATTGATACGTGGGTCAACGATGCGGCCGTCAGCGAGTACGGCACGGTCGAAGAGATCAGCCTCGATGAGATCGAGCGCATCGTGCAGGTCAATCTGCTCGGCACGATCTACGGCATCAAGGCCGCGCTGCCGCATCTGCGCCAAAACGGCGGCGGCACGATCATCAACGTCGGCTCGGTGCTGTCTGATCGCGCCATCCCTTTGCAGTCCACCTACTGCGCGACCAAGCACGCGGTCAAAGGTTTCACCGAAGCGCTCCGCCTGGAGCTGGCGCGCGATGCGCGCAACATACACCTGACGCTCATCAAGCCGTCGGTTATCAACACGCCTTACTACAACCACGCGCGCACGAAGATGAACTTTGAGCCGCGCGCGATGACGCCCGCTTACGAGCCGCGTCTCGTGGCCGAAGCCATCGTCTTCGCCGCCGCGCATCCGCGCCGCGAGATCACTGTGGGCGGCATGGGTAAATTGTTGAGCGTCTTGCAACGCCTCAGCCCCGCGTTCCTCGATTGGCTCATGACGCGCGGCGACCTGATGGTTCGCGTGCAGCAGAAGGACGAGCCGCCGCGTCCGGGCGACAACCTGTTCGCGCCCGTGGCCGAGCTTGGCTCAACCATCGGCGAGTACAGCGGCCAATCAACCAGCGTCAGCCCCTACACGCGCCAACTGGAATTTCATCCGTACCGCAAACGTCTGCTGCTCGCGGCCGCGGCCGTCGGCGCAGTGGCATTGATTCGCGGCGTCGGCAGAAACGGAAACGATAGGCCGCCGCGCGGCCGGAAATTACTGCATAACGGTCGAACGCAGCGACATTAAGGCAGTTTAGCCGCAAGCACATCTATCTTCTCGATAGCGGGCGGCTGCGCGAAAAGCTCTGCCGCCTGCGCCATCAATGCCGCCGCGACTTTGCCCGCGAGATGCGCCTGCCGCCCCGCCTCATCAGGGAAGGCGTCGAAGATGCCGAACGTCGTCGGCCCCATGCGCAACGCGAACCATGCAATCGTTGCCGGTTCTGCTTCGACTAACGCCAGCCCGCTATTGAGAAAACTTTCGACCTCGGCTTCTTTGCCCGGCTTTGCTTCCAAGCGGACGAGCAGTGCTACTTTAACCATGATCTTTCTCCTTCTTTTATTGTCCAAAGATCGTTTGAGTGGCAGGGAGCGACACGAGATACTCCGACGGATGATCAAGCGCGTTCTCGGCGCGCGGGCCGGTCGCTCTTCGTGCCGCTGATGACCGAGTTCTCCCTGAACTTATCGGTGCGGCGCGTAATGGCCGAGCGCGGCGTTCATCTTGCCGCCCGCGCCGGTCAGGGCCGGCACTGCGCTACTAAAACATTGCCGCCCGCGCCAGCCGCGCTACGGTTTCAACACCACCTTGATGCAGCCGTCCTTTTTATCGCGGAAAGTCTTGTACATTTCAGGCGCGTCAGCCAACGGCACGCGATGCGTGATGACGAACGAGGGATCGATCTCGCCCGCTTCGATGCGTTTGAGCAACGGGCCCATGTAGCGGTGCATGTGCGTCTGGCCCATCTTGATCGTCAGTCCTTTGTTCATCGCCGCGCCGAACGGAATCTTGTCGAGGAAGCCGATGTAGACGCCGGGGATCGAGAGCGTCCCGCCCTTGCGACAACACATCATCACCTCGCGCAGCACGTGCGGCCGATCCGTGCCGAGCAGCACCGCCGCCTTCGCCTTGTCGATCACGGCGTCAATCGAGCCGCTCCCGTGCGCTTCCGTCCCGACCGCGTCAATGCAGCTATCAGGCCCGCGCCCGCCCGTCATCTCCATCAAACGGGCATAGACCTTCTCTTTTGTGACATCAATAAGTTCCGCCTTGCCTTGCTCCGCTGCCAGCGCCAGCCGCTCCGGCACACCGTCAATCGCGATCACGCGGCCCGCGCCGAGCATCCACGCGCTCTTAATGGCGAACTGCCCGACGGGCCCGCAGCCCCAGATCGCAACCGTGTCGCCGTCTTCGATCTGTGCGTTCTCCGCCGCCATGTAGCCGGTCGGGAAGATGTCGGAGAGAAACAGTACCTGCTCGTCCGAGAGTGAGTCGTTCTCGATCTTGAGCGGGCCGACATCGGCGAAAGGCACGCGCAGGTATTCCGCTTGCCCGCCGGCATACCCGCCGAGCATGTGCGAATAGCCGAACAGTCCCGACGGCGATTGGCCCATCACTGCGCGGGCCATCTCCGCGTTCGGGTTCGAGTTGTCGCACAACGACCACAACTCTTTTTTGCAAAAGAAACATTCGCCACAAGAGATCGTGAACGGGACGACCACGCGGTCGCCCACTTTCAAGTTCTTCACTTCCTGCCCGACCTCAACGACCTTGCCCATCGGCTCGTGGCCGAGAATGTCCCCGCGCTCCATCGTCGGCATGACGCCGTTGAGCAGGTGTAAGTCTGAGCCGCAGATCGCCGTCGCAGTGATCTTCACGATGGCATCGCGCGGATTAAGTATGTGCGGGTCAGGCACTGTCTCGACCCGCACATCGCCTGTCCCGTACCAGCATAGAGCCTTCATCACGTCCCTCCCCTTGAAAACCGAAAACGCTCGTAGTGCGCCCTACTCTGCAC
>JBBRYU010000252.1:0-6041 GCA_038237345.1 Pyrinomonadales bacterium
ATCACGCGCTGCCGCATCCCGCCCGACAACTGATGCGGATAATCATCCGCCCGCCGCGCCGGATCGGGGATCGACACCTCGCGCATCGCCTCAACCGCCGCCTCACGCGCCTGTTTACGCGGCAGCTTGCGATGCAGCCTGAGCGCCTCCGCGATCTGTTCGCCGACCGTATAGACCGGATTGAGCGAAGTCATCGGGTCTTGAAAGATCATCGCGATGTCGTCGCCGCGAATCGCGCGCATACGCGCTTCAGATAGCGTCAACAAGTCCACGCCATCGAACAACACCTCGCCCCCGACGATCCGCCCCGGCGGCGCGATCAAACGCAGCAACGACAACGCAGTCACACTCTTCCCACACCCCGACTCGCCAACCAGCCCCAACAACTCACCACGCTCCAAATAGAAACTCACACCGTCCACCGCACGCACCAATCCCGCGCGCGTGAAGAAGTGCGTCTGTAGGTTTTTAACTTCGAGCAGATACGGCATAAACAGTTAAATTGAATAAAGAAAGCTACCCAAGTCAGTTAACATCAACTCATCCAAGTTCATCTCACGTGCTATGCGCCAATTCTCACTTTTTGCCCAAGCACGACGCGCAGTTTTCAACTTCTCGAAGTGACCTAATGCCTGATAACCATCTCCCTTAATCTTTTTGACAGCTTCATCTGATAGATAGTTTTCAGTAGCCCGCCGCTCCAACACATGGCAATTTATTCGTATGCGCTGACATATTTCAAGGAAAGCCTGTCGCTCAATCTCTAGCAGGGCGTTGGGTGTATCACGTTCGCTATCAATCAACGCATGAACGTTTTCGGATATACGTGTGACCTCCCGTAATTCATCTTCAGATATTCCATTTATTAGGTCACTACCGCCCAAAGGTATAACTAAAATCTGATGATCCTTTTTAAGCAACCGCAGTAACTGTTGAATTGTTTTGACATCAGTCCGTCCTTCTACCAATAGGATTTTGTCAAATCCCAGTTCCTTATAGCCAGAAAAGCTGAGTTCACCGATAAGCTCGGAGAGCCGAGGCGTAGACTCATATGGCATTACCTCACTTTTACCTTCATCGATTTTTCTGACTGAATAGATGCGGTCAGCACTCGCCCGCGCCAGCCCAATACTATGAGTAGAGAACAAAATTCCTTCGCTTGCATATGAGGCGAGCGTCGTTAAGAAGTCTAACTGAAGTGATGGATGAAGATTTAGTTCTGGCTCATCAATGAGGATGAATGCTGGTTGCTTTATAGCTGCGTTTGCAAGCACAAGTATGAATTGTGCTATCCCTGAACCAATCTCCTGTAATTTATAAGGCTCACCATTTATGAAGATATGGAGCGCATCGTCCTTTTCTGATGCGTTAATTTCGAGGTCACGATAACCAAAAATGTGCTTAATACTTTGCGTAAGATCATAGAATGTTTTTCTATTTCTCTTGATGTCACCAGCCTTGTAATTACGCCAAAGTTGTATAAAAGAATGTCCAACTTGAATATCAAAATAAGGTGGACTAGCCCCAAGGCTAAGTATGTTTCTGAATGGCCCGATGTAGAGCGTTTCCTTGAGTTTATCCAATGCGGGGAATATATCATCCAGCTTACCTGTAACCCGCCCTGCTACTACAAGTTTGTGATCTTCAGTGTATGAAAGGGCCTCATTATTCTCAATCTTTGTCCCATCGGACATGATAACTCTAGGAAACCAAGTTTTCCCTTCTCTAAGTATTACTATGTTCAGATTTTTTGGAACAATGTGACTTGGCGATCCTTCCAGACCTGAGAAACAGAAGTCGATTTCTAAATCACGTGTATTAGCATTACAGAATAATTCGTCTGCATCAGAGATCGAATACAGATCGAGCTTGCCATGTCTACCTTTTAAGCCTTCAATAATGACGTGTTGTTGAGCAATTGAGCCAAGAAGTGGACGGAAATCGTGGAAAAATCTAAGTAGAGAGGATTTGCCTGAATTATTTATCCCGACAAAGCCGGTGAAGCCCTTGCGTAAAGTTATGCGAGCAGGGCTAGTATCTTGGAAACATCTATAATTCTTGAGGGTAATATCTATATTCATTTGAGGTGTTCGTGCTTGGCTTAAGATCAGTCGTGGATGAGCAGCTATCAACGACGTTCGTGCAGCTCTTCGCGCGTGAAACGGGGCGCGTCGGCAGGGATGGGATTGGCCTTCATGCGCTCGACCATTCGCGCCAGGATGCGCTTCCGCTCTTCCGGGTCTTTTTCTCCGGGCGGAATAATGTTCGACGCATGCACCGTTAATTCCACCTCTGCCCCCTCAGGCAGATCGCAGGGTGTTTGGGGAATGAACGCGCCATTGCGATAGATAGCTTTGAGACTCTGGGCCATAAGCGACTCCTTTCAATCTTATTCTACACCGTCACGGCTTCGCGGTACTCGCCCCAGACGCGGCGCAGGCGATGACTGATCTCACCGACCGTGGCGTCCGTCTCGACAGCAGTGAGGATGTGCGGCAGTAGATTCTCCGTGCCGCGTGCGGCCGTTTCGAGGGCAGCGAGCGCGGCTTCGGTCTGCGCGTTGTCGCGGCGTTGGCGTAGAGATTGGACACGTTCGATCTGATTTTGCTCGACGACGGGATCGACGCGGAGTAGCGGCGGCGTGGCTTCCTCTGCCATTTGAAAGCGGTTGACGCCGACGACGACCGCGTCTTTGCGTTCGATGGCGCGCTGGTAGGTGTAGGCCGCTTCTTGTATCTCGCGTTGGACGTAGCCGGTCTCAATCGCGCGGAGCATGCCGCCAAGCGCGTCGATCTTTTCGATGTAGGCGACGGCGCGGGCTTCTAATTCATTGGTCAACGCTTCGATGGCATAAGAGCCGGCAAGTGGGTCAACCGTGTCGGCGACGCCGCTCTCGTGCGCGATGACCTGCTGCGTGCGCAGGGCGACGCGCGCGGCCCCTTCGGACGGGAGCGCGAGCGCCTCGTCCATCGCGTTCGTGTGCAGACTCTGTGTCCCCCCCAGTACGGCGGCGAGCGCTTGAATCGTCGTGCGCGCGACGTTGACTTCGGGCTGCTGCGCGGTGAGCGTCGAGCCGGCCGTCTGCGTGTGGAAACGGAGCATGAGCGAGCGCGGGTCGCGCGCCTGAAAACGCTCGCGCATGATGCGCGCCCATAGCCGCCGCGCGGCGCGGTACTTGGCCACCTCTTCGAGCAGATTGTTGTGCGCGTTGAAGAAGAACGAAAGGCGCGGCGCGAAGTCGTCCACCTTGAGGCCCGCAGTGAGCGCAGCTCCGACGTAGGCGATGGCGTCGGCGAGCGTGAAGGCGATCTCCTGCGCGGCCGTCGAGCCGGCTTCGCGGATGTGATAGCCGCTGATCGAGATGGTGTTCCATTGCGGAATTTCGCGTGCGCAATACGCAAAGGTGTCGGTGATGAGCCGCATCGAGGGCGCGGGCGGATAGATATATGTGCCGCGCGCGATGTACTCCTTCAAGATGTCGTTCTGGATCGTGCCTTGCAACTTAGCAGGCGCGATGCCCTGCTTCTTGGCAACCGCGACGTAGAGACAAAGCAAGGTCGAAGCGGTCGCGTTGATCGTCATCGAGGTCGAGACGGAGTCTAACGGGATACCGGCGAACAGCCGCTCCATGTCCGCCAATGAATCAATCGCGACGCCGACTTTGCCGACCTCGCCAGCCGCGAGCGGATCGTCCGAGTCGAGGCCGATCTGCGTCGGCAGATCGAAGGCGACGGAGAGGCCGGTCGTGCCTTGTGCAAGCAGATATTTATAACGCGCGTTCGACTCTTCCGCCGTGGCAAAGCCCGCGTACTGGCGCATCGTCCAGAGCCGCCCGCGATACATACTGCGGCGCACACCGCGCGTGTAAGGGTAGTCGCCGGGTGCGCCGAGATCGCGCTCGTAGTCAACTGCTTCGGTGTTCGTCGGGTTGTACTCGTTCGGCAGTTCGATGCCCGACGAGGTCTCGAAGCGTGCGCGGCGCTCGCGCGGGCTGGTGCTGGGCGCGTCGGTCTTCGACTCCATCGTCACCCCTCCGCGATCAACTTCTGCTTCTCGAACGCATACTCAAAGTCAGTCAGCAGGCCCATCTGACGCAACTCACCTAACCGTTCGAGCCGTTCCGCCAAAGGCACTGCGGATGGCGTGGTTTCCGGCGCAACGCTCGCGGACGCGGTCGTCGTCTCGCTCACGAGTTGCGCGCCGTCCGCACCGCAGAAGTTGGCCTCGTCCGGATAACTCGCGTGGCATGTCGGGCAAAGTTTCATGTTGTGCTCCGTTTGTGATCGGGTCGTAGGTTGGCCGCTGTAAAATTCATGTCGTGTTGTTGGTGCAACTCAATTACGCGCAGCCTAGCACACGGCGCGCGGGCGTCGCAACGCGGGTGGCCGGCGCGCGGTTGACCGGGCGCGGGCGCGTCGCTTAGCATCGCACACACTGCACGGAGCATAGAGTTTGGAACTAAACGACGACGCCAAAGAGATCGTGGAAGAGATCGGCCAAGCCATCAACGCGGCGGTCGAAAACTCATCAGCCGTCGCGGACGCGATTGCGCGCCTGCGCAGCGCCGGCTACGAGATGGAGTTGTCGCTCAAGCTGGTGATCGGCTTGCGCGAACTGGACGAACCGCCCGACGCGGGCGCGACGCTCGAACTCACAGATGAAGACCGGCGCACGCTCCGCAGCATGAAGATTCGCCTTGATGACGGCGAATGAAGGCGCACAAACGTGCCGGTTAACACGCGCCCGCGCACTTTTGCCTTTGCCCTTTGCCGTGTGCTATCTTCACGTTCTTTAAGTTCCCGCTGCATTTTCACCCGCATTAACTACTGAAGAGGAGTTGGCACGAAACGTATGTCTACCGGTTATGGCAATCTGAGCGCCGACGGTCGCAGCACGGGCAAGGTCGTGCAAGTGATCGGCCCTGTCATCGACGTGGAGTTTCCCGAACACTATCTGCCGGAGATTTATACCGCGCTGCGCGTCACGTCCGCAGGCTTCGACGTGCCCAGCCCGATTGACATCATCTGCGAAGTCGAACAACACCTCGGCGAGGGGCGCGTGCGCACCGTCTCGATGAAGCCGACCGAGGGCGTCGTGCGCGGCATGTTGGCGATTGACACGGGCGGGCCGATCACCGTGCCCGTCGGCGAAGCGACGCTTGGTCGTGTGCTTAACGTCATCGGCGAACCGGTGGACAACCTTGGCGAAGTCTATGCCGAGAAACGCTACCCGATCCACCGTCACGCGCCGCTCCTCGAAGAGCAGTCTACCGAATTGGAGATGTTCGAGACGGGCATCAAGGTCATCGATCTGATTCAGCCATTCCTGCGCGGCGGCAAGATCGGTTTGTTCGGCGGCGCGGGCGTCGGCAAGACCGTGCTGATTCAAGAGCTAATCAACAACGTCGCGCAGAAGCACTCTGGCTTTTCGGTCTTCGCGGGCGTCGGCGAGCGCACGCGCGAGGGCAACGACCTGCTGCGCGAGTTCGTCGAGTCGGAAGTCATTCAGTTCGGCGAAGTGTTCAATAAGCACTTCAAAGAGACCGGCGAGTTCGACATGACCAAGGTGGACATGAAGACGCTCGACCAGTCGAAGGTCTCGCTCGTCTACGGGCAGATGACCGAACCGCCGGGCGCGCGGCTGCGTGTTGCCCTCTCCGGACTGACGGTCGCCGAATACTTCCGCGATCAAGGTCTCGACGTGCTGCTCTTCATCGACAACATCTTTCGCTTCACGCAGGCCGGCTCGGAAGTGTCCGCGCTGCTGGGGCGCATGCCATCGGCGGTCGGCTATCAACCGAATCTCGCCACCGAAATGGGCGAGATGCAGGAGCGCATCACTTCGACCAAGACCGGCTCGATCACTTCGATTCAAGCCGTCTACGTGCCCGCGGACGACTACACCGACCCCGCGCCCGCGACGACCTTCGCGCACCTCGATGCCGTCACCGCGCTCTCGCGCCAGATCGTCGAGCTTGGCATCTATCCGGCGGTCGATCCGCTCGCCTCCTCTTCGCGCCTGCTCGATCCGCGCATCGTCGG
>JBBRYU010000253.1:0-6014 GCA_038237345.1 Pyrinomonadales bacterium
ATGGCGCGCATCGTCGCCATGCGGGCAGCGCGTGGGTGATGGTTCCGTAACGGGACACTTCGGAACAAGCCGGACGACGAACCGGTACTCGTTCGCCAGACATCACACACCCGCTGCCGAAGACACAGGTTCGGCGGCGGGTTTTCATTTGGTCATTCAACTTCGGTAGTTTATGTCCGATCCGCTTTCAAAAATCCCTGGCGGCGTGCGCTACTACTTTGGCGCGGAGGCGCGTCTGCGGCGCGCGGTCGAAGACGCGGCGATGTCCGTGTTCGACCGCCACGGCTATGAAGAAATCGCGACGCCCGCCGTGGATTACTACGCGTTGTTCGAGCGCGGCATGGGCGCGGATGAGGCGCAACGCGCCTTCCGCTTCACCGACACCGACGGGCGAATGCTCGCGCTCAGGCCGGATGTAACCTCGTCCGTGGCGCGCGCGGCGGCGACCCTGTTTGCGCAACGTGCGCGCCCACTGCGGCTGTGCTACGCCGCCTCGGTCTTCCGCCAGCGCCCGCGTTCGCACGCCGAGTGGCGGCGCGAGTGGACGCAACTCGGCTGCGAGTTAATCGGTGCGGGCGACGCGGCGGCCGACTTGGAGACGCTCTTAATCGCTGTCGAAGTGCTCGAACGACTCGGTCTCGCCGGTCGTTTTCGCATCACGCTCAATCACGTCGGCATCTTCAACGGTGTCGCGGAACAACTCAAACTCGACGCGCCGACGCGCGGCGAGATGCGCCGCATCATTGACACGCGCGACACGGACGCGCTCACTCGTTTCCTTGCCGCGCACACCGCGAACGGGCATAAGGTGGTCGCACAACTCGCGCGCCTAACAGGGCAACGCGACATTCTCGTCGCCGCGCGCAAACTCATAACAAACACGCGCTCGGTCGCCGCGCTCGCTGCGCTCACCGAACTGTGGCGCGTGCTCGAAATGCTAAACGTGTCGGAGGCTTTCGAGATCGATCTGGGCGACGTGGCGGGTCTCGATTACTACACAGGGCTGGTCTATAAAATCTACGTCGCGGGCGCGGGCACGCGCGTCGGCAGCGGCGGCCGCTACGACGAATTGACCGCAAACTTCGGCGGGCGCGACGCCGCCGTCGGCTTCGTCCTCGACCTCGACACACTCACCGACGTGCTCGCCCGCAACCACGCGACGCGCACGCTTAACGGTGGGGCGCAACCCACGTTCATTGATGACGATGACATAGTCGCGCGCTTTCGCGCCGCGCAGCGCAAACGCGCCAACGGCGAGCAGATCAGATTGAGTGATGAAAGATGAAGCGATGAGTGATCAATTGCGAGCAGAATATCAGGCGACGAGCGATGAAATGATTCAGCCCTCAGCCCTCAGCCCTCAGCCTTCATCGCTCACCATCGCATTGGCGAAGGGGCGTATGCAGGACGAGGCGTTGCACGTGCTGGCGTTCGCAGGCGTGCGTGTGAGTGAAGAGGCGTTGCGGTCGCGGCGGTTGGCGGTCGCGGATGAGAGCGGGCGCTATCGTTTCGTCTTCGTCAAACCGGCGGACGTACCGGTCTATGTCGAGCATGGCATCGCGGACTGCGGTGTGGTCGGGCGCGACGTGCTGCTGGAAGCGGAGGCGGACGTGTTGCAGCCGCTCGACCTGCGCATCAGCCGCTGCCGCATCGCGGTCGCGGCGCGAGCGGGCGCGGCCGAGCGGGCAGCGGGCATGCTGCGCGTGGCAACGAAATATCCGCACATCGCGGCGGCCCACTTTGGCGCGCGGGGCGTGCCCGTCGAGATCATCGAGCTATCCGGCTCGGTCGAGCTTGCGCCCGTACTGGGCTTGGCCGATTGCATCGTTGATCTGGTCGAGACGGGGCGCACGCTCGCGGAGAACGGCCTCGTTGTGTTGGACACGATCACCGAATCAACGGGCCGGCTCGTCGTCAACCGCGCTAGTTATCAATTGAAGACGGCGGCGGTGGTAGAGTTGATCGAAGCGTTGCGGCACGCGTTAGACAGCGACGCGGCGGCAGCGTAGGTGTGAAGGAACATTGGCTGTGATCGAGATCATCACAAGCAAAGAGCGCGCGCGCCGCGCGGCGAAGCTTGCGCATATCCAGGCGCGCAGCGTCGCGTTGGATGCCGCGTTGGTGAGTAGTGTCGGTGCAATCATCGAGGACGTGCGGCGGCGCGGCGATGCAGCGCTCGTTGAATACACCGAACGCTTCGATGACGTGAAACTCGCACCCGCCGAACTGCGCGTTGACGAGGCGACCTTGCGCGCGTCGGCTGCGCGGGTGGATGCGGCAGTATTGGCAGCTTTGCGCACGGCGATCAAAAACGTGCGCGCCTTTCACGAGCAAGAGCGGCGCGCGGCGTGGGAGATGAGAACGGACAACGGATCGCTCATCGGTCAACGGTTCACGCCGCTTGAGCGCGCGGGGCTGTACGTGCCGGGCGGGACGGCGAGTTATCCGTCGTCGGTGGTGATGAACGTCGTGCCCGCGCAGGTCGCGGGCGTGACGCGCATCGTCGTCACAACGCCGCCGCGCACACTTGCGGAGACGCCCGCCGTCGCCGCCGCGCTTGTGGAGCTTGGCGTCACGGAGATTTATCAGGTGGGGGGGGCGCAAGCTGTGGCCGCGCTCGCCTACGGCACTGAGACCGTGCCCCGTGTGGACAAGATTACAGGCCCCGGCAATCGCTTCGTCGCGGCGGCCAAGAAACTCGTGTTCGGCGCGGTCGGGATCGATTCCATCGCCGGCCCCAGTGAAGTCGTCGTGGTCGCGGATGAAACGGCGCGAGCCGATTACATCGCCGCCGATCTGCTCGCGCAAGCAGAGCATGGCGAAGACGCCTCGGCCGTGCTGATCACGACGAGTGCAGAGTTAGCAACCACAGTGGCCCGCGAAGTCGCGCGGCAAGCGGAGACATTGCCGCGCCGCGCGATGGTCGCTCGTTCGCTTGCGGACTCCGGCGCGGTGTTCATAGTGGACAATCTCGCCGAAGCCTGCGCACTCGTGAACGAGCTTGCACCGGAGCATCTCGAATTGATCACAGCGGATGACGAGGCGTTTGCGGCCGGCGTGCGCCATGCGGGCGCGATCTTCTTCGGCGCGCATACACCTGAAGCCGTGGGCGATTATTTCGCCGGCCCCAATCACGTGCTGCCCACGGGCGGGGCGGCGCGCTTTTCTTCCGCGCTCAGCGTCCACGATTTTCTGCGCCACACGACTTTGCTGCGCTACACACGCGCGGACATCGAGCGCAACGCCCACATGATCGCCGCGCTCGCGCAGGCCGAAGGTCTCGCCGCGCACGCGCGCTCCGCGTTGATCCGAATAGAAGATAATGACCACAGATGAACAAACGATGCGCGACTCTTTAACGAACATCAAGCCGCGTGTGCGTGCGTTGCGAGCTTATACGCTCGCGCCTGATCGCGCGGACATCAAGCTCAATCAGAACGAGAACCCGTATGGCTTGCCCGAGCGCATCAGGGCGGAGACTGAGCGGCGTCTGAGCGCGCGTGCGTGGGCGCGTTATCCGGATTTTATTCCCGCCACGCTCCATGAAAAACTCGCGACCTTCGCCGGTTGGACGGCCGCTGGCGTGCTCGCGGGCAACGGTTCGAACGAATTGATTCAAGCGACGCTAATGACGACAATCGAGCCGGGCAAGCGCGTACTGATCTGCGAGCCGACGTTCGCGCTCTACCGGCAAGTCACGACCGTGCTGGGCGGCGAGACGATCAGCGTCCCGCTCGCACCCGATCTGACCTACGACGTGCCGGCGATCAGTCGCGCCATTGAAACGCATGACCCGGATGTCATCATCATCTGCTCGCCGAACAACCCGACCGGCTGCCGGCTCGCGGACGCTGATCTCGTTCGCTTGCTTGCGACGACGCGCGGGCTAGTTGTGACTGATGAAGCCTACTTCGAGTTTTCCGGCCGGACAGTCGTGCCGCTCTTGGCAGCACATGAGAATCTGATCGTCTTCCGCACATTCTCAAAAGCGATGGCGTTGGCGGCTTTGCGCGTCGGCTACCTGCTCGCCGCGCCCACGCTCACGCGCGAGATTGGCAAAGCTGTGCTGCCTTATAACCTCAACGCCGTGTCGCAGATGGCGGCTGAAGTGGCCGTCGAAATGTACGAGCCGGAGTTGCGCCCGCTGGTTATGCGGATCATCGCCGAACGCGAGCGCATGTTCGTTGCGCTGCGAGAGATTGCAGGGCTTGCGCCCGTGCCGTCACAGGCGAACTTCATGGTCGTGCGCTCTACTATCGAACCGCGTTGGGTCTGTAGCGAATTGCTGGCGCGCGGTATCCTGATCCGCGACGTGAGCGGCTATCCGCTGCTCACGGACTATTTCCGCTTCAGCCTCGGCACGCCCGCCGAGAACGATGCGCTCGTGGCCGCGCTCAAGGAAATCTTTGCTGCGGAAAATGTTTGATATGAGATTTGAAATCTCAAATTTGAGATCAACCAATTATGAGTACACAACTGCAAACACAACCACGCACGGCCGACGTGCGCCGGAAGACGAAAGAGACGGATGTGCGCGTCGCGCTCGCGCTTGATGGCACGGGCCTAGCGCGCGTCGCGACCGGCGTGTCGTTTCTCGATCACATGCTTGAGTTGTTCGCGCGGCATGGATTATTTGACTTGGAGGTAGAGTGTCGCGGCGATCTTGAGATTGACGATCATCACTCGGTCGAGGACATCGCGATCACGCTGGGGCAGGCGTTCCAGCAAGCGCTTGGTGATAAGCAGGGCATCGCGCGTTACGGCGCGGCGCTCGTGCCGATGGACGAGGCGTTGTGCCGCGCGGTCGTCGATCTGTCGGGTCGCTTCTATCTTGTCTATGCGGTTGAGACGCGACGGCACACCAAAGGCAATTTTTCGGTCGAACTGGCCGAACATTTCTGGCGCTCGTTCGCCGAAGCCGAGCGCTGCAACCTGCACATAGACGCCTTGCGCGGGCGCAACACGCATCACATTCTCGAAGGCACGTTTAAGGCAACGGCCCGCGCGCTCCGGCAAGCGTGCGAGCGCGATCCGCGCGTGGTCGGTGTGCCCAGCACGAAAGGGGTGTTGTAAGCGAAGTGCCGCAAGTGGCGATCATTGATTACGGGGTGGGCAATCTGCGCTCGGTCGAGAAGGCGTTCGCGGCGACGGGCTGCGCGGCCGTCGTGAGCGATGACGAGCGCGTGCTGCGCGCGGCTGAGCGACTCGTGCTGCCGGGCGTCGGCGCGTTCCGCGCGTGCATGAGTGGTCTGCATGAGCGCGGTTTCGACGAGTTGGTGCGCGAGCGCGTGGCGGCGGGCACGCCGTTATTGGGCGTGTGTGTCGGTATGCAGATGTTGTTCGCGGCGTCGGAGGAGTTTGGCGAGACCGAAGGGTTGAAACTGCTCGACGGGCGCGTGCGCCGCTTTGATACGGATTTGCGCGTGCCGCAGGTCGGCTGGAACAACGTGAGCCAGCGACGACCGGAGCATCCTTTGTTCGCCGGCCTTGACGACGGCGCGTTCTTCTACTTTGTTCATTCGTACTACTGTGACGCGACAGAACGTGACGCGGTGTTGGGCGAGACGGAGTACGGCGTCAGCTACGCTTCCATCGTCGGCCGTGGCCACGTCTACGGCGTACAGTTTCATCCCGAAAAAAGTCAGGCGGCCGGTTTGCGTCTGCTGCATAATTTTGCGACCACGGATTTCGCAGGCAATAAAAGCTGACGGGCCGACGAACTTCATGCTGGCAAAACGGATCATTCCCTGTCTCGACATTGATCGCGGGCGCGTGGTCAAAGGCATTCAGTTCGTCTCGTTGACGGACGCGGGCGATCCGGTTGCGCAGGCGCGGCGTTACGATGAGGAAGGCGCGGACGAGTTGACCTTTCTCGACATCACTGCATCATCAGACAAGCGCGCCATCGTCGCCGAGCTTGTGCGGCGCGTCGCTGACGAGGTCTTCATTCCGTTCACAGTCGGCGGCGGCTTGAATTCGGTGGAAGATATACGCGCGGTGCTACGCGCGGGCGC
>JBBRYU010000254.1:0-5997 GCA_038237345.1 Pyrinomonadales bacterium
AATCGGGCATGACGGCTTGTAACAGCGGTCGCCCTTCAAAAATAATTTACCACCCTCGCGGCGGCACAGACGGCACACCGCACCACGATACCTAGCCATTAACTTTGTCGCCTCCTGTCTAAACTTCAGACGGAAAAGTTTACAGGTCGCGCTCGGGCGCTGACCCTTCATCCTTTGATTTCGGATTGCGGAATTCAGATTGCGGATTAGAAGCGAGATGTCTCTTTAATCCGCAATCTGAATTCCGCAATCCACAATGGTTATACTCTGCGCCGCTTCGGCGGGCGGCAGCCGTTGTGCGGAATGGGCGTGGTGTCGCGGATCGCAATGACGCGGATGCCCGCGTTGTTGATGGCGCGAATCGCGGACTCGCGTCCGCCGCCCGGCCCCTTCACACGCACCTCGCACTGCTGCATCCCGGCCTCTTTGGCCTTGTTCGCTGCCTCGTAGGCCGCCAGCTGCGCCGCGAACGGCGTGCCTTTACGCGAACCGCGGAAGCCGCGTGCCCCTGAAGACGATTGCGCGATCAGGTTGCCTTCCAGATCGGTGATCGTAATCATCGTGTTATTAAACGACGCCGCGATGAACACGATCCCGTTCGGGATGTGCTTCTTCTCTTTCTTCCGAAAGACTTTCTTCTTGCCGCCAGTAGTTGGTATTGCCATGGAACCTCAGAGGTTAGAGGTCAGAGGTCAGAGGTCAGTAAGGACAGTTTCTAACTGACCTTTAACCTCTAACCTCTAACCTCTACTTGTTACTTCTTGCCCGGAGCTTTCTTCTTGGCGATGGTGGCGCGCCGCGGGCCCTTGCGGGTGCGCGCGTTGGTGTGCGTGCGTTGCCCGCGCACGGGTAGACCGCGCCGATGCCGGAGGCCGCGATAACAACCGATGTCCATCAAACGCTTGATGTCCATCTGTGTGCGCTTGCGCAGGTCGCCCTCGACCTCGCCCTGCCCCTCGATGATCGAGCGGATGCGCCCCAACTGCTCCTCATCCAGATCGCGCACGCGCGTGTCCAGAGCGACGCCCGCCTCTTTGAGGATTGAGTTTGAGCGCGAGCGCCCGATGCCGAAAATGTACGTCAGTCCGATCTCGACGCGCTTATTGACCGGAAGATCGACGCCAACCACACGAGCCATTCTTAACTCTCCATTTCGGAATGCCGAATTCGGATTGCGGGTTTATCTGATCACCAATCCGAAATCCGCATTCCGCAATTCGCAATCATTAGCCTTGCCGCTGTTTGTGTTTCGGGTTTGTGCAGATCACGCGCACCACACCTTTGCGGTGAATGACCTTGCAGTTATCGCACATCTTCTTAACTGAAGCCCGTACCTTCATCTCTGCCCTACCTTCCGCCGTAATCCATTACCCGCCAGCATCACATTCTTGGACGCTATATGTATAGACTGAAAAACGCCTACGTCGGCAAACTTCGGATACTAACACAGCCTCACGCGGGATGCCAAGTCACGGGCGCAGTTCAGGTTATAGATGCGCCGCGACCTCCTGCGGTTGCGGCTCAACCGCCCGCTCGACGCGCGTAAACACCTCCGGGCCTTCCTCCGTGATCGCAATCGTGTGCTCCACGTGTGCGCTCGGCTGCCCGTCCAGCGTCACGACCGTCCAACCGTCTTTCAAGGTCTTCGTCTGGTGCGTGCCTACGTTGACCATCGGCTCGACAGCGAAGACGTAGCCGGACTTGATCTTTGCCCCTTTGCCCGGCGTGCCATAATTCGGAATCTGCGGGTCTTCGTGCATGCGCCGGCCGATGCCGTGCCCGACATACTCGCGCACGACCGAATAGCCGTGCCCTTCCGCGTGCGCCTGCACTGCCCAACCGATGTCGCCCAGATGCCGTCCCGCGCGGCACTGCTCAATGGCCAACTCCAGACATTCTTCAGTCACGCGGATTAGTTGTAACCAGTCGGGCCGCACCGTGCCGACGGGCACGGTCGTGGCTGTGTCGCCGACGAAACCGCTCAACGTCGCGCCGACATCAATCGAGATAATGTCGCCTTCTTTCAATTCGTAATGGGACGGAAAACCATGTACGACCTGTTCGTTGACCGACGCACAGATCGAGTAGGGGAAACCGTGATAACCTTTGAACGTCGGCAGCGCGCCTGCGCCCCGAATCATCTGCTCGGCCGCCGCGTCGAGTTCGAGCGTCGTGATGCCGGGGCGTACCAGGCGGCGTAACTCTTCGCGCACCAGCCCCGCGAGCCGGCCCGCCGCCCGCATCTTCTCCAACTCTTTCCGCGACTTCCCGATGATCATAAAACAGTGACAAGTGGCGTGTGACGAGTGACAAGCAAAACTAAGTTCTTAAACTTGCTATTCGTCACTCGTCACTGCCTTTTCAATATCTGCGTAGACGGCCTCCGGCTCGCGCGTGCCGTCAACGCGACGCAGGCGCTTAGTCCGCGCGTAATAGTCGAGCAGTGGCTGCGTCTCCTGTTGGTACGTCGCCAGCCGCTTGTGCGCCGTTTCCTCGTTGTCGTCAGCGCGGTGTTCTAACTGAGCCTCTGGATGAAGATCGCAGACGTTATCAAACTTTGGCGGCTTAAAGTAGACGTTATAGCCCTCTTTGCATACGGGGCAGGTACGTCGTCCCGTCATTCGCCGTTCGAGGGTGTCAAATGGCACGTCTACCAGAAGTGCCTGTATCTCGTGTCCCTGTTTTGTCGCGAGCCGTTCCAGCATCTCTGCTTGTACGGTCGTGCGCGGGAAGCCGTCGAGGATATAGCCGTGCCGGCAATCGTCTTGACCGGTGCGCTCTTCGACAACGCGCATCACCACATCATCCGGGATGAGTTTACCTGCCGCCTGCAAAGTATGAACTTCCGCCGCGAGCGGCGTCTCAGCCCTGGCGAGCGCGCGGAACATGTCGCCGGTCGAAATTTGCGGCAGACCCAGACGCTCCTGCAACACACGCGCCTGCGTGCCCTTGCCCGCGCCCGGCGCACCCATCAAAACGACGATCTTCGACATTGATCCAGCTAGTCATTGATCCATTGCTTCAATGAACAAATGAACCAATGAATCAATGAATCAATCATTTTAAGCTCTGCGCCCGCGCAGGCGACTGCCGCTGCCGAGGAAGCCTTCGTAGTTGCGCATGACAAGTTGCGCCTCGATTTGCGAGACCGTGTCCATCGCTACGCCGACGAGAATAAGCAGCGATGTGCCGCCGAAGTAGAACTGATAACCCATGCCGGTCGGAATCCACGACAGCCCCGGCGTGCCGCTCAGGAATTGATCAAGCCCTGCGCCGATGAACGGCAAGCGCCCGACGCGGAAGCCGCTCAACATCAACTGCGGCAGGAAGGCAACGAGCGCGAGATAGATCGCGCCGACGGTGGTCAGGCGTGTCAGGATCGTGTTCAGATACTCAGCCGTCGTACGCCCCGGCCGGATGCCGGGAATGAAGCCGCCGTGCTTGCGCAGGTTGTCCGCCACCTCTTCCACGTTGAAGATGATCGTGATGTAGAAGAACGTGAACACGACGATCAACGTCAGGAAGATCAGTTCGTAATACGGATCGCCGCCGTGGAACTGCTGGAAGAAGAGATGCAGTTTGTAGCGCCACGAATCGGGCTGCGTCGTGTCGAAGGTGACGAACTGCACAATCGTCTGCGGGAACGAGAGCATGGACGAAGCGAAGATGACGGGGATGACGCCCGCCATGTTGATCTTCAACGGCATGCTCGTCTGCTGCCCGCCGACGACTTGCCGGCCCACGTGTCGCTTCGCGTAACTGATCGGCACTTTGCGCCGCCCCGACTCCATGAAGACGATGAACGCGATCAGCGCGAGGAGTGCGGCCGTCAGAGCCAACACGCCCAGCACCTGAAAGGTATCGCCGCCGCGCAAGCGTTCCAACACCTGCGGCACGCCGCGCGTCGGCAGACCGATGACGATGCCGGCGAAGATCAAGAGCGAGATGCCGTTGCCGATGCCGCGCTCGGTGATCTGCTCGCCGAGCCACATGACGAAAATCGTGCCGGTCATGAGCGTCAGGACAGTGGTGAACAGAAAGCCCCACGTGTTCGGCCCGACGCCCTGCGATTGCAGCCAACGCGCAACGATGGAAGTCTGGAAACCGGCGAGTATCACCGTCAGATAGCGCGTGTACTGGTTGATCTTCTGTCGCCCCGCTTCGCCCTCTTCCTGCAAACGCTTCAGTTGCGAGAAGACGGTCGTCATCAGTTGTAGGATGATCGAGGCCGTGATATACGGCGTCACGCCGAGCGCGAAGACCGAGATGGTCTGAAAATTTCCGCCCGAAAACAGATCGAGTACGCCGAGCAACGTGTTGCCGACTTCGCCCCAGACCTGCACCAGCCGCTCTTTATTGATGCCCGGCGCGGTGATGTGCGCGCCGAGTCGGTAGACGGCCAGCAAGCCGAGCGTAAAGAAGATACGCCGGCGCAGGTCGGGCACCTGAAACATGTTGCGGACGGCGGCGAGAAACTTTTCCATAAGCCCTCAACTACAGTGCCGAGTGACGGGTGCCAAGTTATGAGCAAGGATAATCCTTCCCACGCCAGTTGTCATACGCCACTCGTCCCGAAACAATTGCTTTAACTAACCCCTTGCTACTCGCCGCCCGCCACTTCTTTAGTGATGAGCGTGGCCGAGCCGCCCGCGTGCTCGATCTTTTCGCGGGCGCTTTTGGTAAAGCGATGCGCCGAGATGCGCAGGGCCTTCGTCACGTCGCCCGTGCCCAGCACGACTACGTCGCGCTTGCCTTTGGCGATCACGCCGCGCGCGTGCATCACTTCGGGCGTCACTTCTTCGTTCGGCTCAAAGCTGCGCTCCAGCGTCGCGAGGCTCACCTCCGTCCACTGCTTCTTGAAGATGTTCGTGAAGCCGCGCTTCGGCAGACGCCGCTGCAAGGGCATCTGCCCGCCCTCGAAGCCGGTCTTGCCGGAGTAACCCGAACGCGATTTCTGTCCCTTATTGCCGCGCCCCGCCGTCTTGCCGAGGCCCGAACCGGGGCCACGCCCGACGCGCTTTTTCTTGTGCGTCGAACCGGCGGCCGGGCGCAAATTATTTAGACCGATAGCCATGATTTCACCTACTCAATGATGCGCAACAAGTGCGGCGCTTTGGCGACCGCGCCGCGCATTGAAGGCGTGTCGGGCCGCTCGACGGTCTGATTGAGCTTCGTCAGCCCGAGACTGCGCACGAGCACTTTCTGCGTCTTCGGAAATGCGATAAAGCTGCGATAATATTGAATGCGTATTTTGCCGCCGCTCGCCTGCGCGGTGTTTTGTTCAGCCATAATGACCTCGATAACTGTTCAAAGTTCTAAGTTTAAAGTTCAAGGTTGAAGACCAAACTAACCTTGAACCTTGCACATTAAACTTTGAACCCCGAATTTATAACTCCTCGACCTGTTTGCCGCGCAAGCGCGCCACTTCCATCGGGTCTTTCATGTTAAGCAAACCCTCGAAAGTCGCGCGCACGACGTTGTGCGGGTTGGTCGAGCCAAGCACTTTCGTGCGCACGTCGTGGACGCCCGCCGCCTGCATGATGGCGCGCACCGCCCCGCCCGCGATGACGCCCGTGCCCGCGCTGGCTGGCTTCATCAGCACGCGCCCCGCGCCGTACCGGCCGATGAATTGGTGCGGCAGCGTGTTCTCGATGAGCGGCACACGGATCAGATTCTTCTTCGCCGCCTCAATGCCCTTCTTGATCGCGAGCGGCACTTCGCGCGCCTTGCCCGAACCAAAGCCCACGTGGCCCGCGCCGTCGCCGACGATGACGAGCGCCGCGAAGCTCAAATTCTTGCCGCCCTTGACCACTTTGGTCACGCGGTTGATGGAGATCACCTGATCTTTCAGATCAAGTCCCTGCGCCGTAATACGGTGTTTCGGTTGTCGCATCGTTATTCCTGATTAGCTGCTGCTTCTTCTGCCGGCGCGGTCTGCGCCATCTCATCCCGGTTCAAACCTGCTTCGCGCGCGGCATCCGTCAACGCCTTCACGCG
>JBBRYU010000255.1:0-5980 GCA_038237345.1 Pyrinomonadales bacterium
AGCCTGCGAAGCGTTCGGTGTCGGACTGAAAACCGGCCTCGTCACCGATGTAAGCAATCCGTTTGTGACCGAGGCCGATCAAATGTTTCATCACCTGCGTGCTGGCTTTAATATTGTCAATCATCACCGAATAGATAAATTCATCCGGCTCATCCGGGTGCTGATTATTAATGAGCACAATCGGAACTTTTAACTGGCTCAGCAACGGCACATAAAGCGCGCCGACCCGTGATGCAGTGACGATAATTCCATCAACACGTCGCTCGTGAAAAGAGTGTACGACTTTGACTTCACGGTCTGGATTGGCATTGGAGTTTGCCAGGAAGACTGAATAGCCGTGATCGTTGGCCGTCTCTTCGATGCCGCTGACGACATCGGCAATGAACGGATCGGCGATTGAGGTGACGACCACGCCGATTGTTTTCGTCTTTTTAGTTGCCAGGCTGCGGGCAATAGCGCTCGGACGATAGCCTAGGCTAGCGGCTATTTGGCGAATCCGCTCAGCCGTTTCACCCTTAACAAGTGGGCTGTGGCTTAACGCTCGCGAGACGGTCGGGTGTGAAACATTGGCTGCCCGCGCGATGTCTTTGATTGATACCTGTTGCATCTGTACTACAACCTTATGCAATCAATTTAAAATGCCCGCAAGAAGAGACGAGGGTGAATTGCTGGGAATCATGCATCCTCTTCAAGAAGAGGATGCACACGTGTTCAAAAGATTGAAAATATAAAGCAGCTATTATTGCTGCTCGGCAAAAACTTTGGGAATGACCGGAAAAGATAAGCTTCCTACCCTGTCATGCTATGGGCGCTAAATCTAACCCCTGAATACCATCCTGTCAAGAGGTTGAATGACACCATCAAAAATCCACTTGAAATTGGATTGGGTGTCCCGCACATTTGATGATGGTATGGTAGTGATATTGACAAACGATCATTGCTTCACCCGCGATTTCGATGATCCTAAATCAATCCTTTAAGGATTGGAACAGCGGCAGAAAAATGTGATCCACGAAACCACACGAACAATTCTTGGGTTTGGCTTTGCGTCATTGTCGTGTGCTTTCGTGAGTGAATCTTTCATCTGTCCTAACTTGAATTCAACTTGTGGATGCAACTTTGACCGTCGCAGCTAAAGGGCAAGCTGTTGGAATCTAAGCGCCGACTTTGCGACATCAAAGGGACACCGATGAAAGGCTACAAGCAGCTTACCCGCGAACAAAGATACCAGCTTTACGGCTTGAAGAAAGAGCACCACAACCAGACGGAGATGGCGCGCAACTTAGGCATGCATAAGTCCACCATCGCGCGCGAACTGAAGCGCAACCAAGGCCAGTGTGGCTATCGGCCCAAGCAGGCTGACGATATCAGCACGTCTACGCCAACAAACAACAGGGCGGCACGCTCTATCGCCCCTGAGCTGTCAGAAGCAGTGGCGCAAACGCTCCGCCGACGGGCGCGACCGGGTGTGTTCAACTCCCCGCCGCCGCAGCATCTCTGAGCGCCCGCGAGTCGTCGCGCTAAGGACGCGGCTGGGCGATTGGGAGGCCGACACCATCGTTGGCCGCAATCATCAGCAGGAAGCAGTACACATTAACTGTGCAAGCGTCGCGTTGAGTTTCGGCGGGAAGTTGAACAGCGATCACCGCTCAACCAGCCAGCCAATCAAGACGCTACCAAATATTGAGTCGCAGGGAGCTATATTAACGTGAGTTCGACGTAGTTCTTGAACAAAATCAACAACTTAACTTCTGAGACTGCTTGAGATTTTGGCTAGCTCGCGGAAATAGGCCGAAAGTGTTCGCAAGAGCATGATTGAGCACATTGAACTTAGCCGTTTCAAAGCGAGCCATTTGTTTTCAATGAATTAGCCGATTCTTTACGTCGAACTTACGTTAACAATACTTCGGACAGTTTTTGACGGCAAAAAGCCCAGCAAACCAGCAGTTTTCGTGTGGTTGATGGATTAAATGCAAGTTAGCTATCCAAGCCGACTTGGATTAAATTCAGCCGCTCTTGAGAAATCAACAACTTACGGGAATCGCTGCTCAAAAAAGTGTCCGAACCATTGACCATAGATACGCCCTCTTAGCGCGTTTCTAGCCCCTTCATTTTTGTTAGACAGATCTTTACCACCCGGTAACACCCAGAGAGGGGGAGGTGGTAGATAACGACCGAAAGAAGAAATCAGATGGCAGGTGTTACGCGTAAAACCTTCGTCGAGATGTTTAGGCATGAAGATGACTCAAGGATTTACCAGCGTTTGAATACCAACACTGTTCTGAGTCTATAACTGGCAGCATCATGCGGCAAGAGGAAGTCTGTGCCTGCTGCGGCGGAGTGCGTCTATGACGGCCCCTGTACGGTAGGGGGTTCGACCCCGCCCGGCGTGCGCTGCCCATGGTGTATGGGCGGCGGGTGCGCCTACGAACACTTCGGACGGAGTTCACGTCCATGAGCGTGCTGGAGTGAGAGAACCTACCGTAGCGGGGACCGGCACCGTGCAGTGCTGGAAGCTGCCTACCACACGCCTAGGTTTCACGGGCCGTCGGAATCTTCATGGCGACTTACGGCAGCGGCGCAAGCGTGCCTGGCGAGTGCTCAACGCCTTTCGGCATCATAGGAATTTTCACACCCGCCGCGCTGCTCTTGTCCCTGCTGCTCGGTTTGAAATTCACGTCCGCACCTCCGCG
Source organism: Pyrinomonadales bacterium (assembly GCA_038237345.1). GTDB lineage: Bacteria > Acidobacteriota > Blastocatellia > Pyrinomonadales > Pyrinomonadaceae > QHXQ01. The sequence goes on from JBBRYU010000255.1 coordinate 2,694, forward strand.
GGGTCGTGATATGCTTATCCAAATTCACTTCATGACTAGATGCAACTGACTGTGGCACTTCTTCCGAAACTAGCCAGAATATTTATGCGCACGACGACGAACACGCACGACGAAGAACCGATCCGCGCCGAGTTGTTTAGCGTCGAGCGTTTGGAGCAGTATGCGATGACGCTGGCCGCTGAGCATCGAATCTCAGCCAAACGCCGGCGCGGGCGTAGACTGCTGCCGAAGTTGAAGGAGAACGGTCGGTTGCTTGTCGAAGCCTACCGTGCGCTCGCCGCCGCCATCCGCAAAGAACGCACGATCTCGCCCGCCGCCGAGTGGCTGGTTGATAACTTCCACATCGTTGAAGAACAACTGCGCGAAATCCGACAAGACTTGCCCATCGGTTATTATCGGGAACTGCCCAAACTTGAAGGCGGCGAGTTGGATGGCTACCCACGTATCTACGCTATCGCGCTGACCCTCATCGCGCACACCGACAGTCGGCTCGACACCGAGACCCTCAGGCGCTTTCTTAACGCTTACCAGCAAGTGACGCCGCTCACTATCGGCGAGTTGTGGGCGGTAGCGATCACGCTGCGGCTGGTGCTGGTCGAGAACCTGCGGCGTCTCGCCACGCGCATCGTCGTGGCGCGGGAGGCGCGAGAGGAGGCAGACGAACTGGCCGACAAGTTATTGGAATTAGCCGCGCGCCAACCCGAGGGACTGACCGTATTACTCGCCGGCCGCCTGGGCAAACGCGAAGATCTAGATCGCGCATTCGTCGTGCAACTCACACTGCGCCTGCGCGAGCAAGACCCGGCCGTGCTGCCCGTCTTAGCTTGGTTGGAGCGACAGCTTGCGAAGCAGGAACAGAGCACCGAACAGATCGTGCATCTGGAACATCAGCGGCAGGCCGCCGCGCAGGTCACGGTCGGCAACATCATCACCAGCATGCGTCTGCTCTCGACGCTCGACTGGCGCGGCTTTTTCGAGAGCGTCAGCCTCGTCGATCCCGTGCTCGGCGCAGACCCGGTGGGCGTCTACCCGCGTATGACGTTCGCCACGCGCGACCGTTACCGGCACATCGTCGAGCGCATCAGCAAACGTACCAAAGCGGCGGAGTTGGATGTTGCGCGCGGCGCGATAGGTTTGGCCGCACAAGCGCACGCGCGAACTCCGGCGGACGAGTCGCGCGCACACGTCGGCTACTATCTGATCGACGATGGCCTCGCGGCGCTGGAAAAGAATTTCGACTATCGCTCGCCGTTGCGCGAACGTCTGCGCCGTGCGCTGCTGGCGCACCCCACCCTCTTTTTTCTGAGCATATGCGCGTTGCTGACGACGATTGTCGTCGCCGCGTTGCTTTATATTGCGGCGCATGCGGGCACTGGGCGCGGTCTGCTCGTCGTGCTGGCGCTAGTCTCGCTCATCCCGGCCAGCGATCTAGCGCTGACCGTGTTGAACTGGGACGTGACGCACTTTTTCGGCCCGCGCCTCCTGCCGGGCATGGACACCTCGACGGGCATCCCCGAAACGGCTTGCACAATGGTCGTCGTGCCGACGCTCTTTACCAGTGAGGAGACGGTCAAAGAGTTGTTGGAGAAACTGGAAGTTCATTATCTCGCCAATCAGGACGAGCAACTTTACTTCGCGCTGCTCGGCGACTTCGCCGACGCGCCGCAGGCGGAAATACCCGCAGATGCGTTGCTGCTCGATGTCGCATTGAGCGGGATCGAAGAATTAAACGCGCGTTATAGCGCCGGGCAACAGACGACACGTTTTCATCTCTTTCATCGCCGTCGCCAGTGGAACGCGGGTGAAGGGAAGTGGCTCGGTTGGGAGCGCAAGCGCGGCAAGCTGGAAGAGTTCAATCGCCTGTTGCGCGGTGCGCGCGACACGAGTTTTATCGTGGCCACAGCTGACCCGGCGCTGCGCACAAGAATCCGCTACGTCATCACACTCGACACGGACACGCAACTGCCCCGCGACGCCGCGCGCCGGCTCGTCGGGCACATCACGCACCCGCTCAACCAGGCGCAATATGATCCGCACGCCGGGCGGGTGACGCGCGGCTACGCCATCTTGCAGCCGCGCGTCAGCGTCTCGCTGGAGAGCGCCGCGCGCTCGCGCTTCGCCCGCGTCTTCTCCGGCAACACCGGGATCGATCCATACACGACCGCCGCCTCGGACGTGTATCAAGACCTGTTCGCCGAAGGCAGTTTCACGGGCAAAGGTCTCTACGACGTGGACGCCTTCGAGCGTGCGCTCGCCGGCCGCGTGCCCGAAAATTCATTGCTTAGTCACGACCTCTTCGAGTCGCTCTACGCGCGCTGTGCGCTCGTCTCGGACATCGAATTTTTGGACGACTATCCGGCGCACTACGACACCTTCGCGCAACGCCAACATCGCTGGACGCGCGGCGACTGGCAGATCGCGCGCTGGTTGATGCCGCGCGTGCCCGACGCACAAAATCGTCGGCTGCGAAATAAACTGCCGCTCATCGCGCGCTGGAAGATTTTCGACAACCTGCGGCGCAGCCTCGTCGCGCCGGGCATCGTGTTGTGGCTCGCGTTCGCGTGGGCGTTGCTACCGGGTTCGCCCGCGCTGTGGCCGCTCTTCATTTTGTTGACGCTTGCGTTCCCCGTCTATGCGCACGTCACGACGAGCCTGCTGCTGCACCCGCGCGGTATCCCGTGGACGAGCCACTTCTGGAGCGTCTGGGGCGACGTGCGCACCAATACCACGCAGGTGGCTTTGTCCCTCACGTTCCTAGCGCATCAAGCCTACCTGATGGTGGACGCCATTGCGCGCACGCTCTACCGCAAGCTCGTCTCGCATCGGCAGTTGTTGGAATGGACGACCGCCGCGCAGGTCGAGCAGAGCGGCGCACACGATTTGCCCGCGCTCGTGCGCTTCATGTGGCCGAGCGAGATCGTCGTCCTCGTTGTCACCGCGCTCACGTTCGGCTTGCGCCCCGGCGCTTTGGTCGCCGCCGCGCCGTTCCTCTTGGCGTGGGCCGTCGCGCCGCTCGTCGCCTACTGGGTCAGCCGCCGCGGCGTGATAGAACGCGAAGAGTTGACAGAGTCGGATGAGCATCACGTGCGGCTCATCGCGCGCCGCACGTGGCGCTTCTTTGAAACGTTCGTCGGGCAGGAAGATCAATGGCTGCCGCCCGACAATTTTCAGGAAGACCCGCGCCCGCTCGTCGCGCATCGCACCTCGCCGACCAACATCGGTCTCATGCTCGTAGCCGAGCTATCCGCTTACGATCTTGGGTACATCGGGCGTGCTGAGCTCTCGGC
>JBBRYU010000256.1:0-5970 GCA_038237345.1 Pyrinomonadales bacterium
ACCTGCCGGTCGCCGACCGAGACCTCGCGTTTCGCCGGATCGATACGCAGTTTGCCGCGCACGATGGGCGCTTCATCACCCATGCCTTCGCTACGGGTGGCCGTCTGCACGCGCCGCAACACGCTCTTGATGCGGGCTTCCAGTTCGCGCAAGCTAAAGGGCTTGGTGATGTAATCATCCGCGCCCATTTCCAGACCGAGCACCTTGTCAACCACGTCATCTTTCGCCGTCAGCATCAGGATCGGGATGTACGGCGCTTTCTCGCGCAGTTCGCGACAGACGGCCAGACCGTCCATCTTCGGCAACATCAGATCAAGCACGACTGCGTCGGGCTTGTCTGCGAGCGCGGCCTGCACACCCGCGACGCCATCACCGGCCGTCGCCACCTCGTAGCCAGCGCGTCTGAAGTATTCGCTAATGGCCGTCGAGATGTTCTCGTCGTCTTCGATCACGAGCAGCGCGAGCTTACGGTCTTGCGGCTTTGGCTCGTCGTCGTCCAGTTCAGGTCTGGCTTTATTGATCGCAGGCTTAGTTGACATTGGGGCATTTTGTGCGTTTAGGAGCGAATCAGTGATTCGCGGGGCTTGTAGTCGGCGGCCCAAAATCCGCCCCCGACACTTCAGAACTATAACAGGACAGTCCGCTCTAACTCAAGCAGGTTTTTGCGGGGGGGCGCTGATTTTTCATACTTTCCACTCTTGCGCTCGCTATCGTACCGGCGCTTCTTTCTGCTGCAAACGCTCTTCGACTCGTCGCTGAAAGACTTGCAAGTCGGCGTTGCTGACGAGTTTGTTAACTACTGCCAGCATGTCGCGCAAGACTTTCAAGCCCTGCACGTCGTCCAGCTTATAAATCGTCTCGGCGACGGCCACACCCAGCGGAATGTCGCTGTTAGCGACACTCTGCCGCAGCGTGTCTAACAGTAGCGGCAGCACGCGCGGGTCGCCTTTACCCGCCGTACCAAGCAGATTAAGCGCCGCCTTGCGCACCTCCGGCGAGTGCTCCGGCCCCACGTAGCGCAACGCGATATCGAGCGCACGCTTATCGCCCAACTCGTTTAGCCCGCCGAGTGTCGCCGCCTGCGTCTGCTCGCGCCACGACGGCGCGGCGAGCAGTTTGATGAGCGCGTCGTATGCCTCCGGCACTTTTGTCTTGCCCAACGCCACGGCCGCCGCGCCGACGACATCATAGCTCTGATCGTTTAGCGCCGCGGCAAAGATGCTCGCCAGTTTCGGCTCGCGGCTTTCACCGAGCGCTGCGAGCGCGCGGGCACGCACCTGCGACTTTTGATCTTTCGCAGCCGTCAGCAAACTTTCCCGAACACGCGCGCCCTGCAAACCGCCGAGCGCGCTCGCGGCCTCGCCGCGCACGCCCCAAAACTTATCCGCGGTCGCAGCCATACCAAAGGCGTCCGCGATCCGCTGCTGCTCCGTCTCCGACGTGCCCACAACGCTCATGGCTGACCGCAACTGATCGAGCGCCCAGATGCGCCCCAACACGTCTCCGTCATGCGCCAACTGATAAAGCAACTCGTCCGTCGGCTTGTCGAAACGTAGTTGCTTGATGAGCGTTGAGCCGTAATCGAAGTTGACCAGGAGCGGCTTGCCGTCCACCTTGAAGTCGAACGTCTGCGCGGCGACGGGTGCGAGTTGCACGCGCTCGATGCGCGTGCCGCGCTCCGTCCTGATCTCTATGTCTACCGGCATGCGAAAGTAAGTAGCCTGCGGATATGCTGTGTCAGGGTCAAACTTCTGCTCCTGCGCGACCGCCAGCGTCAATAGCCCACGCTGCTCGTCATACTTTTCGCTGACGTGAAAGATCGGATGCCCCATCTGGTAGACCCACTCGTCGAAGAACCAATCCAACGGCTGGCCCGCCGCCTCTTCCACGGCGCTCTGCAACTGCGCGGTCTCGGCGGGCCGGTGCGCGTTCTGCGTCAAATAGAGATTGAGGGCACGCCACCACTTCTCTTCGCCCAGCACGGAGCGGAGCATGTGCAACACCGCGCCGCCGCGCTGATAGGCGTACACGTCGAAGACGGTTTCGGGGTCGCTGTAGTTTTTCGTCACGATGGGGCGCCGCTGTTTGTTGGCCCACGCGCGCAGGTACGCCGCCTGGTCGGCGCGTATGTCCGTGTAGAGAAATTCATCGCGCCCCAACAGATGCTCGTTCCACAATGCCTCGAAGTAGGTGGCGAAGCCTTCGTTGAGCCAGAGGTCTGACCAGTCGCGACAGGTCACGAGGTCGCCGAACCATTGGTGCGCCAGTTCGTGCGCTTGCAGACTGTCGCTCGTCTGATCAAGTTCGGTGCGCGCGTCGAGGATCATCGTGTCGGTCTGCGTTGTGGCCGAGATGTTCTCCATGCCGCCCGGAAAGTTATGCGCCATCACCTGCGCATATTTGGCGTAAGGGTATTTGACGCCCGTGCGCTCCGCGAAGAAACGCACCATGTCCGCGAGTCGCGCCGTCGTCAGACGCCCTTCCGCGATCTCATTCGGATAGACATAACTAACGATGGATATGCCCGCGTAAGTTTGCTCAAGCGGCGTGTACTCGCCGACGACGATGGACGTGAGATAGTTCGCGTGCGGCTGCTCCATCAGCCAGTGGTAGGTGCGCGTGCGGTCTGCGTTCTCCCTGACCTCGACGAGCCGGCCGTTGGAGATGACGGAGAGCGGCCGCGCCACAGTGGCCAACAATTCGGAGGTCGCGAAATCGTCCGGGTGATCGTAGGACGGAAACCAATAGTGATTAAACTCCGACTCGCCCTGCGAATAAATCTGTCGCCGGCTCAAAGGATCGGCCGGCGTCGGCTGATTGAAGATCAACCCTTGCGCGTAGTTGCCGCTGCCAAGTGTTTTGACGCGCCCGTTCGTGTGATAAGCGATCACAACCGTAATCTCTTGCCCTGTTTGATAAGCACGCTCAAGTTGCACGCGCATTTTCCCCGCGCGCTCGTCCGCCTCGAATTTGAGCGGCACGCCCGCACCGGACTTTACTTCGGTAAAAGTCATATGCGCGGCGTCGAATTCTACGCTGCGCAGTTCGGCCACGGCTGGCGCGAACCTGAGCGTGGCCGTGCCCGCAGTTTGCTCGCGTTCCCAGTCGAAGCGCAGATCGAGTTTGACATGGCGCAGGTCATAATCATGCGCCGGCAGACTGCGCGCTGGCGGCAGCGCAGGAGTTGTCACTTGTCGCGCCGCGCTATTCGTTGCCTGCGCGGAGAGGACGTTCGGTTGAAATTGACCTGCGAGAATTAAGAGCCCGAGATAGACGAGACCCGCGCGCAAGCTGCGCCCTGATTGCATCATGTTCTCCCGTTGCATCCGTCGTTCGCTGCGCTGATATCAAAGCGCGCTGATGCCTGATGTTGTAATGTACCGACAGCAGAAGAGCAAACGAGCGACTAATGCCAGCTTCGTCTTGACAATCTTTCGGCACACGCGCACAATCCCGCGTCGCCACGCACGCCACTCGCGTGACATCAAGCCGGCCGCAAAATAATCGAACCGTGATGAATGCCCTCTCGCCAGTCAGTCAGACTTCTTTCACCGATCTAGAGTTAGTGCGGCGCGGCAAGGTGCGCGATGTGTATGCGGTGGACAACGAACGATTGCTCGTCGTCGCTACTGACCGCATCTCCGCCTTCGACTGCATCCTGCCGACCCAAGTGTCACGCAAAGGCGAAGTGCTTACCGCGCTCTCGCGCTTCTGGTTCGAGCGACTTGCGCACGTCACACCGCACCATTTGCTCACAACAGATGTTGAACAGATGCCTGTTCAGATCAAGCAACATGCAGATGTGTTGCGCGGGCGCGCGATGCTGGTGCGGCGCACGGAAGTTTTTCCGGTCGAGTGTGTCGTGCGCGGCTACTTGGCCGGTTCAGGTTGGAAAGATTATCAACGCACCGGCGAAATCTGCGGGCACAAGCTATCGCCGGGTTTGCGTGAGGCGGAGCAATTGCCCGCGCCGATCTTCACGCCCGCGACCAAAGCCGAAAGAGGCCACGACGAGAACATCAGCGAGGTGCGTATGCGTGAGTTGCTCGGCGCAGACGTGACCGCGCGACTGCGCGATACCGCGCTCGTGCTCTATCGCGCGGCCGAAGCGCATGCACGCGCGTGCGGCATCATCATCGCCGATACGAAATTTGAATTCGGGCGCGACCACGCGGGCGCGATCATTTTGATCGATGAAGCGTTGACCCCCGACTCGTCGCGCTTCTGGCCCGTCAGCCAGTACGCGCCCGGCCGCGCACAGCCTTCGTTCGACAAGCAGTACGTGCGCGATTATCTGGAAACGCTCGACTGGGACAAACGGCCGCCCGCGCCGCCGCTCCCGCCCGCAGTGGCCGCGGCCACGACGGCGCGCTACCTCGAAGCGTACCGCTTGCTGACCAATAGCGAATTGTGACTGGCAGAGGTCAGGGGGCGGAGATTAGAGGCCAGTAAAAAGCTGCCATACTATCCTCTGACCTTTAATCTCTGACCTCTGCTTTCGATGACTGTCTTCGATCTAATTGTGTTGGCGCTCGTCGGCTCGTCGCTCGTGGCGGGCGCGTTGCGCGGGCTGGTCCGCGCACTGATCGCGACGGGCGCGTTCTTCATCGGTTTAGTTGTGGCCGCGCGCGGCTACGAGATTGTGGGTGCAGCGTTGCGCGGTGTGGGGCTGGTCGAGTCGGCGGCGGCGGCGCAGGCGGGCGGCTTTTTGTTGATCGTGGGCGCGGCGTTGGCGCTTGGTTTTGCCGTCGGGCAATTGGCGCGCGGGCGACTCAAGCGTGCGCGGCTGGAGTGGCTGGATCGCACGCTCGGCGCGGCCTTCGGGCTTGCGCGTGGCTTAGCTGTCTGCGCCGTCATCTATCTGGCGCTGACCGCTTTCCCCGTCAAGTTCAGTGCGGTGACCGAAGCGCGCACCGCACCGGTGCTTGCGGCGAGTGCTGCGGCACTAAGTTATTTAACTTCAAGCGAGCTACGGGCGCGTTTTCTGGCCGGGTCGCGACGTGTGCGGGCATGAGTTAGACGCAGCAGACGACGTTTGCCGGCCATTGCCGGAAATTGATTCTTTCATTTCGCTCACAGGAGAAGTCATGCATATGCGCGCCCGCCTTGAAGCCCTAATTGACGAGATGCTCGACGGCCGGATCATGCTCGATGAAGCCCTCGCTGAGTTTGAGAAACTATACATACAGAAAGCCCTTATCCGGCACAAAGAACACCTGACCCGCACCGCTGCTACCCTCGGCATACACCGCAACACCCTCTCCAAGCGCGTCGCCGATTACCGCAGTCAGGAGCGACCGGCCTCCGCTCACAAGAAACGTAGCAACGGCAAATCAACAAAGCGCAAGACTCGTTAAGCAACAGACACGAGCAACTCTTATCCCGCACAACATCTCTTGAACTCTTTACTTTCCCCGCATCCCTTCCAGAATCTGAGTCCCGTTCGCTCACATTTTCAGCGCGCCGGTTGACAACCCTATCGCGCTCGCTTTATTCTTAGCACTCGCTTGGAAAGAGTGCTAATGGGGTGCCCCGCACGATTCTCTTCCTGATTATCCGTAGGGGCAACAAGAGCATTGCAGACAGCGAGTAGCAGTTTTGGCAAGTTTGCTTATCAGCAATCAAAATCATCTCAGCGGACACCTGAAAGGAGCATTATGGCTACGAACATTCGACCACTACACGACCGTGTGATTGTGCGCCGGTTAGAGGAAGGCGAGCAGATACGCGGCGGGATCATCATCCCCGACACAGCGAAGGAAAAACCGCAGGAGGGCGAAGTGATCGCCGTCGGCGAGGGCAAGTACAAGGAAGACGGCACACGTCAGGCGCTCGACGTGAAGGCGGGTGACCGCGTTCTCTTGGGCAAGTTTGGCGGCTCCGAGATCAAGCTTGACGGCGAAGAACTGTTGATCATGCGTGAGGACGAAATCCTCGGCATCATCGAGCGCGCCGGCGCGCACGCGAGCG
>JBBRYU010000257.1:0-5961 GCA_038237345.1 Pyrinomonadales bacterium
CGCGTTGATGCGCGCCGCCTTGCTCTCGTCCACCTCGAAGCCGGTCGCCGGAAAACCTCGCGCGGCGAACTCGACCAGTAAGGGCAAGCCCACGTAGCCCAACCCGATCACGCCCACGTGCGCGTGGCGCGCGCGGATCAATTCCAACAGTGCATCTTTAATTGTCGTCATGGAAAATGTATGTGTGCTTAATTCAATCTTACCCGGCAGGTAAATTTGTTATTGCTCTTATGCGCGCGCATTAGAGACTAGGTGAGCGCTTTCCGGCGTGTCAAGCGCACCCCGGCGCGCAAGGGCCGGCGGCACTAGCAAGTTCGAGCGAACCCGTGCTGCGCCAGTCCGCCGCTCTGCAACAGGCGTACACAGACGGGGAGATACGTCTCCCATCACGCTTGCACAATTATCACACGGCTACAATTCAGATTTATCCTCTTCCGCCAGTTTCTCGCGCTTAACGCCGTGCGGGTTCGTAGAACGCTCGCCGCGCTTGCGCCTGGACTTGCGCCGGCGTAAGACCTCGCCGTTGTGATCGACCGAGCGGAGCGGCTGCAAGTCTGCCGCGTCGCCGGCCGGATCGTCGAGTCGCGTCTCGATGTCCGGCGGCAACTCGTCTAATACAACAACAGCCATGTCGCCGCTTGCGCCGGCCGCAGTTTCATTTTCATCAACTCCGGCGAGCGCGCGTTGGCGCATGAAGTGATCGGCGATCTCGCTGGCGGTTTGGCGACCGACGAACGGCGTCAACTCGGCGACGCTCGCTTGCGCGATGCGCGCGATGGAGCCGAAGTTGCGCAGCAGCCGCGTCCGGCGTTTCTCGCCGACGCCGGGAATGGCCGTCAATTCCGAAGTGAAGTCGCGTATCTCGCGCCGCTTGCGATGGTAGGTGACGGCGGCGCGATGCGTCTCGTCGCGGATCAGTTGAATGAGGCGCAGCACGGGCGAGTGCGAATCGAGATAGATTGGTTCATGCTCGCGCCCTTTGATGAGCAGGTGCGAGACCTCGTTGTGGCGACGCGGCGGTTTGACCACGCCGATCATCGGCACGGCTTCCAGATCAAGCTCGCGCATCGCCGCCGCCGCCGCGCCGAGTTGCCCTTTGCCGCCGTCGATCATCACGAGTTCCGGCAATGGGTTTTGCTCGTCCAACTGTCGCCGGTAACGCCGAAAGACCGCCTCGCGCATGGACGCGACATCGTTTGAGCCTTCGACCGTCTTGATGCGAAAGCGGCGGCCGGCGGCGCGATTGATCTTCCCGTTCTCGCAGACGACGACCGCCGCCACGTTCTCCGCGCCCGAAATGTTCGACACGTCGAACGACTCGATGCGCGCCGGAAAGCGCGGCAACTCCAATGTCTCCTGCAACTCTTCCAGCACACGCTCCATGTCGGGCTTCAACACGCGGAAGCGTTGCTCGAATGCGATCTGCGCGTTCTTCTCGACGAGATCGATCAGGTCGCGCTTCTCGCCGCGCTGCGGATCGAGTATGCGCACGCGCCGGCCTTTGCGCTCGGTCAGAGCCTTCTCCAATAGTTCCCGATCTTCAAAGTCAACGGGCACGTTCACCTCGCGCGGCACGTAGTCGGTCGAGTAATACTGCGTCAGCACGTCGCTCAGAAACGCGGACGGGTCGAAACCTTCTGCCGTTAAATCTTCCCAGAAGAACTCGCGCCGGCCGACGATCTTGCCTTCGCGCATGGTGAAGAGTTGCAGCGCAAGCCGCGCGCCCTCGCGGTAGTAGCCGAAGATGTCCACGTCACGCTCGGCGCTTGTCGCCATCTTCTGCTGCTCGGAGACAGCGAGCACGACTTTGCGCAAGTCGCGGTACTTCGCCGCCAACTCAAAGCGCATCTCGTCCGACGCGCGCAGCATGCGCCCCTCGTATTCCTCCGCCAACTCCTTGTTCCGCCCTTCCAAAAACAAGCGCACGTCGCGCACCGACTCCATATATTCTGCGGGCGTGCAGAGACCTTTGACGCAAGGGCCTAAGCAGCGTTTGATGTGATACTCAAGACACGGGCGCGGCAGCTTGCCGTCGATCTCTATGTCGCAGGTGCGCAGTTGGAACGTGCGATTGATCAGATCGATGGTGCGGCGCGCGAGTGAGGCGGGCAGGAACGGGCCGAAGTAGAGCGCGCCGTCGCGTTGAATCTTGCGCGTGATCATCACGCGCGGGAACGGCTCGCCTATCGTTAGTTTCAGATGCGGATACTGCTTGTCGTCTTTCAGCAGCACGTTGTAGCGCGGCTTGTGCTGCTTGATTAAGTTGGATTCTAAGACGAGTGCCTCGACCTCCGTATCGGTGACGATGAATTCGAGATCGACGATGCGCCGCACCAACTCGCGCGTCTTCACGTCGTGCCCGCGCCCCGCCTGAAAGTACGAGCGCACGCGGTTGCGCAAGTTCTTCGCCTTGCCGACGTAGATGATCTTCCCGCCCGCGTCCTTGTGCAGATAGACGCCGGGCGCGGTCGGCAGATTTTTTAGTTTCTCTTCGAGGGTCAACGCTTGCTCGCCTCCGGGAAGACCTGACGCCGCTCGACAAGTTTCAGTGAATGCAGTTAGTTTAACCCAACCGGCCGCCGCCGGCTAAAGCACCGGCAAGGAAACTCTATGCGCTTCCCGTTCCCGCTACTGACAGACAGAGAGTTCGATGTGGTGGGCTTCGGCCTGAACGCCGTCGATCATCTCGTCGTCGTGCCTGAGTATCCGGCGTTCGACACGAAGACGCGGCTCAGCGCGCACACGCAATCGGCCGGCGGGCAGACCGCATCGGCTATGGTCGGGTTGCAGCGGCTGGGCCTACGCACAGCCTACGCCGGTCGCTTCGGCGCGGACGCAGCCGGGCGGTTCGGCTTGCAAACGCTCAAGGACGAGGGCGTGGACGTAAGCTGCGCCGAAGTGATTGACGGCGCACGCAATCAGATCGCGTTCATCATCATTAACGCGCGCACGGGCGAGCGCACGATCATCTGGGACAGGGACGAGTGCTTGACTTACGCCGCGGCGGACGCACCCGCGTCGTTCGGCGCACGCGGGCGCGTGCTGCACCTCGACGCCCACGACCCGCTCGCTTGTGTGCGCGTCGCGCTGGCGGCGAGCGCGGCCGGCACAATCGTCTCCGCTGACATTGACACTATCTACGCGGGCCTGCCCGAACTCTTGCCGCTCATAGATGTACTTATCTCTTCGTGCGCATTCCCGACGCGGCTGACCGGCATCGCGGACGAGCGCGCGGCATTGATAGAAGTGAAAGCGCGTTACGGCTGTGCCGTCACAGGCATGACGCTTGGCGCACGCGGCGCACTCATCTATCACGATGGCGTCTTTTTAGAGTCGCCCGCCTTCCCCGTGCCCGGCGGTTGTCGCGACACGACCGGCGCGGGCGACGCCTTCCACGCGGGCTTCCTCTACGCGCTGCTGCAAGGCGAAGAGATCGAAGCCGCGCTCACCCATGGCTGCGCCGTTGCCGCGCTCAAGTGTCGGAGCTTAGGCGCACGCACCGCGCTCCCCCACGCGCACGAGTTGCATAACTTTCTATCCGGCGAAGGTGAGACCTCTTAGACCGCCGCGCCGGGAGCGCAGGCATCTTGCCTGCCATGAGCGCGCCCGCGCGAACAAACAGCCGCGCTAATTTCAAGCTTGATTGAAGACGAAACTTTTGAGCGTGCTGACGCACGCTAGCAGGCAAGGATGTCTGCGCTCCCAGGTAAGCGCAGCACGTATAACGCAAGGCCGTGCCCACGTCAGCCTTCGTAGCCGTGCGGATGCTGTTGCAGCCACGCCCACGCCGATTCGATGATGAGGCGCAGGTCTTGAAACCGCGGCGACCAGCCTAGCTCGCGTCTGATCTTGTCGGAGCTGGCGACCAGCACGGCCGGGTCGCCCGCGCGCCGCGCCGACGTGCGCACAGGAATCTCGCGTCCCGTCACCGCGCGGGCCACGTCGATCACTTCTTTGACCGTGTAGCCGTCGCCGCCGCAACCCAGATTGTAGATCGCGCTGCGCTCGCCAAGGATGTCGAGCGCGCTGATGTGCGCGCGGGCGAGATCGACGACGTGTATGTAGTCGCGCACGCACGTGCCGTCGCGCGTCGGGTAGTCGTCGCCGTAAATCTCGACGGCGGCGCGCGTGCCCGCCGCCGCTTGCAGGAGGATCGGGATCAGGTGCGTCTCCGGGTTGTGCCACTCGCCGCAGTGCGCGGTCGCGCCGGCCGCGTTGAAATAGCGCAAGGAGGCGTAGCGCAGGCCGTATGCGCCTTCGTACCAACGCAGCGCGTGCTCGAAGGCGAGTTTCGTTTCGCCGTAAGGGTTGGTCGGGTTGGTCGGGTCGGTCTCTTCGATGGGCTGCTTGGCCGGCTCGCCGTAGGTCGCAGCAGTGGACGAGAAGACGAGTCGCTTAACATCGCAGTCGCACATCGCGTCGAGCAGTGCTAATCCAGCGCCGACGTTGTTGTGATAATACTTCGCCGGGTTCGTGACCGACTCGCCCACAATCGAATGGGCCGCCATGTGGATGACAGCTTCCGTGCCGTGTTCCTTAAACGTGCCGCGCAACGTCGCGCCGTCCGACAGCTCGGCCTCGACGAGCCGCGCGCCCGCGCCGACCGCCGCGCGATGCCCTTTGTAGAGACTGTCATAGACGACAACCTCGTGGCCGTCCCGCACCAACTCTTCCGTCACAACGCTGCCGATGTAGCCCGCGCCGCCCGTCACCAACACATGCATGTTCGTTTCCCCGCAAGCACGCGCGCGAGACCTTGCGCCAATGTGCGTCCCGTTTGTTTAATTGAACTAGAGCGTGGCGCATGATAACACGCCACGCGTGCAAGGTGGCCGCGTCTGCCTATGCGCTTGCGTATGAAGTCTTACGCGCAAACTCGGATCGGTGCTATAACAAACGCCGCTCAGACAAACTTGCCGGCACCATTGTTACTAACATGAGATTACTCCGCACACCGCTCATTTGCATGCTCGCTCTGCTACTCGTCTGCGCGCCGCTTGGCACACGCGCGCAGGGGCGACGCCGCGTCGCCCTCGTGCTCGTCAACGGCAAGATTTTTACGGCCGACGCGCAAGGCACAATCGCGCAGGCCGTCGCGGTGGACGGCGAGCGCATCGTGGCCGTCGGCACGAACGAAGCGATCAAGGCGGGCTATGAGGGCGCACGCACGATTGATCTGGCCGGGCGGCTCGTCACGCCCGGCTTCAACGACGCGCACTTGCATTTCGTCAATGGCGGCTTGTCGCTCCTGCGCGTTAATCTGATCGGTGCGCCGACGCTCGCCGAAGCGAAGCGGCGCATCGCGGCGAAGGTGAGAGAGTTGCCGCCGGGCGCGTGGATACTGGGGCGCGGTTGGGATCACACACTCTGGGGCGGGCAGTGGCCGACGCGCAAAGAGTTGGACGAGGTTGCACCGAATAATCCCGTGTACGTGCAGCGCGTGGACGGGCACGTGAGTTGGACGAACTCGTTGGCACTCAAGCAAGCGAACGTGACGCGCGATACGCAAGCGCCCGAAGGCGGCGAGATTTTGCGCGACGCGACGGGCGAGCCGACCGGGATTTTGAAGGAGACGGCCGGCGGGCTTGTCGGCCATATCGTGCCCGACCCGTCGCGCGCGGAGCGCATGCAGGCGATAGAGCTTGCGCTGGGCGAAGCGCGGCGTTATGGCATCACTTCGATTCAGGACAACTCCGGTTATGAGAACGTCGAGTTGTATCGCGCACTGCTCAACGCCGACAAACTAACGGTGCGCGTCGCCGAGTGGCAGAATTTCGAGAACACGGTTGATGAGTTGAAACAACAACGCGCGGAGTTTGCGTCGTTCAAACTCGATCCGTTGCGCCTGCGGCTGACGATGCTCAAAGGCTACGTGGACGGCACGTTGGGATCGCGCACCTCCGCCATGCTCGCGCCCTTCGCCGACGACCCGCACAACAGCGGCATCCCCCGCCACACGCC
>JBBRYU010000258.1:0-5947 GCA_038237345.1 Pyrinomonadales bacterium
ACATCAACGCCACGCGCGGCGGGCACATCATCACCATCGAAGACCCGATAGAATTTCTGCACCGCGACCGCAAATCCTTCATCACGCAACGCGAGGTGGACGTGGACACGCGCTCGTTCGCCGAAGCCCTACGCGGCGCACTGCGCCAAGACCCGGACGTGATCCTCGTCGGCGAAATGCGCGACCATGAAACGATTGAGACAGCCTTGACGGCCGCGGAGACCGGTCACCTCGTCCTCTCCACCTTGCACACGCTCGACGCGACCGAGACCATCACGCGCATCGTCTCTTCCTTCCCGCCGCACCAGCAGAAGAGCGTGCGCCTGCAACTCGCCGGCATCCTACGCTCCGTCATCTCCATGCGGCTCGTGCGCTCGCTGAACGGCACGGGGCGCGTGCCCGCCGCCGAGATCATGGTCTCGACCGCGCTCATCCGCGAGTACATCGCGAACGAAGAGAAGACGCCGCTCATCCGCGACGCCATCGCTGCCGGCACGTCGCAGTACGGCATGCAGACCTTCGATCAGTCGCTCTTCAATCTCTATCAAGCGGGTCTCATCCCGATGGAAGAAGCTTTGCGCGGCGCAAGCAACACGGACGAGTTCCGCATGCGCCTCGCCGGCATCTCCACCGCCAACGAGCAGACGAACGACGACATTGTGAGCATGAGCAACAGGTAGAAGCGCAGCAGTTCCTGCGTGCATTAGTTGCTGACTGACCAAACAAGCGGCTATTATTCGCTTGGTGCCGACCCACAGCAAAGCCTCTTACACCGCCGCTCTCATTCTCTTCGCGCTGTCGTTCCTCGTCACGACTATCTTCTCGGCGTCGTTGAAAGTTTTCTTCGGCGAGCAGTCGTGGGCGGAGGTGTTGCTCAAAGGGCTACTCATCCCCTGCTTCACGTGGACTGTGCTGCTCATCGTGTCCACGATATTTTTCCAGCGCGAACGGCGCATCATCTTCTGGACACAACTCGGCGTA
Organism: Pyrinomonadales bacterium; assembly: GCA_038237345.1. GTDB lineage: Bacteria > Acidobacteriota > Blastocatellia > Pyrinomonadales > Pyrinomonadaceae > QHXQ01. The sequence continues at coordinate 982 of JBBRYU010000258.1, forward strand.
GTCTGCCTGCTCGGCTCGGCCGCGCTGCTCCCGGCGGCGCTGCTGAACCTGCGGCTGCGCCAACCGCCGCTGCTCGCCTCCGTAGTCAATGTGCTGTTTAGCGTCGCGCTGATGGGCGTAGTGTTGTATCTTCGCTTAAGCCGCTACGGCTTCGGCCGCAAGTGGACCTTCGGTTGGTGCGGCTTGATTTTAATTAACATGTCATTCTATTTGCTCTCCGTTGCAGTTTGACCGCGAAGTAGCTCGCGTGCGCCGGCCAACCCTGTTAGGGGGCGCGGTCCGACCAACAAACATGAACCATAACTCGCTGCGTCGAACTTCGCTGCTGCTACTGCTTTGTCTCATCGCGCTGCTCGCTTGGCCAGGCAACTCCGCCTACGGCCAGCAACCGCAACTGATCGTGCAATCCGGCCATCCTGACTGGGTCGTAGCGGTGTGCTTTAGCCCGGACGGGCAGACGCTCGCCAGTGGCGGCAGCGTATTCGATGGCACAATCAGACTGTGGGATGTCGCCACCGGCATTCAATTGCGCGTGCTGCGCGGCCCCAAGAGCCTTGTGGCCGATGTCACCTTTAGCACGGACGGACGCCGGCTGGCCGGTAGTTCCGGCGCGGAGATCAAAGTGTGGGACGTGGCCACGGGCACGGAGGTCAACACCTTCACCGGCCAACCCGACATCAATCAAATTAGCCTCAGCGACGACGGCACACAACTGGTGAGCGGCAGCGGCTATCGGGACGAGAGGCAGACGATCAAGATATGGGATGTGGCCACGGGCACGGAATTAAAGTCGGTGCGCGGGAAGGATCTCTTCAACCCGGCCGTCAATAGTCTTAGCCCTGACCACAAGACCCTGCTGCAACATGACGCCGATCCGGCCCACCCGGATGTCATTACCTTGACGGACTTGGCCACCAGCAAAGAACAACTCGTCTTGCGCGGCCACACCGACGAAGTGATGTGCGCCGCATGGAGCGCTGATGGCAAGTTGATCGCAAGCGGCGGCCAAGACAACACGATCAGATTGTGGGATGCCGCTACCGGGCAAGAGTTACGCGTTTTCAAGGTGACCGCTGAAGTCATCAACTCAATCGCCGTCAGCCGTGACGGGAAGCGTCTGGCCAGCGGCAATGGCGACAGTTCCAGCGGCACGATCAAAGTGTGGGACGTGACTTCGGGCAAAGGCGTCAGCACGATTGACGCGCAGGCGCGCGGCGTCAACACGGTCGCTTTCACGGCCGATGGGCAGACCGTCGCCGGCCTCAACGCCGACGGTAAGCTGCGCGTGTGGGACGCGGCGACAGGCCGCAACCTGCGCACCCTCGCACGGCAAACGGACATGGACTTTCGCATCAGCGGCGATGGCAAGTTCCTCTTCGGGCTGCGGCCAAAAGATGCGCAGACGACGATTAGCTTGTTGGACAGCACCACGGGCCAAGAGGTGCGGAAGTTTCAAGGATTCACCACTGCTGCGCTGTCTTTAGCGTGTAGCCCCGACGGAAAGATACTGGCCGTCGGCGGCATGAAGACGGCCAAGCTGTGGGACATCGAGACGGGGCAAGAACAACACACGCTCGCGGGGCATCCCTTCAGCGTACTCGCGCTCGCCTTCAGTGGTGACGGCAAGTTGCTCGCCACCGGCAGCGGTGTCTATGGCGGCGACGGTCAGGTCAGACTCTGGGACGTGGCCAGCGGCCAGTTGCTGCGCCAAGTCACGCTGCCCGCGACCAGCATTGTCGCGGCCTTAAACTTCAGTCCCGATAATAAGATGCTTGTCGCCGGTGGCGGCATACAGGGGCATGAGGGTGTCGTCAAACTGTTGGACGTGGCCACGCTGACCGAAGTGCGCGCGTGCAAAGGGCACGTCGATCTGGTGCGCGCCGCCGCCTTCAGTAGCGACGGCAAACTGATCATTAGTGGGAGTTGGGATAGAACGACCAAAGTCTGGGACGCGGCGACCGGCGCGGAGTTAGCGACCCTCATCGCTTCAGGCGCGAACGATTGGCTCGTCGTCACACCCGATGGACTGTTTGACGGCTCGCCCGCCGCGTGGGGCCAAATCCTCTGGCGCTTCTCACCGCAACTCCGCGATGTGGCCCCGGTCGAACTCTTCTTCAACGAGTTCTACTATCCCAACCTGCTCGCCGACATCTTCGCCGGGCAGCGCCCCAAAGCGACGCGGGACATCGCCCAACGCGACCGCCGTCAACCGCAACTCAAGCTAATCGCGCCAACTGCGGCCGCGCCCATCGCCACGCGCAACGTGAAAGTGCAGATTCAAATCGCCCCGTCGCCCGCAGGCGCGCAGGATGTGCGCCTGTTTCGTAACGGCTTGCTGGTTAAAGTCTGGCCCGGCGATGTCTTGCAGGGGCAACGCGGCGTGACGTTGGAGACAACGCTGCCCATCGTCGCGGGAGCTAACCGGCTCACGGCCTACGCCTTCAATCACGACAACATCAAGAGCGCGGATGCGACCCTCTTGCTCGACGGGGCCGAGAGTTTGCGGCGCAAGGGCACGGCCTACATCGTGGCGGTGGGCGTGAATCTGTATGCGCCCAATCCGTTCTTCCGCAGTTTGAAATATGCGGTGGCGGATGCTGATAGTTTCGCCGCCGAAGTGCAGAGTCAGCAGGAGCGGCTGGGGCAATATGAGCGCGTCGAGGTCGTCAAACTTGCGGATGAGACGGCCACGAAAGCGAACATCATCGGGGCGCTCACGCAGTTGGCCGCGAAGGTGCAACCGGAGGACACAGTCATCGTCTACTACGCCGGGCACGGGCTGGCGCAAGGCGGTCAGTTCTATTTAATCCCACACGATCTCGGCAATGCACCACCACCGCCGGTCGCGCCGCAGGGGCCGGCCCTTTTGGAGGCGATGCTCCACGCGCGCGGCATTTCCGACCGCGAGTTAGAAAGAGCTTTCGAGGGCGTGGACAGCGGCCAGATCATGATGATCATTGATGCCTGCAACTCGGGCCAAGCGCTCGGCGGTGAGCGCGACGGGCGCGGGCCGATGAACTCGAAGGGGCTGGCGCAATTGGCTTACGATAAAGGCATGTACATCCTGACCGCCGCGCAGAGCTTTCAGGCCGCGCAGGAGGTCTCGCTGGTCGGGCACGGGCTGTTGACCTTTGTGCTGTTGGACGAAGGGCTGAAGCGGGCCGCGGCTGATGACGAGCCGAAAGACGGTCACGTCATGGTGCGCGAGTGGCTCGACTACGCGACGAGCCGCGTGCCGCAGGTACAACTCGACCAGATGAAACAAGCCGGCGCACGCGGCTTGGAACTCTCGTTTGCGGAACAGGAACGCGGGCTAAGCATGGAGCGGCGCAGCGGGCAACGACCGCGTGTCTTCTACCGGCGTGAACTCGAAGCAAACCCACTGCTCATCGCCACATCGCCACCGGCAAGTAAAGAGAACAAATAGACAGGCTCGATCTACTGGGCTTTGCCTAACAGAACCCTTTTCGGCTCGTTCCGTTGGGCAAGATTCTGTTCTGTTGGGCAAGTGATACCAAGTTGCATTCAAAACTGAGATTCACCGTGTCCGTAAACGATTGAGCGCAACGGTAGTTTGGTATTTGAATCTCACGTTGAACTGCAACTCGGTATGATTAGCTGCGGCACCAAATGCGCGGCCGGCTATGATCGAGGAACGGCGGTCACGCTGACCGCCAGCCCCTCATCCGGCAACGTGTTCGCCGGTTGGGGCGGAGCATGCAGCGGCGCACAATTGACTTGCGCCGTGACCGTGAACGAGGCGCTCAACGTCACGGCCATGTTTGTCCCGCAGTTTACTTTGTCGATTGGTCGCGGCGGGTCGGGCACAGTAACGAGCGCACAGCCGGGTATTGACTGTGGCAAGTCCTGTTCGGCGAAGTTCAAGCAAGGACCAACGGTCACACTCACGGCCACACCGGCCGCGGGGTATCATTTCGTCAACTGGACAGGCGCATGTTCCGGCACATCTCTAACTTGCAATGTGTCCGTCACGAAAGACACGCAGGCGCAAGCGAACTTTGCCAAGTAGTCGCTTGTAGTTAAGTCAATGGTAGGGCGAGGTTGCGGCCGATGGGGCATCTACCCGTCAGTCGCAGCCTCGCCCGCAAGCGTTTTAAGCCGGCACCCGGTCTTTCAACTCGCGCTCCCAGTGGCGATGTTGGGCAATGGCCTTGATGAATTGCATGGCTACTTTATCGGGCTGGGCGGCGCGGCTGCTAATGACACCTTCGCTGACGACGACCTGCTTCCCTTCCGTTTGCGTCCCTGCAAGCTGCTCACCCAGATAGGAAGCAGCCAGCAGATCAACCCCTGCGCCGGTGGCGGCAATCGCCTTGCAGTGCTTATACGCTTCGTTGACGAAGTGGAGGGCATCGGCTTCAAGCTTGAGCGCGGCGACGCTCTCATCGCCGCCGGGCACATAGATGGCGTCGAATAGGACTGACGCCGTGGTGAGCAAGCTGAAATCAATCTTGATCTCCGTGCCCTGCGCCCCCTTGAGTTGGCCGAGTCTGGGCGCAACGATCTTCACCATCGCGCCGGCGGCCGTTAAGGCCTTCGTCATGCCTGCGAGCGCGGCATCGTGGAAGCCGTCGGCGGCAAGCACAGCGACCTTGCGCGTCTTGATCGAGTCCTTGATGGTTTTCGCCATACTCAGCGCGGGCGACGTGCCCACCTCTTTGTTAACGCGCTTCGGCTGAAACTTCTTCGGGTCGCCGTCCGCCGGGATGCTCATGTTCAAAGGCGTGTCGATCTTGATGGGCACGCTGATGCCGAGGCCTTCCGCCACGCTGCTCGCGAGCGTCTTATCAACCTGCGCCAACATATAAACCATGCGCTCTCTGATGGCGGGCGTCTCCACCTTGCCCAACTCGAAGCGCAAAGCCTGCACGATGTGCGCTTGCTCCGGCGCGGACTGACTGTTGAAGAAGAGCGCCGCCTGACTGAAGTGATCGAAGAAGCTCGC
>JBBRYU010000259.1:0-5937 GCA_038237345.1 Pyrinomonadales bacterium
CGACGCTCTTTGACAAGAAAGACCACACTGCGGATGTCGTCGCCGCGCACGAGCGCCAAGTCGAAGAACTTTACGCTGAGATCGGACGCCTCACGACACATGTCGCGTGGCTCAAAAAAAGATCTGGTCTCGACCCTACCACGCGCTAGCCGGTTGGCGCTCGTTGACCGCGAGGATGGTGAACTACCGCTGGTCGCGCAAGCCGAGTTGCTCGGTCTGAGTCGCGCCAGCTTGTACTACAAGAGAGTGCCGCCAGCGGCCCAAGAGATGGCCATCAAACACCGGATTGATGAAGTCTTTACGGCTCATCCGTTTTATGGCTCACGGCGTCTGCGCGTTTGCTTGCAGCGCGAAGGCGTGATCATCAATCGCAAAGCCGTGCAGTGTTACATGCGTGAAATGGGCATTGTCGCCATCTGTCCGGGGCCGAATCTGAGCAAAAGAGAGTTGGCGCATCGGGTTCATCCCTATTTATTGCGTGGCGTGCGCGCTGCCCAGCCAGACCATATCTGGGGCATCGACATCACATACGTCAGACTTGTCGCCGGTTGGTTGTATCTGGTCGCCGTGCTTGATTGGTTCTCGCGTTATGTGATCAGTTGGGAACTGAGCGACAGTTTGGCAATTGAGTTCGTGTTGGCGGCAGTGGACAGCGCGAGGCTCGCGCTCGACACCACAAATATGGCACGCGGATCAGGGCAGCCACTTCACCAGCCCGCAGTATATCGAGCGACTGCAAGCAGCCCAGGTGCAGATCAGCATGGATGGCAAGGGGCGCGCTCTGGACAACATCAAGACCTCTCGGCTGTGGCGCAGCATCAAGTATGAAGAGGTCTATCTCCATGATTACACCACGCCGCGAAATGCACGGCAGGGGTTAACTCGTTACCTCGAGTTCTACAATCACGAGCGGCCACATCAGGCGCTCAACTACCGGACACCGGCGGAACTGTATGGCGGGGCCCGCCCCCCCAAACAGTTCGCTAACAGACAGACGCTGAAAGGAGCGGAACCCACCTTAAACAAGGCTACTTTATTGTCTTGATTATTGGGTCCACCTTACTTCATTGACTGGCTGAGCTTCAATCCGGGCATCGCCACGGTAGACGAGAACGGTATGGCGGAGGGGCAGAGCGCGGGCAGCGCGAGGTTGCGCGCGAGGTGGGAGGCGACGACGTGGAGCTTCGACCTGGTGCATGGCTTGTGCAAATCATCGGTGACGGAGGCCATCGCCGCAGCCGCCTGTGATGTGATCGCCGTGCGTTCCTTCTCGCCCTCGCCTTTGAATGTCTCCACCGGTGACGACGCTTCGGCCCATACCATGACGCTCGATTACCTTGATCCGGCTGACAGTTCCCAGTTCTTCAATTTCCCGCAAACTTTCCGGGCCAACGTCGGCGGCACGGGGCAGACGACCTTAAGCTTGGATGGCTTTTACGGTCGCTCCCCGATCCACACGACGGTGCAGGCGCGTCCCGCCGGCAGTTCGGACGTCTTCACGATGCAACCGCAACTTTCCGGGCACACCTTCCCGCAAGAGGTGCGCATTGTTGTGCCGCCACAAATACTTATTCAGATGATGCACAATGAAGCGAGAGACCTTTCCAGTTCAACCGTGCGAAGTCTTATCGGCTGGGCCATGAGGAATAGGTTTAGCGACAGTCAATACTTCTCTAACCAAACCACATACCAAGCGGCAATTTTGGCTGGCGCAACCTATGACGCAACTACCAATGGGGTGCAGCCCGAGCTTAACGCTGCCGCAAGTGTCTTTGACGGCTCAGCCGACCCGACATCGGGGTGTCAAGGCTTTTGGAGTCCTACGGCTAGTCAATGGCAGGTAGTGCAACAAGCCCTCAATAGCGGTACAACAACGCTGCCTACCGGCGTAGGCATTCCCTTTAATTATGGTGGGCATCCTGAATTAACCCAGATCGTTTACATCAGTAGCGTAGGGCAGAGCAATTCACAGAACGCGCCTGCTTTCCTCTTTGTGCGCAAACGAAGTTCAAACAGCCCTGCTGTAGTTAGCCTTAACTAGGCGGCCCAGCGCACAATGAGAATTCTTTTACGATTGCCTCCGGGCAGAGAGGAAGTTTTATGAAGTTTATTGGTGGCGTCACGCTTTCGTTTCTTTCGTTAACTTGCTTCACAGGATGTAGCAACGTATCAGAAGTTGCATATGCACAAAGGGCTGCAACAAATCGAAGTGCTGATGTCAAACAGGGAGCGGCAAGAGCTAACGATGCAACTCAGGACCCACAGGCATTATTGTCGGCTGCGGCAAAAGGTGACACAGCGACCGTGAAAGCACTGGCCGCCGCAGGTGCGAACGTGAAGGCGAACAATAGATTCGGTTCAACAGCTTTATTGTGGGCTACGACAAATAATCATCTCGAAACTGTGAAAGCTCTACTAGACTGTGGTGCGGATGTGAATGTAGGCAATCCCTTAATGGGTGCTGCCGGTGAAGGACACATAGAGATAGTACAACTACTACTGTTTTATGGTGCTGATGTAAATAGGAAAGATGAGGAAGGGCGCACGGCCTTAATGCTTGCGGCTGCAAATGGCCGGGCGGATGTTGTGCGGGCACTATTAGACAAGGGTGCTGACGTAAACGCAAAAGCGAAGAATAATCTCACTACCTTCGGGGCCATGACGCCGCTGATTGCAGCGACTTTGTACAAAGGCAATACCGCCACTGTCCGCACCTTGTTAGAAAAAGGCGCAGACAAAGATGCCAGAGACATGGGAGGAGAGACGGCGTTAATGATTGCAACGGAGCAGGGACACACTGACATAGTGCAGACACTGCTCGCTGCCAGCGTGGACGTGAATGCAAAATCCGCCCAAGGCGACAACACGGCCTTAATGTCTGCATCTGCAAACGGGCACGCGGATATTGTACATGTGTTATTAGCATCGGGCGCGAACGTGAACGCCAGACAGCGTAATGGCTACACTGCCCTCATGCTGGCCGCGGAACAAGGAAAGGATGACGTTGTCCGCGCCCTAATTGCAGCAGGGGCTGATGTGAATGCGCAAAATGATGTTGATGGCGACACGGCTCTGAGTCTTGCCCTGCGCAACAAACGGACTACTACAATCAAGCTGCTAAGGGCTGCTGGAATAAAGTAGCGTGCCATAACGCACGGGCGGGCGACGAGCTACGCCTGCCAGAACTGCTGCGAGAACAGCTTCAGCGGCGCGCTCGCCTCCGACTGCGGCATCCCCACCTTCCCCACCGAGACCGCGCAACTGATCGGTTGAGAGCGCGACCAGGATTGTTACGGTTACATCTGACCTCACATTACATCTCATACCGGGTCAAGCACGCGCACGAGTCGTCGCCAGTCGATGAGCGCGAGGGTTTCGGCGCGGCGTTGCGGGTCAATCTCGGCGGCCAGCAGCGCGGCGTGCGCGCCGTTTACCTGTTCAATGCGCTGAAGCAAGTCGGCGGGCGCGTGGCGCAGGTTGTTGAAGATCGTCTTGCGCCGTTGCGCGAAGCAGGCGCTGACGAGCGGCCATAAGAGCGTCGCTTCGCTCTCATCCGGCACACCTTGCTCGCGCATGCGCAGACGCACGACCGTGCTCCACACCTTCGGCACAGGCTTGAATGCGGCCGGCGCGACATCGAATAGTGCTTCAGCCTCGCAGTACGCTTCCACCAGCACGGAGATGAAACCGCGCTCAGGTGTGCCGGGCGACGCGACGAGCCGTGCGACCACCTCGCGCTGCAACATCAAGACCGATTCGGTCACGCACCCGCGCACCGCGATCAAACGCTGTAAGATCGCGGTGGCGATGTTGTAAGGCAGATTCGCCACGACGCGCGCTTGCGTCGCGGGCGCAACGACCGCACAGAAATCTACCTCAAGCGCGTCGCCCTCAATCAACGCGAACCCGGCGTTTGCGCTGAAGCGTGCGCGTAAGGACAGAGCCAGTTCACGATCAAGCTCGAGTGCCACGACGCGCCCTCCTCGTTCGATCAATCGCGTCGTCAATGCCCCGCGCCCCGGCCCAATCTCCAACACGGTCTCATCCGCGCGCGGCCCTAACGCATGCACGATCCGCTCCGCCACGCGCTCGTCCACGAGGAAATTCTGACCGAGACTTTTCTTTGCACGCATAATGAGAAGAGGTCAGAGGTTAGAGGATAGAGGTCAGTTAAGCATTTCTTCACTGACCTCTATCCTCTGACCTCTGCTTTTCCGGGTAGCCCGTGATCTCGACATCCGCGCCGTGTCGGGTGATCTCGACAGCGCGCAGGCGCGGCGCGTCGGCGATGAGTTGCGCGCCTGTGCCACCGACTGCGGCGCGGGCGTCGTGCCCACCGATGATAAGCGGTGCGATGAAGAAGCTGGCCTTGTCCACGAGGCCAGCGTCAAGAAAACGACCGGCGACGGTCGCGCCGCCTTCGATGAACACGCTATGCAGCGTGCGCCGGTTCAGATTAGCCAGCACTGCATTGAGATCGCGCGCACCGCAGGGCAGGCGCACCAGTTCGACGCCACAGGCGTTGAGCGCCGCACCAGTCTGTTCATCTGCGCGCTCTGAGGTGTAGACGATGACGGGTGTAGTGCGCGCGGTCTGTGCGAGTTGCGTCTGCGGCGAGAGTTGGAGGCGTTCGTCGAGCACGACGCGGACGAGCGAGCGATGCCGCGGCAAGCCGGAGCGATCCGTCAGCAATGGATCGTCGGCGCTGGCCGTGCCCACGCCGACGAGGATGGCGTCGTACTCGTGGCGCAACAGGTGGACACGCGCCCGCGCCTCTGCGCCCGTGATCCAGCGCGCGTCGCCGGTGCGCGTGGCGATGCGCCCGTCGAGCGAGCAAGCGAGTTTCAAATGCACGAACGGGCGCGCGTGGTTGAGCGCATAAATGTATTTCTCATTGAGTTGCGCCGCTTCGCGCGCCAAGAGTCCCGTGCTGACTTCGATGCCGGCCGTGCGCAGGTGCGCGAAGCCACGCCCCGATACCAGCGGGTTTGCATCTTCAATCGGCGCGACGACGCGGCGCACGCCCGCCTCAATCAGCGCGTCCGTGCAGGGCGGCGTGCGCCCTTGATGCGCGTGCGGTTCGAGCGAGACGTAGACGGTTGCCCCGCGCGCACGCGCTCCTGCCTGTGCGAGCGCAAGCGTCTCGGCGTGCTGCACACGCGTGTACAGATAGAAGCCTTCGCCCACGACAGCACCGTGCGCGTCCGCTATCACACACCCGACCAGCGGGCTCGGACTCACCTGTCCCGCGCCCTGCGCCGCCAACGCCAGTGCGCGGCGCAGCAACCGCTCATCAGTTTCAGGTTCAAAGTTCAAAGTTCAAAGTTCAAAGTTCAAAGTTCAAAGTTCAAGGTCAGAGATTAACTTTGAACCTTGAACTTGAAACCTTGCACTTATTCAAAGAGACCGTTGACGTATTGTTCGGCATCGAAAACGACGAGATCGTCCACCTTCTCCCCGATGCCGGCGTAGCGAATCGGCAGGCCCAACTCTTTGCTGATCGCGACAGCGATGCCGCCTTTGGCTGTGCCGTCGAGTTTGGTCAACACGATACCGGTCACACCGGCTACCTTTAGAAACTGGCGCGCTTGTTCCAGTCCGTTCTGCCCTGTGACGGCGTCGATCACGAGCAGCGTCTCGTGCGGCGCACCCGCGACCTCGCGGCCGGCGATGCGTTTCATCTTTTCCAACTCGGCCATCAAGTTCGATTTGTTGTGCAGCCGCCCGGCCGTGTCCACGATGAGCACGTCGGACTTGCGCGCCTTGGCCGCTTTGAGCGCGTCGAAGAGGACGGCGGCCGGGTCTGTGCCCGACTTCTGCTGGATGAGCGGGACGCCGGTGCGCTCGGCCCAGATGGCAAGTTGATCCGAAGCGGCGGCGCGGAAGGTGTCGGCGGCGCAGATGAGCACGTCGTTGCCTTCGGCCTTGATGCGTTGC
>JBBRYU010000260.1:0-5897 GCA_038237345.1 Pyrinomonadales bacterium
CACCTCTTCCGGCCGCTCGTCAATGAGCAGCACGATGAGCGTGACTTCTGGATGATTCTGCGTGATCGAATTGGCGATGGCTTGTAGCATCATCGTCTTGCCGGTGCGCGGCGGCGCGACGATCAGGCAGCGTTGCCCCTTGCCGATGGGCGTGACGAGATCGATGACGCGCGCGACCAGATTGTCGTTTTGCGTCTCCATCATCAAACGCTCGTCCGGATAGAGCGGCGTTAGATTGTCGAAGAAAACTTTTTCGCGCGCCTGATCGGGCGCTTCGAAATTGATCGCTTCAACTTTAATGAGCGCGAAATAACGCTCGCCCTCTTTCGGCGGGCGAATCTGGCCCGAGACGGTGTCGCCGGTGCGCAGGTCGAACTTGCGTATCTGCGACGGGCTGACGTAGATGTCGTCGGGGCCGGGCAGATAGTTGTATTCGGGGGCGCGCAGGAAGCCGAAGCCGTCGGGCAGCGTCTCCAGCACGCCCTCCGAAAAGATCAAGCCGCTCTTCTCCGTCTGCGCGGCAAGAATCTTAAAGACAAGTTCCTGCTTGCGCATGCCGGTCGCGCCCGGCACATCCAAATCTTTCGCGATCTGCGTCAATTTGGAGATGGACATCTCCTTGAGCGTCGCCAGATTGAACGTGTCGCCGATAAATGCGTCGCCGGCCGCTTCCATGAGTTCGCGCTCATCAATTGGTTCGGGTGGCGTCTCGACGGCCGCGCCGCTCGTGCGCTTGCCGTTGCCGCCATCGCCTGCGCCATTGGCGCTGCTACTACTGCGTGTGCGTGTTGTACGTTGTGACATCTCTTTTCTTCTCTCACAGGCATGGTGCAGAAATGCGCCTGCCTCTGTCTAACCACAAGTTGTGTCCAACTCGTGTCGTGTTACTGTCAATGCGATTGAATTGCGAGTAATCAACCGAATGAATGTTAATGATGACGGGAATTATTGCTCCGAGTGCGCGTTATCTGTCGAACTCACGCAGGCGGGCAGTGTATATCCGCGGTTCGGGTTGCGAGGGGACTAAGGAGGCCCACAACACAGTGCAGCCTCTCGTCTTGCTAAACTCACAAACGGGCGCGCAGAGATTTTGTCGGTGTCCCGTTAGATGCCGTCCGTGTTCCGCGCGTCGCCTATCGAAACTGCACCATTTTCAAAGGGGGCTTGTGAGACGGTCAAGGCCGTTGCGATTGCGCGCCAGACGCGGTCACGGCCCAGGCCCGTCGGGGCGGAGTACGTGACGACCTCGCCGACCAGTCCGGCCGGCGCGCTCAAAGTCTGCTCGATGCGCTTGACATTGCGGCGCAGTTCGTTCTGCGACAACTTGTCGGCTTTCGTGGCCACAAGCAAATGCGGCTTCGCATGAGCGACAAGCCACTCGTGCAACTGCACGTCCAATTGTGTGGGGTCGTGACGCGAATCTACAATTTGAATTGATAGCACAAGCTCACTGCGCTTGGCAAGGTAGTTCGTCACAAATTCGCCCCACGAACGGCGGATCGCCTCCGGCACGCGCGCATAGCCATAGCCCGGCAGATCAACGAACCGGAAACGTCGGTTGAGCAGAAAGAAGTTCAGCGCCTGCGTGCGCCCCGGCGTCGAGGACGTGCGCGCGAGACCTTTCACGTTGAGCAGGGAATTGATCAGGCTCGACTTACCCACGTTCGACCGCCCCAGGAACGCTACCTCCGGCAACTCTCCACGCGGCCAATCCTGCTCGCTAAACGCGCTCTTGATGAACTCGGCGCTGGAAATCTTCATACAACAGTGGCGAGTGACGAGTGACAAGTGACGAGTGACGAGTTAAAGACGACTGCTTGCTTGTCACTCGTCACTTGTCGCTCCGCACTGCTTTTAAGCCGCGGCTTCCTTGGCTTGCGCCCGTTCGGCGCGCATGGCGGCGAAGCGGCGGAAGCGTTCGCGAATTTCGGCGAGCCGCTGGTCTACATTGGGCAAGCGCATGACCAGCTTTTCGAGATGCTGGAAACTGTGCGGGCTGAACTGCGCACGCATGTCGGCGAGGAATGGTTGCAGCTTGGCGAAGACGACCAGATGCTCGCCGTTCGCATCGTTGAACATGTCCTCGTCAATCCCGCCATGATTGACGAGCGACGCGGCCATCTCCCAGTAAGACGTAGCCATGCGAAAATAGGCGCTCTGCTCGCTCATGACCACGTCGAGGATGTCCTGCATGCTGTTGGGGTTGAAACTGATCATCCAGTCGCGCGCCTTACGCATTGTCTCTTCGCGGCGCAGGTCGTACAACTTCAAGATCAAATCGGCGTCGTGGTGTTTGCTCATTAATTTCTCCTCAGATCGATTGGTGAATCAACCAGATTGCATTACGGCTTGAGCCTGTCAGGTTCAAGCGGATGTAGAGCGTACGTCGTGCAGCATTGCGGACACGTGAAACTACCGACACTGCTGCTCTGCGTCGCTATTTGCGCGCCCGGCTCGATCAATGCGTCGTCGGCCAAGATTTGGTTGCAGATGTCAATACACTCATTGCAGATGCACACGGCCGGGCCGGAAATGAGTTTCTTTACCGCACGCTGCGCCTTGCTGCAAAAGGAGCAACGCAGAGAAGTTTCTTTTCTCTTTGAGAACATGTCTTTGTGAAGGTGAGTCACTTGCTGAATGCGGCGCATGCCGACAAGACAAGATGCCCAGAACTGGTTGCGATACCGTCCTGATTGGAAAATGAACTTTACAGGCGAGGGGCGAGACTGTCAAACGAAACTGCAGTGTGCGGCCGCGCCGCAAGCCTAGTAGTGCGCTAGACAATCAATGATCAATCCTTTAACTTTACTGCTTCGCAAAGGTCATCAGTGCGAAAGTGGCGTAATTGGCAGCCGCGCCAGACTTAGGATCTGGTCCCGTAAGGGGTGGGGGTTCGAGTCCCCCCTTTCGCACCACTTTAGTCATTACTAAGGTCGCAGGGACAATTTTTTAGCGCAGGAAGGATGCCCGCCTGTTTGAGTGCATGTTGAAGGCGGGCTTTTCGCTTTATGAAGATAGAACTGATCGATGTGTCGCCGACGCGCAAAGAGTTGAAGGTCGAGATCGATGCGGAGCGTGTGCGCGCCGAGTACGACCGCGTGAGTGACCGCTATGCGGCGCAGGCGAACGTGCCCGGCTTTCGCAAGGGGAATGCGCCGCGCTCGGTGGTGCGCCAGCGGTTCAAGAACGAGATTCGCGGCGAGGTAGTGCAGAATCTAGTGCCGCAGGCGCTCGGCGAAGCCATCGAGCAGAGCAACCTCGACGTGATCGGCGAGCCGGATATACATCTCGATAATAACGAGGGCTTGGACAAACTTGGGCAGCAGTCGCTTGCGATTCATGCGCACGTCGAAGTGCTGCCAGAGATCGCGTTGGGCGCGTACAAAGGCGTGGAGGTGGCGCGGCGTGTGCGCCCTGTGACGGACGAGACGACGGAAGCGATGTTGGGTCAGTTGCGCGAATCGGCCGCGTCTTTGCAGCCGGTCGAGGATCGCGGTGCGGAGTTGGGCGACACGGTGACGGTTGATTTTCTCGGCAAGTACATCGAGCCGCAGGAGGCGGACGATATCAATGTCGAGGCAGTGGATGTGGTGCTTGGCGGCGAGGGCGTGTTGCAGGAGTTCACAGACCAACTGCTTGGCACGAAGCCGGACGACGTGAAGACCTTCCGCGTTAAATACCCCGAGGATTTTTCGTCGAAAGGACTTGCGGGCAAAGAGATTGAGTACACGACGACGGTGACGGCCGTGCGGCGCAAAGAGTTGCCGGAGTTGGACGACGAGTGGGCGCGCAGTCTGGGCGAAGAGATCGACTCGGTGGCCACCTTGCGCGCCAAGTTGCGCGAGGACTTGGAACTGCGCGCGAGCTTCGAGGCCGACCAGCGCGTGCGCGACGAGTTGATGCGCAAGTTGATCGCGGCGCACGAGTTTGAAGTGCCCGAATCGCTCGTCAAAAGTCAGGCGCGGCGGTTGCTCGAATCAACCGTGCGCGACATGATGCAGCACGGCATGGACCCGCGCAGCGCGGAGTTCAACTGGGAGAACATGCAAGGGCTGTTCGAGACGCAAGCGACCGAAGATTTGCGCGGCTCGATCCTGTTGGAACGTATCGCGGAAGCGGAGAATATTGACGTTGACGACGACGAGATCGCGCAGGAGATCGAGCGCATCGCGCAGGGCACGCGGCAGGCGGTAGAGCAGGTGCGTGCTGCCTTGACAAAGCAGGGGGGCGAACGTAGCATCGCCGACAGATTGCGCCATCGCAAGGCGCTTGACCTGCTCGCCGCCGCAGCCCAGGTTAGTGACGAAGAATGGCGCGCAGAAGAGCCGCCGACGGAGGCGGAAGAGGCAGCAAGCGCGGACGCGGAAACAGCCGCGCCGGAGTTGAATGAGACTGTTGCGGGCGAGTCAACGCAAAGCGAGCAGCAGGCGGACGCGGCAGTTGGCGGCGAGGCCGAGCAGAGTTAAAGGCCGATCTCAAGCTGAGATTTCAAATTTGAAATTTCAAATCTGAGGTCATAGATCATAGTTGCGGAGTTTCAGTTTATGGCATTAGTCCCCATGGTCGTCGAACAAACGTCGCGCGGCGAGCGCGCGTTCGACATCTTCTCGCGTCTCCTAAAAGACAACATCATCTTCATCGGCACGCCGATTGACGATATGATCGCGAACCTCATCGTCGCGCAACTGCTCTTTCTCGAAGCGGAAGACCCGGAGAAGGACATCAATCTCTACATCAACTCACCGGGCGGCTCGATCACGTCCGGCATGGCCATCTACGATACGATGCAGTTCATCCGCCCCGATGTGACGACGATCTGCGTCGGGCAGTGCGCCTCGATGGCGGCGCTCTTGCTCGCGGCGGGCGCGAAGGGCAAGCGGTTCGCGCTGCCGAACTCGCGCATCCTGATCCATCAACCGTCCGGCGGCGCGCAGGGGCAAGCAACCGACATACGCATTCAGGCCGAAGAGATCATCCGCATGCGCGAATTGACCTCGAACATCCTCGCCAAGCACACGGGGCAGGACTTCGACATGATCGAGCGCGACGTGGAGCGCGACCGCATCATGTCCGCGATGCAGGCGAAAGAGTACGGCCTGATCGACGAAGTGATCGTGCATCGCGAGTAGGCGCGCCCGACGCTTGACCAGCGCGAGCGCGTCTATGCCCACTCACCACACCCGCGCGCCTTTATGCTATAGTGTTCTCTGTGGACAGCGCCTTGAGAGTCGCGCCTCCGAAGCGTCACCTGAACCCAACTCTCAAACGCGCACGCCTGTCCCGTCAAACTTGACAAGCTGAAACGTCCGAACCTAAAGACTCCGGAGTCCCCTGAAGCCTATGGTACGCCGAACCGACGACACGTTGCGCTGTTCGTTCTGCGGCAAATCGCAGAACGAGGTGAAGAAACTCATTGCCGGCCCGACCGTCTATATCTGCAACGAGTGCATAGACATCTGCAACGAGATCATCACCGACGATCAGCAGGCCGAAGCTGTCGCCTCCCGCCCGCCGCTCCCTAAGCCGAACGAAATTAAATCATTCCTCGACGAGTACGTCATCGGCCAAGACGAAACGAAGAAGCGGCTCGCCGTCGCCGTCTATCAACATTACAAACGGATCGAGTTGGCGCGGCGGCGCAGCGACATCGAGATTCAGAAATCGAACATCCTCTTGATGGGGCCGACCGGCACAGGGAAAA
The DNA here is from genome assembly GCA_038237345.1 of Pyrinomonadales bacterium. Taxonomy (GTDB): domain Bacteria; phylum Acidobacteriota; class Blastocatellia; order Pyrinomonadales; family Pyrinomonadaceae; genus QHXQ01. The sequence continues at coordinate 5,702 of JBBRYU010000260.1, forward strand.
CGCTGCTCGCGCAAACGCTCGCGCGCATGCTCTCCGTCCCCTTCACCATCGTTGATGCGACGACGCTGACCGAAGCGGGTTACGTTGGCGAGGACGTGGAGAACATCATCCTGAAACTGTTGCAGGCGGCTAACGGCGACGTGGAACGCGCGCAGCAGGGCATCATCTACATAGATGAGGTTGACAAGATTTGCCG
>JBBRYU010000261.1:0-5877 GCA_038237345.1 Pyrinomonadales bacterium
ATGCCGTCGCCAGAGACGAGCGCACGCCAATCACCGTAGGTGGAGACGGCGGCGAAACTTTTGTTCTGCACCCGCCAATCGGCCACATCGGTCGCGGACACTTGCTCGCGATGATCCGCGCGCGTGCGGTCGTCGCCCCAGAGCAACACGACGCGCTCCGGCTCTTGATACGGCAACGCGCGCAGCAACACCGCGTTGACCACGCTGAACACGGCCGTGTTCGCGCCGATGCCTAAGGCCAACGAGGTCACGGCCACGAACGTGAAGCCGCGACTCTTGAACAGCAAACGCGCGCCGTAACGCAGGTCTTGCAAAAATGTGCTCATCACAATCTCCGGTTAGTCCGTTGTCCGTTGTCCGTTGTCCGTCGTTCTCTATGCCGCCAGTTGGCGGTTTCATCTTGAGCATTCAACACCCGTCAAGAAGACAACGGACAACTGACTACTAACCACGGACAAGCTGTTCATTCGTATCTCAACGCGATCATCGGATCGACTTTCGTCGCGCGCCGCGCCGGCACATAGCAGGCGACGAAGGCGATCAGCGCGAGCAGCAACGCCAGCCCGGCGAAGGTCAACGGATCGGTCGGGCTAACGCCGTACAGTAACGTCGTCAGCACGCGCGTGACGGCGAGCGCGCCAATGAGACCGAGCGCCACGCCCGCGCCCGCCAGCAACATGCCCTGCCCGATCACCAGTTTGAGCACGTCGCCCGCGCGTGCGCCCAAGGCCATGCGGATGCCGATCTCGTGCGTGCGGCGCGTCACCGAGTAAGCCATCACGCCGTAGATGCCGAGCGCGGCCAAGAGCAACGCGACGGCGGCGAAGATGCCGAGCAGCAGCATGTTGAAGCGGCGGCCGGCGACCGACGCGGCCAGCAATTGATCGAGTGTGCGCGTCTGCCAGATCAGTTGATCTTTGTCCAAGTCCCTGACCGCGCCACGCACGCTCGCGGTCATGCTCGCCGCATCGGCCGCGGTGGTGCGCACGACGAGGTTCATACGCCGCTCCGGCACTTGCTCGTAAGGCAGATAGAATTCGGGTGCGGCTTCCGTATCCAGCGCGGCGCGGCGCACGTCGCCGACGACACCGACGATCTCGCGCGGCGCGGTCTCGTTATCAATGTCGAGCATGAGCCGTTGCCCGATTGGGTTTGTGTCCGCGAAGTGGCGGCGTGCTAAGGACTCGCTGATGAGGAGCACGCGCGGCGCTTGCGCGTTGTCCTGCGCCGTGAGCAGCCGCCCCTGCCGCAACGGGATGCGCAGGGTCTCGCAGTAGCCGGGACTGGCGACCGTATAGTCAGCTATCGGCTCAGCGCCGGGCGGGGCTGCGGGTCGGCCCGCGATCTGGAAGGTGTAGTTATCGCCGTTGCCGCTGAGCGGCAGATCATTGACGATGCCGGCTGCCGCGACGCCGGGCAGAGACTTTGTGCGCTCGACGAGGCGGCGGAAGAAGTCCGTCTGTTGTTCAGGCGTGGCGTAGCGTTGCCGGCCGAGCGGGATGTCTAACGTTAGGACGTGGCTCGCATCGAAGCCGGGATCGGTCTGCACCAGCCGCATGAAGCTCTTGAGCAACAGCCCCGCGCCGATGAGCAGCATGAGCGAGAGCGCGACCTCCGCGACGACGAGCAGACTACGCACGCGGTTGCGGCGCAGGCTTTCGGTCGAGCCGCGACTGCCCTCTTTGAGTGCGTCGTTCAGATCAGGCTTCGAGGCGTGCAGCGCAGGCACGAGTCCGAACGCGATGCCGACGAGCGCCGAGAGCAGCAACGTGAACGCAAGTACGCGCCCGTCCAAACCCACTTGTTGCACGCGCGGAATGTTCGCGGGACTTGCGGCGACGAGCAGATCGACGCCCCACATTGCCAGCAACAGGCCCAGCCCGCCGCCTACGATAGCGAGCAGCAAACTCTCGACGAGCAGTTGCCGCACGATGCGCCAGCGACTCGCGCCGAGCGCCGTGCGGATCGCGATCTCTTTCGAGCGCGATGCGGCCCGCGCGAGCAGCAGATTCGCCACGTTCGCGCACGCGATGAGCAACACGAAGCCAACCGCGCCGAGCAGAATGAACAGGGCGGGGCGCACGTCCCGCGTCAGGTCTGCGTGCAGCGAAGCGGCCGTGATAGTGACCGCCGTATTCGAGGCCGGATATTGTTGCTCGAAGCGGCGTGCGAGGGTCGCCAGTTCAGCGCGGGCCTGCTCGACCGTCACACCGGGCTTCAGTCGCGCGATGACGGGCAACGAATGTTCGTCGCGTTGCTCGCGGTCGGGCGTCGGGTGGCCATTCAGTGGTGCCCAGAAATCCTGATGCTCCGCACGGAATGGATACTCGAAGCCTGCGGGCATCACGCCGATGATCGTCGCGTTCGTGCTGCCCATTTTGAGTTGCTGCCCGAGGACATTCGGCCGCGCGCCGAAGCGGCGTTGCCACAACCCGTGACTAATCACGACCACCGCCGCGCCGGGCTGATCCTCCGCGCGCGTGAAGACGCGCCCCAGTTCCGGCTGCACGCCCAGGAGCGGGAAATAGTCGGCCGCCACGTCCGCGCCGAGTATGCGCATAGGCTCTTCGCCTTCGCCCGTCAGCACCGTGCCGGAGTTGAGATAACCGGCCACGTATTCGAGCGTCTGCGCCTGCGCCTGCACGTCCTTGTAATCGGGGAACGAGAAGACGCCCCGCGCCGTCGGCTCGCCGCGCGAACCTGCGCCCAGCCGCACCAACCGCGCCGGCTCAGGAAACGGCAACGGGCGCAGCAGCACCGCATTGACCACGCTGAAGATCGCGCTGTTCGCGCCGATGCCCAACGCCAACGCCAGCACTGCTACCACCGTAAAGCCCGGACTCTTCAACAGCATGCGTGCGCCGTAGCGCAGGTCTTGTAATAGTGTGTTCATCACAATCTCCGAAAAGCAGTGACGAGTGGCGAGTTGAAAATTGTTCTTGCTTATCACTCGTCACTCGTCACTGTCTCATTCGTACCTGAGCGCGATCAGCGGATCGACCTTCGTTGCTTTGCGGGCCGGAATGAGACAGGCGACGAGCGCCACGCCTGTGAGCAACAGGGCGACGCCGCCATAAGTCAACGGGTCGGCCGCGCTGACGCCGTAGAGCAGACTCGCCAACGCGCGCGCGACCAGAAACGCGCCCAACAGGCCGATGCCGATACCGATCAGCGTGAGCCGCATGCCTTGGCCGACGATCAAACGCAGCACGTCGCTGCGGGCCGCGCCGAGGGCCATGCGCACGCCGATCTCGTGCGTGCGTTGCGTGACCGAGTAAGCCATCACGCCGTAGAGACCGAGTGCCGCGAGCAGCAGCGCCGCCGCTGCGAAGATGCCGAGCAGCCACGTGGCGAACTTCTGCGACGCGACCGCCGCCGCGACGACCTGCGTCATCGGCTGCACGTTCGAGACCGGCTGATCCTTATCTATCTCATGCACGGCGTTGCGTATGGCCGCCGTCATATTCGTCGGCTCGCCCGTCGTGCGCACAGCCAGACTCATGCCGCGACTGAGTTGCGCGTCGGGCACGTTGGGCAGTTGAAAGTAAGGGCGATACATTTCGACGCGCCCCTCTTCGTCCGGGCCATAGTGCTTGACGTGTTTGACCACGCCGACGATTTGCATCCACGGAAACGGCGACTGCGCGCCACCGACCTTGATGCGTTTGCCGATGGCATCTTCGTGCGGGAAGAAACGCGTCGCCATCTGCTCGTCAATCACGGCCGCGGCGGGCGCGCCCGTATTGTCCTGTTCCGTGAAGTACCGCCCGCGCACAAGCGGAATCTCCATCGTGCGGAAATAGTTTGGCGAGACCGTGAGATTGACGGCGACGACCGCGTCCTTGACATTGGTGGTCTCATGCCCCTCGGCCGTGACGCCCGACTCGATACCGCCGCTCATCGGTAGGCCGCGCGTAATGCTCGCGGACTGTACGCCGGGCAACGCCTCGACGCGCTGCAAGAGCGCGCGGTAGAAATTCTCGACCTGCGCGTTCTGTGTGTAGCGTGCGTCGGGCAGCGCGACGCGCATCGTCAACACGTTGTCCGGGTTGAACCCGATATCGGCATGTTGCAGATGCATAAAACTTTTCATCAACAACCCCGCGCCGATGAGCAGCAACAGCGAGAGCGCAACCTCCGCGACCACGAGCACGCTGCGGACGCGGTTGCGATGTGCGCCGCCTGCCCCACTGCGCCCGCCCTCCTTCAACGCCTCGTTCAAGTTCGCCTTCGAGACTTGCACGGCGGGCGCGAGACCGAACAGCAACCCTGTGACGACGGAGACGACGAGCGTGAACACGAGCGCGCGCGTGTCGAGACCGATGTTCATCACGAGCAGGCGCGGCACGTCGGCGGGAATAACGGCGAGCAGCGCATCAATGCCCCACATGGCGAAGAGCAAGCCGAGCGCGCCGCCGGCGAGGGCGAGCATCACGCTCTCCGTCAGCAATTGCCGCACGATGCGCCAGCGGCCCGCGCCGAGCGCCGTGCGGATCGCGATCTCTTTCGAGCGCGATGCGGCCCGCGCGAGTAATAGGTTAGCCACGTTCGCGCACGCGATGAGCAACACGAAGCCGACGGCCGCGAGCACGACGAGCAGCGCCGCGCGTATGTCCTGCGTGGCGCGCTCTTGTAGTTTGATGAGCGTGTAGCGGGTGCCTTCGTTCGTCTTCGGGTACTGCTGTGCGAGCCGCGCGGTGATGCCGTCCATCTCGGCGCGGGCTTGCGCGACGCTGACGCCGGGCTTAAGTAGACCCAACAGGTAGATGCCCGGATGGCTGTCGCGATCCTGCATCTGGTCTGCCCCCAACCCTATGGGCGCATACACGTCCACCGGCGCTTGCCACTCGAAGTTCTGCGGCAGCACGCCGATGATCGTGTAGCTCTGGTTGTTGAGTGTGACAGGTTGGCCGACGACGCTCGGATTCGCGCCGAAGCGTTTCTGCCACAGGCCGTGACTGATGACAATCGCGCGGTTCGCGCCGGGCTTGTCCTCGTCGGCCGTGAAATCGCGTCCCAGTGCCGGCGTCACGCCGAGCGCGGGGAAGAAACTCGCGGAGACCTCGCGCGTGTCGAGTCGTTCGGGTTCGCCCGCGCCCGTCAGCGTGTAGCCCGCGCTGCGAAACGCCGCGAGTTGCTCGAAGCTCGTGCCTTGAGCGCGCCAGTCTTGATAGTTCGGATACGAGACCGACATATTCGGCACTTGCTGACTCCATTCGGAGAGAAAGACCAAGCGCTCGGCCGTCTTGAAGGGCAACGGGCGCAACAGCACCGCGTTCACCACGCTGAAGATCGCGCTGTTCGCGCCGATGCCTAACGCCAGCGCGAGAATCGTCACCAACGCAAAGCCCGGACTCTTCAGCAGCATGCGCCCGCCGAACCGTATGTCCTGCCAGATATTGTTCATCACCAACCCTCCGGTTTGTCCGTTGTTCGTCATCCGTCGTCAGTTGTTCATTGTCTCGCTTGTTGCTATGTCCAGCTTCAGCGTTCAGCATACTTGAACAGCACAACGGACAACTGACCGCTAACCACGGACAGCTTTTCATTCGTAACGTAGCGCGATCATCGGATCGACTTTCGTCGCGCGCCGCGCCGGCACGTAGCAGGCGAGTAGGGCAACGCCCGCGAGCAAGAGCGCGAGGCCGATGTAAGTCACGGGGTCGGTGGCGCTGACCTGATAGAGCAGACTCGCCAGCACGCGCGTCACCGCGAAACTTACCAACAGCCCGAGGGCGATGCCAACGAGCGCGAGCGCCATGCCTTGCCCGACGACCAGCCGCAGCACGTCGCGCGTCTGTGCGCCGAGCGCCATGCGGATGCCCATCTCGTGTGTGCGTTGCACGACCGAATAACTCATCACGCCGTACAGTCCGA
>JBBRYU010000262.1:0-5874 GCA_038237345.1 Pyrinomonadales bacterium
CGTGGGTCTCGATCGACGAGTACGGCGAGGAGGCGGCGTTTCGTAAGGCGTGCGCCATCCGCCGGCAGAAGGAGCGCGAGATGTACGGCAGCGTCGTCGAGCCGAACTGGCAAGGCGGCTTCGCCAAACTGCTCGCGTCCTGACGTTGTGATTCTCGCCGCGACCCGCGCCTGAACATCGCGGCCTAGCTGAGATAGTTAAGCCAGATCGTTGTTCAAGGGCGGGGCGAGAGGCATTGGATCTCGTTCTTCAGTGCTTCCTCTAGGCCTTTCTCATCAGCAAACTTGGTCCTCAGGTACTCAATCGCTTTGGCTTTCGACTCGCGCAACTCTACGACCCGCGCGAGCTTATGCACCGTTGTGAAGATGTCGCGCCGAACGTTGGTATCGTCGTGGTCACCGATGTATTTGGTGAGCAGTTTCAGGCTTTTGACATAAGCGTCCAACGCCGCATCGACCTGATCGAGCCGGAACAGCGTATCGCCGGCTTGGTTATATCCCTCAGAATGGACACGCACGATCTCGGTCGGATTCTTTCCTAACTGCTGCTCGATCTCTGCGCGCATGTCGTAGAAGGATAGTTCGCCGCTCTTGAGCGCAATCGCCATCTCGATTGCCTTCAACCCGCCATCGGCGCGTTTCGTCTTGCTTTGCAAGTAGGCCTTGCGGTAATACAAGTTTGGATCGTGCGGCCAAATTGCGATGGCGCGCTCAAGCAACTGCAACGCCTCCTCCGGGTTGTGCTTGGCCACCAGTTCGCTCAAGCTAAGCATGGTATCAACGCGGGTCGGGCGATAGGCTAATCCCTGCCGCAATTGGGCCTCGCGCGTACTCTCGTTCAGCGGCGGCGGCTCGGCCGCCGGATCATTCTTAGCAGCCAGACTGTTCTCGTCAATCGCCTCCGGGCGCATGCGTTGTTCCGCGCGTTCCATCGCCAAGCGCTGTCTTTCGGCCTCGCTGATACTGCCGGGGCGGGTTGAGTGCTTGACGCTGGCCTGCGTCGTCTTGCCGGTTGCTTGTGCGCCGGTCTTCTCGTTGTCGTTGCGGCCGAGCGCGATTAAGGGGCCGAAGTTCGTCGAACCGAGCCGATGGAGTTGGTGATCGACCCACTGGGCCAAGTTTCGGTAGCGTGCGTCGGGAAGCGTCGCGTAACGGCGCTTGAACTCGCCGTAGCACTGGACAGCCTCATCCTGATACCCGGCGCGCTCCCAGAGAATGCCCTGGCTGGCGAGCGCGCCGTAGTCTTCAGGCCGATTGACTAGATGCAACCAAGCCCAGTTAATCCCCGCCAAGTAAGCCTCGACCGAAGGGGCGTGTTTGTCGGCCTCGGCCAGCAACGCCGCGAACCGTTGTGCGTTGCCGGTGTAGGCTTGCAAGCTGGCTTGCTGATAGTACAGCGCGGTCTGGAACTCATTATCGTTGATGACGAGTTCTTTGATGCCGGTGGTGTCCTGAATCTTTGGATCCACCTTGCTGTCGGACAGCGTCCCGTAGCGACCCGGCTCGAACGAGCCGATGCCCTTGTCGAGGGTCGCGGCGGCTTCGTCATAACGGCCTAAGATGCCGAAACTGATGGCGAGATTTTGATAGGCTAGGGCCGACGACGGATCAAGTTTTAGATAGTTGTTGAGGTCGTTGATCGACTGTAGCGTCTTCTCCTTGTCGCCCGAGACGCTGTACAAATAGCCTCTGCCCAGCAGCGCGGAGGGCTGATCAGATTGCATCTCAAGAATTTGGGAATACTCTTCCGCCGCCGCGTCATGGCGACCGGCGGAAGATAAAGCTCCCGCTTTAAACAAACGCCAAGTCAGCGCGCCGCGCGGCGGGGAGACCTCGATCAGCCGATCCGCTAGGCCAATCATCCCGTTGAGATTGTCCAGGTATTGGCCGCGGGTGCGCATGAATGAACTAAGCGCATTCTCGAACGCCTTCAACCTCAGGCCGGCGACCTTTGTCTGCTGCTCGGCCCGTTGCTGTTGCCGCTTGGCTTCAATGAGCGCTTGCTCCGCGCGGCGCGCGTTCGCCTGCGCGCTTTGCTCGGCCTCTTCGGCCTGCTGCTGTTGCTGCAAGGCCACCTGCTCAGCATCTTCGGCCCGCTGCTTGGCCGCTTCCGCCTGTTCTTTGGCCTGCTTGGCGGCGAACAGCGCCACGTTTGTCTGCACGTTGGCCGTCAACAAATCGGCCGCTTGTTTTTGCGCCACCTCTGTCTGAGCGACCGCGACGTTACGCTCGGAGACGGCCAACAGAGCCATGCCCACCGAGAGCAGCGCGGCTAAGCCGAGGATGCCGGCAAACAATTGTGTCCGCCGGAGATTGCGCACGCGCTGTTGCTCGCGCTCCCGCTTCTCGGCCGCGTTCGCTTCCCGGCTCTTGTCCAGGAAGTCCATCGCGGTCTTGAACTCCGGGTGATAACGCCGCGCCCACGCTTCAGTCGGTTGGTAGTGGGCGCGCCAACTGAGCGCGATCTGTAGATCGGGATCGTGCCAGAGGTTAGCATTGCACTCACGGTGCAGGACCGCCGTCTCGGCGAGCCGCCGGTAGATGCGGGCCGAGCGCGCTTCCTCTTCCACCCACTCGTGCAGCCGCTGCCAGCCGCGGATCAAACTTTCGTGGGAAATGTCCACTAGCGTGTCGGCGGTGAGCGGCGTGTCCGGGGGCGGCATTAAGAACGAGCGACCAGGCCGGCGGAAACTTTCGATCACTTGGCCGACCTCGGCCTCTGTGGCTTGGGCGACCACGCAGATATCCTGTACCTTAGTCGGCCGGCGCACTTCGCGGTAGTCCTGACTTGTCTCTGTCAGACACTGGAAGAGGCGTTTTGCTACCTCTTGGCTGCGCGCGTCGGGCAGTTCGTTATAGGCCTTGTCCGCATGCCTTGAGAGCGCTTCGGCCATGCCGCCGATGGCCTCATAGTGCGGCAGGTCGAGCGGGGCAGTGCAGTTACGCTCTTGCGCCCAGCGCTGCCAAGTGCGCGCCAGCGCGTGTTGCATGATGGGCAGTTGATCGGGATTGTCGCCCACGTCGTTCAGCAGACAGTTGACGAGGCGCGGCGTCATCTGCGCGCCGCCGACGGCGACCGGCCCGATGACGGCCTCGCGCCGCTGGTCGCGCGTCATGCGCGGGATCAGATACTGCCCGTCGTTGATTGCTTCAGGCAGACGGCGGAACTGCGCGCAGTCGCCAAGGAAGTCGGAGCGCATCGTGATGACGATATAGATGGGCACTTCCGTCTGTCCGGTCGCCTCCAGCAATAGCTTGACGAAAGCAGCCGCTTCCTCGTTAGCCTGTCCGCGTTCCTCGGCGCGCTTGAAACGGAATAGCTCCTCGAATTGATCGACGATGATCAGCAAATTCTCGTGCGCGGACAGGCGCGCTTGGCGAATCGTGTCCACGAGACCGAACGCACTGCGCCGCAGCGTCGCTTCGGTGTCGGCCACCCGTGCGGCGACTTGCGCCGCATCGCCAGCGGCAGCGAGCACGTCCGGCGCGTGCAGCGCAGCTGCGAGCTGGCCGATGGGGTCATCGCCAGGGCGAAAGATCGTCACGCGCCAGTTTGAGCCGGCCCCGGCCATGAAGCCGCCGTGCAGCGCGGGCAGCAAGCCGGCCCGCACAAGTGACGACTTGCCGCTGCCGGACGTGCCGACCACCGCGAGGAAGCGGTTGATGCGGAGACGGTGGAGGAGTTCGTCACTCTGGCCGTCGCGCCCGAAGAACAGATAATCTTCGTCGGCCCCGAAGGGACGTAGCCCCGGGAATGGGTTGGGGGATGGGCGCGCAGGCGATTGCGGCATCATCTCCGGCCTCCTTTCACGCTCCGGTCGTTGCCCAACTGTGTGAGAAACGGGTCTAGTGTGGTGGGCGCGAACGGCTCGTAGTTGCGGATGAGCGTGGCTTCGTGCAGCCGGAAACGCTGTTTGTGCGCGCTGTCCGGAGTGGCGATATAGATCGCCTTGGCGAGCATGGGCTTCGTGCGGCCGTAGCCCGCGATCTTTTGCAAGTCGCGCAACTTCGCGCGCAGCCAGAATTCGCCGACGTTGCCGTAGTAGATCAGAATCGCATCGCACAGCAACAAGGTCTCTTTATGATCCTCGCGGACTTGCGCCTCGTCAGCTTCAAAGGCCGGCAAGAACACGTCGTAGCCTGCTTCGTAGAGGAAGTTTTCGAGCGGCGTGACCGCCCCTACGTCCTGCTGATCGCAGATGAGATAGATGTATGGATGGCCTGGCTCGTGGCTGAGCGACGGTTCAGGTGGCTTCGGTTTCGGCTTCAATTTGTCTTGCACGTGACTCTTGAACTCTTCCAGCGTCGTCTGGAGCAACTCTGCGCCGTACTGCGCTGCGGGGTTGTAGCGCAAGTGTTTGATGAATTGCTGCTGCCGCTCGTCTGCGACGGCTTCGACCTGTAGTCCGGGCGGTAGCCAGATCAGGCGCAAGAACGAAGGCTCTTGTCGGCTGTGCTCGGCCGCGAGGTCGTTCTGCCAACTGACGGCCGACTGCCGGCCCGCTTCCGGAATCAGTCCGTAGTTCTCACCCACCAGATGGAGTGATAACTGGCAGCGGCGCAACTCGGCCCGCACACATTGCTCAAACTCCGGTGCGTAAAGCGGGAGTTGTTTATCCGGCAACACGACGTGGCCGCGGCGCTGCAACTCGCGTTTGATCTTGTCGCGCTCGTCCTGTAAGTCGTAGGTCGTTTCAGCGAGGTAGACGGTCGCGCCGGTAGGCGCGACCGTCAGCAGCTGCACCGGTGCTGGTCGCGCAACCTGCTCGGCCTGGGCGTGCAGCACGGTGAGTAGTTGGTTGATGTCGTCAATCAGATCATCGAGCTTGTTCTGATAATCTACGTAAGTGCCTGAACCGAGCGCGGTGTTGAACTCGCGCGGGCGCTTCTTTTCCGGGTCAAGATAGTAGAATCTGTAACCGAGCAGTCCGCACAACTCTGCCGGATGCTTGTCTGGCGGCACGAGCGTCTTTTCTACTTTGAAGATGCGTGCTTTGTTGGCAAAAGTAAGCCCACCATTCTGCTCGGCTACCTGGCAGAAAAGTTGCCGTTCGTCCTGACACCATTTCGATTCGAGATAGCGTTCCGAGAGGATGCAGATAAGCACGGCTATCTTCGGGAGTTTGGCGCGCAGCACCTCCTCGAAGTAGTGATTGCCTTGCAACTGGCCGTTGTCGCGCCAGATTTTGGGGGCCTTGCCAAAGCGTTGCCGGAAGCGGGTCTCCAAGGCCAAGTGAAAGTTGGTTACCCAGCCCGGCTGCCCGGGGGCCAGCGGTTCGTTATCTATGTGAGCATAGCTGATGAAAATATCATCCTCTGGAATAGAGGAACTGTCCATGATGACCTCCGGAGCGCGGCACGTGGTAGAGGGCTCTAGTGGGACGTGCTAGCGTTGAGCTTGCAGCTTCTTCGGCTAGTGTCTTCTTAAAGTGAAGAACGGCATATCTTCTTAAGTGAAGAACGGCGTTTTGTCAATAGAAGGTCGCACTGAACGCTGGGAGACGGAACAAACAGGGCTATCCCCTACGGTGGCTTCTCATCTTCCGCAGGTCGGGGCTGTTGGAGGTCCGGCGCTGGGTGAGAGAATGACTGAAGTGACTGATTCTTCATGCGTCAACAAGAAGAAGAGGTCGCCCCGGCCGATGTGTCCTCTCAGATATCACTCCATGCGGCATTGGAGTACAGAACTGACTTACCTACGCTTCGAACTGGTGCGCTTCGCCCGCGCGCACGAAGCGGCTCGTCATCGCGCACAATCCGCGCAACCGTTCGGGGATCACCGGCGTGCAGCGCAAGACGAAGGTCGTGCGCGACGAGCAGGGCGAGCGGCTGATCAGAAACGTCTACGAGATCACGTGGAATCCTGAGCCGGGGC
>JBBRYU010000263.1:0-5866 GCA_038237345.1 Pyrinomonadales bacterium
ACGAAGACGACAGACCGGAGTTGTCCAACGCCGCCGCGCTGCCGGTTATACCCTTACGTTGGCATCAAGCTTCAAGGCCGCGCGTGCCGAAAAACTGCTTGAGCGCGGGGTAGACATCTTCCTTGTCGTCAATGCGCACGCCGATGAAACGGTCTTTCTGTTTCAGCCGGTCTTTGAAGATCGAGAGCAGCGCGCCCGACGAGCGGCGATACCCGGACGTGCCCTCTTCGCCGATCTCGCCATAGCCGAACAGGTTGCAGGTGGCGATCAACTCGTCAGCCAATTTAACGGCCTCTTCGTTGTCCGAGTAATAGTTGTCGCCGTCGGAGAAGTGGAACGGGTAGATGTTCCAGTCAGGCGGGTGGTAACGCGCTTTGATGATGTCGAGCGCAAGCTGATAGGCAGACGAGACGACCGTGCCGCCCGATTCGCCCTGCGTGAAGAACTGTTCTTCCGTCACCTCGCGCGCCTCCGTGTGATGCGAGATGAAGACGATCTCGACGTTGTCATACTTCGTGCGCAAGAATCTCACCATCCAGAAATAGAACGAGCGCGCAATGTACTTTTTGAACTCGCCCATACTGTTATGACTGAGCAAACCGTCCACAATGTAATTGTGATGCTCCGCCACCTCAAAGTCGTAAACCGGCACCGGCTCGTCAATCGCAGAGATTGTTTTCACTTTGGAGACGATCAGTTGCCTATCCAGCACCGTTTGGATCGCAGCCAGATCGTCGGCGCATGCGTGTGCGTCGCCAGCAATGATTTGGAGTTGACTATAAGAGAGCGCATGAATCGCCGGCCGGTAATAGTTGTAGGTGCGTGTCGTCTGATAGAGATGATCAAAGCGGGCGCGCCCGTCAAAGGGCATGATGAACTTGCTGCGCATGGCATTGATGCCGGCTTTCTGCCGTGCCGCCAATTCGTCGAGTTTGGCGGCCTTCTCACGACAACCGAAGCCGATTACGGCGCGGAAGATGATCGCGTCTTTCGCGTTGATGGACAGAGCATAGTAAGTGCCCGACTTAATGGGTTTGTCGCCCAGCCGATGTTCGTTCTGCACAAAATGCGTTACGCGCGCCCGCATCCCCCAGTAAGAAAGTAAGTGCTTGACCTGCTTGACCAACATGCTGCTTGAGGAATTGAGCATCACACTATGATGCGCCAGCGTGCCTTCGGCATCGAAGAGGCCGCGCAAGAAGGCTGCGCGGACAGCCGGCGGCTCACGGTACAACGAACGCTCAACATAGCGTCGTGGCGAGCGGCGCGTCAGCATCGGATAGCGCGCCGCCAGCTCACGCACTAAGGCTGTGCTGTTGACGTTAAGCCGCTGCCGGGAATGCACATTGCGCTTTAATTTGATAATGCCTCGCTTACCAAACGCGCGCAGAAAAAGCTGCTGGTAGGCCGCCAGCCGTTCCAAGTTTTCATCAGAGATTGATAGATATGTGCCGTACGTGCCGGCCTTCCTCGGCATGCGCAAGTGGCCATCGCCGAGGAGGACGCCGAGCAGGTATGACTGTTCGACGGATAAAGTCGCCGGCGCCGGCGGGGATTGCAGCGGCAACCGCCCCCAAGAATTTACCAAGATCAACTTATCGCCCGCCGTCAACTCCCCGGCGCGTTTCTCGATAATTCGGTTGGCCGGTTCATCATAAACAAAGAAGACGTGGGCGGGCGTGGCCCGCAACGTAGCGTCCTCTGCCTCAATCACAAGAGTTCTGGTCGCCTGCTTAGTGAATGTGGCCGTTACGTGCGAGGCTCTTTTCTCGTGACTCTGCCAATCGACGCAAGTCACTTGGTCACCCCGTTTGATGTCGGCGATGTCTTTATACGAGCCGTCAGCCATTTCAATGAGATGACCGGCGGTGAAGCAGCCGCTAACATCCATCAACGCCAGCACGACCGCGTTCGACTCGTAACGGTGCGCCTCTTCCCACGTCTTAAAGCGCAAGTCTTCTTTCTTCACGTTAGCGAAGCGTGCGCGCCCTTGCTCGCGCGCGTTGCGGCGTATGTTCTCAAGGATCATGCGCCGTTTGTCGAGATTGGCGAGCACGCCCGTGCGCCGTATTTCGTCGAAGCGCGTGGTCTTGGCGGGCACGGCCTTCTTGGCCTTCTCTTCGAGAAACGGCAGTTGCAAATCCTCGAAGATGAGCGCGGCCAACTCGTCTATGTTGATCTCGGCTTCGTAATACTCCGCGCCGCCATCCTGCCCCGCCGGCCCCGCGCCCGCGCCTTTGCCTTGCTGACTCTCGCGCCCGAGCACGTCGCCCACGCGCGTCTTGCCGTCGCCCTGCCCGACCTGCTTGCGCTTGCGCGGATCGAAACGAAACTTGTATTCGTCTAGCGCACGCATCGGCACTTTCACGCTGCGCTTGCCGTCTGACAGGATGATGGCCTCGTTCGAGACGATGGAGCCGAGGTTCTTGCGGATCGCCTCGCGCACGCGCTCCTTGTGCCGCTCCTGATCGATGATGCCTTTGCGCTGCAAAGACCAATCGTTGCGCTGAATAGACATCGTAGAAACCTCAAAGACAGTGACGAGTGACAAGTGACGAGCAGGAATAAGTTTTTAACTCGTCACTCGTCACTCGTCACTGCTTTACAAAACTCCGCGACCAATTCCGTGAACTCCTGCGGGCGTTCCTCCTGCGGCAGATGCTCGCAGTCGGGGAAAACGTACAGGCGCGAGTCGGGGATCAGTCGATGCAGCATCTCGCCGTGCCGCAGCGGCGTGTCCTCATCGTGCGCGCCCCAGACGAGCAGCGTGGATTGGCGCAACAGATGCGCCTCGCGTTCGACGCGCGTCGCGCTCCAACGCCTGAGCGTCTGCAACATCGCGCGTTGCGTATCAGCCGCGCGCAGCGGCAAGTGTCGCCCCGCCGCCTTCTGTTCCGCGCGCTGCCGCTCGTCGGTCGCCGCCGCCGCAAAGCGACTCAGCTTATGCCGCAGGAAGTAACGCAAGTCCAACAGCGGCGGCGAGAGCACATCGCCCACCGCGCGCGTGGCGACAAGGCGCAACATTGGATGCCGCTTCAAGTCGTCATTGCTGACCGCGGCCACTAGCACCAAGCGCTCCACGCGCGCCGGATAGTCGAGCGCAACGATAGTCGAGACTGCGCCGCCGTAAGAACTACCGACAAGCGTCGCGCGCTCAAGCCCCAACTCGCCCATTAGCCCCACGATCATGCGCGCCTGCGCCTCAATCGTGTACTCGGCGTCCGCCGGCTTGTCCGAGAAACCGAAGCCGACAAGGTCGGGCGCAATCACGCGAAAGCCCCGCTCCGCCAGCGGCACAAGCACATCGCGCCAGACGAAGTTCGACGCGAGAAACCCATGAATCAAAATTAGCACAGGCGCGGATGAAGCGCCCGCCGCTTGATAATGCACGCGCACACCGTCTACTTCCGCGAACCGCGAGCGGTCGGCATGGTGCAACCGTTCCGCGTGCCGCTCCCAATCGAGCGCACGCGGACGCACCAGCCTGTGCGCCGCCACCGCCGCGCCCGTCAACGCGAATCCGCCTGCCAGCCAATAACGTTTCTTCATGCGATCACGCGCTCTATTCAACCTCAATCCTATAACTTACCAACCAAAGCTCTACTTGTTCGAGGCGCTCTCGCCAGCGGCTTTTGAAACCCTTCATCCACTGCCGATGCTTGGCCGCATCAGGCGCATCAACGACGATCCGCACCAGATTATCCCGGTACAGGACGCCATCGTGTCGCCAATGACCTTCCACCTTCTGCGTCTCGAACTGGCCGCGCCGAAGTAATCAGCAATCTCCAAGACCGCTTCGGCGAGCCATTCGGCCGGCACGTCGCGCCCGTCATTGAACTGTAGGGGAAGTAAGACCTCGAATCGCCGCCATCTGCTGCTCATATGTTGTCTTCCCCTCGACGCTGAAAGGGATGTTTTGCTCGGCGAGCGCCTCCAACGCCGCCTCCGGCACTAGATGCTCGCCCGTGCGCAAGATGCGCCCGGAGAAACGTCCGAGCAGAAAAGCGAGCGCACGCTTCTCTGTCTCTCGGTCGGGGAATGTAATAGTCACCATACGTTGGCCTCCTCTTCTATGAGAGAGATTGTATCATCCACTAACGTCCTCTTCCTTCAAGCCTATGGCATAATCCACTATTCCATCTTCAGCCACCGCGCGATCCTCTTCGGCAAATTCAGCGTACAAAGCTGCCAACTGTGATTCATCCGCTATGTGCGAACTACTGCGCGAGCGGTATTTCAGAAATGCCAGATACTCGGCGACTTCTTCGAGTTCCGCTTCGCTCAAGCTCTCAAGCTCTTCCAAGACTTGTTCTCTAGTTGACATCAGACGCTCTCCCAGCCTGTTTCTAACTTTTCACTGTCTTGCCGTGAATGTACGCCGCTTCTTTCATTCACATACCGGACATTTGATGGCTTCTGGGTTTTCTTTGCGGAACCGTAGCCTTGATGCACATTCAAAGGATGTTCCCGTCTATGTAATTCTTGACCGGTTTTCGGATCAATTACTAATTCAAAGTACCAATCATGAACGCGGTCAATTATTCGAATGAGATAGTTCCACTTTCCAGTGGTCTCAGTGTAGGAGTCGCCTTCCCGACGATGAAATCGCGCTTTACTCCGACTGCTACCTCCTCTAAACCAATTCGCTAATTTGTAGATTGCAGGAATCCCTTTTGCCTCTGCTTTCAACTCAACTTGAAATGTCCTTTTGCCACAAAAAGGACATGTACTCTGCCCGTTAAATGGGATGCTGACAGTCTCACTTATAATTTCCCCACAATTATTGCATTCCATAATTGGCCACCTACGATATATTTAACTTGAATGCTTAACAATGTATTAGCCCGCGCCTTCCGAAGCGAAAGACGCGGGCGTTGTTCATCATCGCGCTGTTCGCCTTGGTCAGCGCGAGAGCAGCGTGCCGACGTAGGTCAGCAGTTCGTTGGCGCAGACCGGGCAGTAGCCGCCGTCTTTGACGAGCCGATCCACAACCTCGTTGATGCGGCGCAGTTGATCGGGGTCGGGTGTCTTGACGGAGGTCGTGATCTTCACCACGTCCTTGAGGTCGGCGAAGATTTTCTTTTCAATCGCCTCCTTCAACCGCTCGTGCGACGTGTACTCGAACTGCTTGCCCTTGCGGCTGTAGGACGAGATGCGAATGAGTATCTCCTGCCTAAAGGTGTTCTTCGCGTTATCGGAGACGCCGATCTGCTCTTCGATGGAACGCATCAGTTGCTCGTCCGGCTCGACCTCCTCTTCGGTGATCGGGTCTTTCATGCGCTCCTTGTTGCAGTAAGCTTCGACGTTGTCGAGATAGTTGTTGCAGATGGTGCGCGCCATCTCCTCGAACGAATAGACGAAGGCGCGCTGCACTTCGATCTTGGCCATCTCGTCGTACTCTTTGCGCGCCGCCGAGATGAGATTGAGATAACGTTCGCGCTGTTCGGCGTTGATGCCGGTGTGCTGCTCGAAGCCGCTCTTGATCGTGCGCAGCGCGTCAATCGGGTTGATGCAGGTGATGCCGTCGCGCACGAGCGCGGACGACAGCCGGTTGATGACGTAACGCGGCGAGATGCCGTCCATGCCTTCGCGCACGGTGTCGTCCTTCAACTCGCGCACATCCTTCGTCTTGTAGCCCTCGACCTCCTCGCCGTCGTAGAGTTTCATCTTCTTGACGAGATCGACGTTCGCGCGCTTCGGGTCTTCCAGCCGCGTCAGCACCGCGAACATCGCCGCCACCCGCAAAGCGTTCGGCGCGATGTGGACGCTGCGCAACACCTCCGACTGCTTCAGCAGCTTGTCGTAAATCTTTTCTTCCTGCGAGACGCGCAGGTTGTACGGCACGCGCACGAGGATGATGCGATCC
>JBBRYU010000264.1:0-5854 GCA_038237345.1 Pyrinomonadales bacterium
CGCCGAACACGATCAGGCGCTCAACACGATCAGTCGCGCGGAGAAAATCTTCTCGGCCGCAGACGCGGACGAAGATGATGAAGATGACAGTCTCGCGCACGAATTCGATCTGCGCCGGCGCTTCGTCGAAGGCTACGCTTACTTCTTCCAACACGCGCCCGCCCGTCTGGCCGCGCTCGAAGCGCGCATCCGGCGTTATGAAGAGGAACTGAGAGAGGCGGGGGTCGATCTCGATGATCTCTCCGCTCCGCAGGTGCCCGCCGGCAATGTCGCGCGCTATCTCCTCTTGCGCGTGCTGCCGACACTGCTGCTCGCGCCGCTCGCCGTTGCCGGCGTCGTGCTACATTATCCGGCTTATAAACTGGCCCACTGGCTCGCGCTCAAACTCGCGCGCGATCAGGAAGACGTGTTTGCGACTTTCAAGATCACGGCGGCGCTCTTGTTCTTCCCGTTGACGTGGCTGCTCGTCGCGGTTGGTTGCTGGTGGCTCGTGGGTTGGCCCGTCGCGCTGCTCGCGCTCGTCGCCGCGCCGCTCTCCGGTTTCGTCGCCATACGCTTCTTCGAGGAACTGGATCGCTTCGTCGGCGGCGCACGCGCCCTGCTCTTCTTCTTCATGCGCCGCCGCTTCTTTCAACGCCTGCTCGTCGAGCGGCGTAACCTGCGCGACGAGATTATCGCGCTCGGCGCAGAGGCCGCACGGGCCGGCGCGCCCATCATGCCGCCCGACCCGTCGCGCACTTCGAGCTGAGACGCCCCCGCGCAACATCCCGATCACACGCGCGTTCATATAGCCGGGTCTGACCGCAGCTTTCATAACCCATACGGAGCATTTATGAGTGACCACAATCTCCCGCCTGAACCCGGCGACGGCTATCTCGCCGCCCAGCTTGCGCGCCTTGAACACATGCTCGCAGAACAAGCGGCGCGCATGCACATCATCGAACGCCAACTCGGCATTCAGCGAGCCGCCCAACCGGCCCGCCCCTTCAATCAAGGCACAACGCCCGCCACGCCGCCGCAACATACACCGCAGACTAACGGCCAGCGCGACGCTGTGCTGCCATTATCGCCGCAGTTCTCCGTGACCGATGCGACGACGGAACAGACCGCGCGCACAACCGCACCGCCCTCCGTCACCACGGACGAGCAAGCGGCGACCGGCACACACGAAGCAACCGATCACGAACCGGCAGCCGGCTATGAACCGGCGTGGCGCACGCACGATGCTAAACAGGCACGGCCCGCCAGCGGCGAGCAAGCAGCGAGCGGCCCGCGTGCGTCGGCGAACGCACCGGCGGCGGCCACCGTCGTCACCAGATCTTGGGGCGATCTCGAAACGCTCATCGCCGGCAAACTATTTCTCTGGCTCGGCATGATCTTGGGCACGCTCGCCGTCGCGTTTTTCCTCAAACTGGCCTTCGACAACCAGTGGATCGGCCCGACCGGGCGTGTGCTGCTCGGCGGCGCGGCCGGTTGCGCGCTGCTCGCGCTGGCGGAACGCCTGCGCCTGCGCGGTTATCAGGCTTACGCCTACGTCCTCTCCGGCGGCGGCATACTGATCCTGTATCTCTCGGTCTATGCCGCGTTTGATTTCTATCAGCTATTAAGCCAGCCGCCCGCCTTCGCTTTGATGGCCGTCGTCACGGCCACGGCCGTTTTGCTCGCCGCGCGTTATGACGCTTACGCCATCGCCGTCCTCGGTCTCATCGGCGGCTTCATGACGCCGTCGTTGCTCGCCACGAACGTAGACAACGAGGTCGGCCTGTTCGGCTATGCCGCGCTGCTCAATGCGGGCGTGCTCGCGCTTGCCTATTTCAAACGCTGGCGCAGTCTGAACTATCTCGCGTTCGCCGCGACGTGGGTGCTGTTCGCCGGTTGGTATTTCAAATACTACGGAGACGCGAAACTCTGGCCGACGCTCTTCTTCCTGACGCTCTTCTTCGGCATGTTCGCCGCGCTCGCCATCATTCATAACGTCCTCAAAGAACACCCGACACGCTGGTTCGACATCTCGCTGCTGCTCACGAACGCGACACTCTACTTCGCCACGAGCTACGCCTTGCTCGAAGATCATCAGCGTCTGACCGCCGCCGCCTTTTACTTGCAAGGCCCACACGCGCTCCTGCTCTCCGGCTTCTTCGGCCTGCTCTACTTCATCGCACGCCAGAAGCATCGCACCGACAAACTGCTCACCTACACCTACGTCGCGGCGGCCGTCACTTTTCTGACGATGGCCGTGGCCATTCAACTCGACCAACTGTGGGTGACCATCGGCTGGGGCATCGAGGCATTGATGCTGACGTGGATCGGCTTGCGCGCCGAAGAGGACGCGCCGCGCTTCGCCGCGTTGCCGGTCTTCACGGTCGCGGTCATGCACTGGTTCATCGTGGACATGCCGGAGTTCGGCTACCGCACCGGCGTGGCGTTCCAGCCGCTCTTGAACAAGCGCGCCGTCTCGTGCGCCGTCCTCGTCGGCGTGTGCGCCGGGGTGACGTGGCTCTATCGCCGCTACCGTGAGCGCGTCAACGACGACGACCGCGACATCCTGCGCAGTCTCTTCGTCCTCGCCGGCAACACACTCGCGCTCGCCCTGCTCACGACCGATCTCAACGACTACTTCAATCAAGCAATTGCGCGCGATGTGAACGCGAACGGCAACAGCGTGGACATGCTGGAGAACGCGCGCCAGTTCGCGCTGACCACGCTGTGGACGTTTTACGCGGCCGTCGCGCTCACGGTCGGCCTCTTGCGCCGCTTGCAACCGTTGCGCTACGCCGCGCTGCTCGCGCTGCTCTATCCCGTCACGAAACTGCTGCTGCTCGACGTGCGCTACTACAGCGCGCCGTGGCACGTCGCCGTCTTCAACTCGACGTTCTTCGGCTTCGTCGTCGTCGTGGCCGCACTCGCCTTTTGCGTGCGCGCCTATGCGCGGGCGGATCACGTTGATGCGCGCGAACGAAGCAGCGCCACCGCCGCGTTGCTCGCGTCCGCGCACCTCGTCGCGTTAGTTGGCTTGAGCGCGGAGACGATGGGTTATTTCAATCGCGCGAAGGCGCTCGCGTGGTCGCTACCTGATTCGGGGCGCGCGGCTGCACGCGTCGAGAATGACAAGCAACTCGTCCTCTCGGCCATCTGGACGATCTACGCCGCTTGCGCGTTCGTCATCGGTCTCCGCCGCAACCGCGTCGCCTTGCGCTACGGCGCATTGGCTCTGCTCGCCATCGCGGGCGCGAAGATATTGCTTGTGGACGCGACTTACTACAATGCGACGTGGCACGCGCTGCTCTTCAATCAAACCGCCGCCGCCTTCGCGCTCTACGTCGGCGCTCTCTACGTCGTCGCGCATCTGTACGCACGTGCCGGTGACAAGACGGCGTATGAAACCGCGCGCATCGTGCCCTTTGTGACGGTCGTCGGCAACATATTCGCGCTCACGGCTCTCAGTCTCGAAACGAGCGGCTACTTCGCGGCGCAACGCGACGCGGGCGCAGTCGCCGCCGGTCAACTGCGCGATCTGCGGCTGGCGCGGCAACTCTCGCTCTCAGTGTTATGGGCCGTCTACGGCGGCGCGCTGCTCGTCTTCGGTCTCGCGCGGCGCAACCGTCTGCTGCGCGTGATGGCGCTCGCGCTCTTAGGCTTGACGACGGGCAAAGTCTTCCTCTTCGATCTGGCCTCGCTCGACAAGCTTTATCGCATCATCTCCTTCATCGTGCTCGGCGCGATCCTGCTCGCCGTCTCCTTCCTCTACCAGCAACGCCAGCAACGCGCGGCGCGGGCGGAAGAAAGTTGACGAGCGATGCGGGCGGGGACGAGGCTGTGGCCCTGCCCGCATGCTAATGACTATGCTTGTTGATTCGGTAAATATAGAGGCGGCTGTCGCGCGCGATGGTTTCGCTATCGTCCCGCAGGTCATCAGCACGACGCAGGTCGCGCAGTTCAGCGCGGCGTTAGCGGCCGTTGCAGATAGCGCGGGCGAAGGACGGCGCGGCGGGATGTACGCGCTGCGCCATCTGCTTGAGCTTGTGCCGGCGGCGCGTGCGCTGGCGGCCGCGCCTGCGGTGCGTGCGTTGGTCGAGCCGTTGCTTGGGCCTGCATGCTTTGTCGCGCGCAGTCTGTTGTTGGACAAGACCGAAATGGCAAACTGGAAAGTGGCCTGGCATCAAGACCTCTCGATTGCGGTGCGGGCGCGTAGCGAGACGGCGGGCTTCGGCGCATGGTCGGAGAAGGCGGGCGTCTGGCACGTGCAACCGCCGGTCGAAGTGCTGGCGCGGATGCTGACCGTCAGACTCTATCTCGATGATTGCGGCGCGACGAACGGGCCGCTCAGAGTCCTGCCCGGCTCGCACCGCGCGGGCCGGCTCGACGCGGCAGGGATACGAAGATACGAACTTGGCGCGAGCGCGTCGCGGCCGTCGCGTGTCTCGTGCCGCGCGGCGGTGCGCTCGTGTTGCGCCCGCTTCTGCTCCATGCCTCTTCAGTCGCGCAGACGCCCGGCCAGCGCCGCGTGATCCAACTTGAATTTGCCGCGCACGAGCTGCCTGCGGGACTGGCATGGTTCAGCCGACACGCACTCGTTTGAGTTCCGCGTCGAGTTGGCCTGTGAGCATGAGGGCGAGCATTTTGTAGTCGCCCATGAAAGACCAGAGCGGGTGTTGGAAGGTGGCGGGGCGGTTATGCTCGATGAAGAAGTGTGCGATCCACGCCGCGCCGTAGCCGACGAGGAGCGCGAGCGGCAGCCAAGTCCACTTGCGCGTGACAATGAGCGCGACGAGGAGCGCGAAGCTGGCAATCGTGCCGGCGGCGTGCAGGGCGCGGGTCGCGGGGCGGCTATGCTCTCGGAGATAGAAGGGCCAGAAGTCGGCAAATGATTTGAACTCTTGTTGTGCCATCTCGGTGCGTCTCCTTCATTCCGCATCCGCCTCGAACAGGCGCTCGTAGTCTTCCATCCGCGTCGGCTCGACGCGCACGAGGCGCAGGTTCTCTTCGACGTGCGCGCGTTGACTCATGCCGACGAGCGCGGTGGTGACGCCGGGCGTGGAGCGCGTGAACTGGATCGCAGTCAAGGTGTCGGTGGCGAGCGCGCCGAGCGGTTCGCGTATGCGCGCGGGCAGGTCGCGCGCCACGCGCCCTTGCAGGATCGACGCGCTGGCCACGACCGTCACGCCCAACGCCCGCGCCGCTTCGAGCAGAGAGACTTCCGCGCCCTGAAAACTCTGGTTCGTCTGGGTCAACGCTTCCGGCATGCCGAGATTGAACGGCAACTGCACGAAGCGGAAATGATGCCCCGCGCCGCCGACCTCGCGCGCTAGTTCGACCATGCGCTCAAGCCCATGATAGCCGCGCGCGTCTTCATCCAGGCGGAAACCATTCCACGTCGCCACGCCGTACGTGCGTATCTTGTTTTCGCCGACGCTCTGCTCAAGTTGTGTGAAGTCCGCGCGCAGACGCTGCTCGAACTCGTCCATGACGACGACCTGCACTTGCGTCTCCGGGTTGTGCAGGTAGTAAACGTCAATCGTCTCGACATCCATGTTGCGCCGCGATTGCTCGATCTGATGCGCGAGATATTTGGGCGTCATGCAATGGCTGCCGGCCACGATGTCGGAAAAATCCGCGACGCCCGTGCGCACGAACGTCTCTTCGACGTAAGCCTTCACGCCCGCTTGCCCCGCCGGGGGCGCGCCGTCGAACGGCAGATAGCCGCCCTTCGTGCAGAGCAAGACTTCATCGCGCACGTGTGTGCCGGCGCTGAACAGTTGCTTGAGCGCCGCGCCGATGGCTCGTTCGCTGCGATTGAAGAGATATTTCGCCGCAGTGTCTTAGTCGTTGTCGACCTAGTTGTCGTCACTCTTTA
>JBBRYU010000265.1:0-5825 GCA_038237345.1 Pyrinomonadales bacterium
CTCTCGACGCGCTCGTTGACGCCGATGACCAGCGCCAAGCCATGATCGGCCGCGACTTCGCCGAGCAACTTCGTCTCTTTGCCCGGCACGACCACGCTGTTCTGCCGCAGACGCGCGAGCGGCACAAAGTCGGCCTTCGTGATCATCGCGCCCGGATAGCGTTCGTTGATGGTTGCCCAGAGATCGGGGCGCAGTTGCCCGGCCGCGTCGTCAGAGTTGGCCGTCATGTGTCCATTCTCCCGAACGTTTGACGAAGTAGAAATGCAGATAGAAGAAGAGGTGCGCGAGCGTGGCCGGGTCGCGCTC
This sequence comes from Pyrinomonadales bacterium, assembly GCA_038237345.1. GTDB lineage: Bacteria > Acidobacteriota > Blastocatellia > Pyrinomonadales > Pyrinomonadaceae > QHXQ01. Next base: position 307 of record JBBRYU010000265.1, read on the forward strand.
AGCTAATGTCTGTTGAATGAACGCGCGGTCGGTCGGCGGCACGTCGAGCAGCAGCTTGAGCGCTTCAACCCACGCCTTGTCGATCTCCTTGCGCCCGGCCGCTTCGTTGCCGTCGCCCAGATGCAGGCGCACGTAGCGGATCAATTTCTCGGCGTCGTTGTGCGCGACCGCTGCTTGCAGATACTTGAGTGACACGAGCGCTCTTTCCTCGAAATAGTTTGCGCGCATGATACTGCATTGTGTGTCTGGGTCAGAACCGCCTGCGGTAGCGGGCGGGTGGTGGTTCCGTATGCAAGACCCGCCCGCTACCGCAGGCGGTTCTGACCTGCGCGCAGCCGTCCATTTGCAATCCGCTCTAGTGTGACCAAAGGTTGACGACCGGAAACGCGCGGGCTACGGAAAGTGACTCGCTTAGCTTCCGCGTCCCCATGTCCGCTGTTGCGCCGCTCGCCCCAGCAGTCCGTTACGATTCTTGCTCGAATTTGAGGGCCGCCGAATTGATGCAGTAACGCAGGCCGGTCGGGCGCGGCCCGTCGTCGAAGACGTGACCGAGATGCGCGTCGCAACGGCTGCACTTTACCTCGACGCGCTGCATACCGTGGCTCGTGTCCGTCTCAGTCTCGACATTCGCTTCAGTGGCCGGCGTGTGAAAACTCGGCCAGCCTGAGCCGGAATCGTATTTGGTGTTTGCGCCGAACAACTCCTGCCCACAAGCGGCGCAAAAGTACGTGCCCGCTTCGTGGTTGTCATGATACGCTCCGGCAAACGCGCGCTCCGTGCCCTGCTGCCGCATCACGTGATACTGCTCCGGCGTGAGTTGCGCACGCCACTCTTCGTCGGTCTTGACGATTTTCTCAGCCATACTCGTCCTGCCCCTTTGTCTTCAGTTGGCCAGCGCTTTGCTGGCGTTGACGGCTTGCAATGGATCGAACTGCGCATTGAGCGCGAGCGCACGACGCAGGTAAGCGTGCGCCGTCATTTCGTTGCCTGCGGCCCGCGCGATCAGCCCGGCATGATACAGGAGGCGCGCGTCCAGCGTGCCCAGCCGCAACGCATCCTCCATTGCACTTTGCGCTGCGGCCAGCTTGCCCGCTTTGAGGGCCGTCCATGCGACCGCGTCCGCGCCGTAAATGTCGCGCCGCACTTCGTACTCGCGCGCCGCTTGCGCGTAAGCCTCCGCCGGTTGCAAATCGTGGTCGGCGTAGAAGAGTGCGAGTTGCCGGTTGTAGAGCGCGCCGCTCAAGGCGCTGAGATGTCCGATCTGCTCGACCAACGCATACTGCGCGGCGGCTTCTCTGTCGCGGCCCGCGAGTTTGTAGAGATCGCCGAGCGCCGCGACGAAACCGGGATCGGGCAGGAGCTTTGTCGCGTGCTCGTACTGCGCGATTGCGCCCGGCAGGTCGCCGCGCGCGGCACGCACGCGGCCCAACGAAGCGATGGCGCGATAGTAGTCCGGGAAGGTCACGAGGGCCGCACGATAATGCTGCTCGGCCGTCTCATAGTCGCCGCTGGCGAAGGCCGTCTCGCCTAACTGCCAGCGATACCACGCGACGGTCTCGCGCGCCGGCGCGGGCTGTGCGAGCGCGAGCGCCAATGCGTTCGCAAAGTGCCGCTGCGCCTCGGCATTATCGCCGTGCAGTTGCGCGAGCCGCGCTTGTCTGGTTTCGCTGCTCTCGCTCGGGCCGTCGCCTACGCGCGTCATCTGGCGAAAGGCGGCGGCGGCCTTGTCGTACTCGCCCAACTCGAGCAGCGCGTCGCCCAGCAGGCCGTAAGGGTATTGCTTGCCCGGCTCAAGCTGCGTCAATTGCGTCGCGTGATCGCGCGCGGCGGCAAAATCATGTGCGGCGAACTCGGCCTGCGCGAGCGCGGCCAAGCCGCCGCTGTTGCGCACGACGGGCACGGAGGCCAGCGAGGCGCGGGCGGCGCGGAAGGCGAGTTCGAGATAATGCAGATCGCCCGTCTCCCGCAGACGCTGATGATAATAGCCGGCGAGCTTATTGTGGGCGCTGAAATCTTCCGGGTCGCGGCGCACCTTGTCTTCAAGGAAACGAATCATCTGTTCGCTCGCCGTGTCGGTGGTTACAGGCGGCGCGGCAGGAGTTAAAGCGGTGGTGGGCGCGGGCGGCGTCCGTGCGCGCGACGACCACACCCCGCCGCAGGCGCTGGCCGCGAGCGCGGCGCACACCAACAACGCGCCGAGCGCGAAGTTATTTTTTGGCGGCTGCATGATGCGATATTTGTGGGGCCTTAACGCCGGAGGCAAAACGTTGCAGCAGCAGACCTGCCAGGCAACGTTCTGCACAACCGGAGCAGTCGCGCGCCGCCGAAGCGCAACCGGCGGCGCGCACGTGTCTGAAGCAACTACTGGCGTGTGTGGTCGTCGGGATTATCGCCCGGCGGGAATGGCTGGGTCGGATCCGCGACGAAGGGAAACTGGTTACGGAACGGCACTTCGTTCGCGTTCACGAAATCGGTCAGCAGCGCACCGTTGTTGATGAGCGTGAAGACCAGGTCAACCACGTCATCTTTCAATCGCCGCCCGCCCATGTGCCCGAACCCGCCATCGGGATTATCGCCCCCGCCCGCGCCGAAGTTCGGCACTCTGAGATCGAGGCGCAGGATGTCGCCGCGGCGCTGGATCACGTCCAAGATGGCATTGATGTGCGCGCTGTCGGTGCCGAGATTTTGCAGGTTTTTGATTATGTCGGCCTGGAATCTCCCGGCCGCATCATCCTCCGTCGTGGCTCCGTTGTACTCATCCTTACGGGGTGCCGAAATGAGTCCGTTATTGACGAGCGGATTGCCGTCGCGGTCAACGTTCTCATACGGCCCGTTTCCGGTGACCGCGCCCTCACTGATGATCTGTATCTTCTGCCGTTGCGTGACGGCGTTAATGCCGATCACGTTGGCGCTCCCGCGCAGGAGCGCCGCCGGGACGCTCACGGCTGTAATCAAGGTATTGAAGCCCGCGTAAGTGTCGCGCCCGCGCCGGAAGCCTAATAGCGACTTATCTGGATGGCCCGGATTCATCAACGACGAAGCGACGAGCCGATTCGCGCCGGTGTCATCCAGAAAAAACGGATCGTCGGCCGCGCCGCCGTAGAAGCTGACGCCCGTACTCGGATTGGTCGTCACGACGGGCGGCGGCGGTGGCGTCGGTTGCGGCTCCTGTGTGGCGATGGTCGTCTGGCCGGTGACCAACGTCCGGTTATTCGGATCGTCTCTGTCGCCGTTGCCATTGCCCTTGACAATATTACCCTTGCCCTTTAAAGCGGTGGAGAGCGTGACGGTCGCCGTCTGCGCCGTCAACCGGCCCAGCCCTTTTGTGTAGGTAACATCAACGTACAAGTCCGGCTTCGCATCGCCGGTGTTCTCGATCTCGAAGCGGTAACGAATGTTATGGTCGAAGATGACCATCCCGAAATGCTCGCCCGAGACGATGAAGCCCTGCGTACTCATCAGCAGCACGACTTTCGAGCTATCGTTCGGATCGAGGAACGCATAAGTATCGGCAATATCGCTGCCGCGATCCTGCGCAATCGTCGGCGAGTCGATGTGATCGGACGCCTTGGTGCGTGGGACAGGTGCTAAGCCCATCGTCAGCGCGAAGGCCAGGGCAAGCGCAAGTTGCGCGCCCGTCTTGTTGTTTGAGCGGATCATATCTCTTCCCTTTCCTTGTATTCAGCGGTCAATCGGTCTTTCAGCCGCTTGCGATTCAAGCTAATGGCTACTTTTGGGCCAATGCCCCTCGCCTCAGCTTCAACCCGATCAGCCCCAGCCCGATGAAGGGGAAGACGCCCAAGAGTGATAAGCCGGGGCGGTGTGGCCGCCCTTGCCCGTGCGCCGGGTCAGTCACCGGGTCATGCGCTGCGCGCCCGCCTGAGTCTGTGTCGAGACTGCGTAGGAACTCCGCCACGTCTGCGCGTTGGGCCGCATCATTGAGATAGAAGGCGTGCGGGGCTTGCGCGCCGCGCTTGGGATTGAGTAGATCGTCGAGCGTCGGCACGGAGTTGTCGTGCAGGAAGACGGGCTTGCGCGCCAGGTCGAGCAAGAGCGGCAGCGCGATGCCGCGCTCCTCGCCGCGCAAGGAGGCGTTCACCACGGCCATCTTGTCGTCAAAGATATTCTCCACCGTGTTCTCGACCGGATTGAGCGGCGGTGTGCGCGGCGCAAGCACCACGGGATTGTCGCCGGGGAAAATCTTCTTCATCGGCACGATGAACGGCGGCACGAACTTGCTCTGATCCACGTTATGACAAGTGGTGCAGCCGCTCGTGCGGAACAACTGTCGTCCGCGCGCGATGGCTTGCGGGTTGCCGTTCGCGCCGGCCGGCGCGGGCAGACTATCGAGATAAGCGTTCATGTCGAGCAGCTTGGCGTTGTCCACACGTATGCCGAGCGGCGCTTCCTCGCTGCCGGGCGCGGGATGCGCGGTCGCTTTAACGAACGGGTAGCCCGTTACGCCGGTGTCTTTCAAAATCTTGACATAGTCGTCGGCGATCTCATCGCCGGCCGCGCCGCCGAGTTTATGGAGAAACGCGCGCCCGCCGGGTGTGGTCAGCGTCGTCTGATCGAAGAGACCCGTGTAGACGAGATTGCTGAAGTTGTCCAACTTGGCGAGCGCGCCTTCGCTGCCGAATGGGAAGGCGAGGTCTTGGCGGAAGAGCGGCGTGTTGTGCATCGGGTCGCCGTTGCCGTCGAAGCTATCGTCGAACATGCCGACCGGATAAAAGGCCGGATTGCTGAGATACGCATCCACTTCCTTCTCGCTCGATTTTTCCGTCAGCCCTTTCGGCGCGCGGCCGAGGGTCTTATCCTTGTTCGCCTTCAAAGTGAGTTGCAGTACGGGATAGAGCGCGCGTGAGTTGGCGGCCATGGCGAAGATCGCGCCGACATTGAGCGTGTGCGCCGCGCGCCCGTCCAGCCGCCGCCCAATCGAGCCGCCACCGGGCAGATTAAAGACCGACGCATCGGTGATGGTGTGACAGAGCGCGCAACTCGCGCCGACCTTGTCGCCATCGGCGATGCTGAGTTTGCCGTCGCCGTTCGAGTCTTTGACGACCATGCCGATGACCGCGTTGGCCTCAAGCAACTTCATCGTCGTCTTGGGGTCGTTGAGCAGCGGTGCTTTCTTCGGCGACAAATCGGTCTTGAGTTCCGCCGCGACAGCTTGCTGCGTGGCGGCATCCAATGCTTCCACATCCACCATCAAGCCCGCCTTCAAGGCTTGGACGGGCGTCAACTTCGCATCCTTGACGCCCTTCGGCAAGCGCACCGCGTCCGTCCAGAAACCCTCGTTGCCAAAGGTCTCGAAGCGGAACACGTCGCGCCCCGCCGCCGCGTTACCGGTCTCATGCGGGACGGGCGTCGCGCGCGTGTCGGGGCCGTCCATAGCCGCCTGCGCCCCCCGCCCCTGTGCGGCCACCTGCCGGTGACTATAGACAACGCCGGCTAGAACTACGGCGACGATGCAGCTAACGAGTGCGAGCTTTTTATTTCTTGTGCGAGTCATTACCCTC
>JBBRYU010000266.1:0-5799 GCA_038237345.1 Pyrinomonadales bacterium
GACGGCATCGAGTTGCTGCAAAAGCTGCTCACCTACGACTCCTCGATCATCGTCATCCTGCTCACCGCACACGGCTCGATTGATTCGGCCAAAGAGGCTTTGCGCCGCGGCGCGTTCGACTATCTCGAAAAACCCTACGAACGCGCTAAGCTGCACGACACGATCCGCCGCGCGATGGGGCGGCTCGACGTGCTCGACACGGAGATCGTCTCCGCCTCGCCGGAGATGGAATCGGTCAAGAAAATGATCCTCAAGGTCGCGCGCTCGACCTCGACCGTGCTGATCCGCGGCGAGTCCGGCACGGGCAAAGAGTTGATCGCGCGGGCGATTCACAATCAATCCCCGCGCGCCACCGAGATGTTCCAAGCCGTCAACTGTGCCGCGATCAACGAGAACCTGCTCGAATCGGAACTATTCGGTCACGAAAAGGGATCGTTCACGGGCGCGCACGCCGAGAAGAAGGGCTTGTTTGAAGTCGCCGACAAAGGCACGCTCTTCCTCGACGAAATCGGCGAGTTGGACATCAGCATGCAAGCGAAGTTACTGCGCGCGTTGCAGGAGCGCGAGATCAGGCGCGTTGGCGGCACACGCCCGCTCAAGATTGACGTGCGCGTCGTGGCCGCGACGAACCGCGATCTGCGCGCGATGGTCGCGGACGGCCGCTTCCGCGACGACCTCTACTATCGCATCACCGTCCTCTCGTTTGACGTGCCGCCGCTGCGCGAGGGGCGCGACGACATCCCCGTGCTGATCGATTATTTTCTGAAGAAGCACACGCGCAACACCTCGCGCCTCATCCGCGGCTTAACGCCCGACGCACGCAGTGTCATGCTCGACTACGCTTGGCCCGGCAACGTGCGCCAACTCGAATCCGCTATCGAGCGCGCCATCCTGCTTGCGGAAAACGATCTGATCTCGGTGGAAGACTTACCCCTCGAAGTCCGACAGGAGGCGCGCCCTACGAGCGAAGGCGCGTTCAAGTTGCCGCCCGAGGGCATCTCCTTCGAGGAGTTCGAGCGCGCGCTGATCATGCAGGCGATGGAGCGCACCGACTACAACATCACCAAGTCGGCTAAACTACTCGGGCTGACGTTTCGGACGCTGCAATACCGCCTGGAGAAGTTCGGCATCAAACGCCCCGATAAGAAACATGCGGCGGAAGATGACGAGGACACAGAGTGAGCGACGTTCGCCCGCCGCCGGTTCATGCGATGCATGCAAGCTTGTGCAACTACGACGTTCTTCTTGCAGCACATCTTTTGCATCGGCGGAGGTAACACATGCGGGTTTCCATAGCACTGTTTTTAACCGCCCTCTTGTTAACAGTCTCGGGCTGCACGAGTCGTGAGCATTCTTCGATGCAGAGGACACAGGAGACTTCGACAAGCACAACTGCCCCGACGAAGGGGCAGGTAGCAATGGAGCAACAAGAGGGTTTCAAGAAAGTCTCGCTCGCGCAGGCCGATCAGTCGCAGGCTGCGATGGCCGCCATCGAGCGCAAGATCATCCGCAACGCCGAACTGACCATCGAGGTCGCCACGCCCGCCGAGGCGCAACGCAAGGTCGCCGCCATCGCCGAGACGCACGACGGCTTCGTCATTACGTCTGAAGCGCAGCAGCGCGACGGTGCGGCGCAGCCGGCCGAAGTCGTCAATATCACCTTGCGCGTGCCGGCGGCGCAGTTCGACGCGGCAGTCAGCGAAATTCGCGCGCTCGGCAGTCGCGTGCGGCAAGAGAAGACGACGGGGCAGGATGTGACGGAGGAGTTCATCGATCTGGAAGCGCGCCTGCGCACGCAACGCGCGCTCGAAGCGCAATATCTTGAGATCATGAAGGGGGCGAACAAGGTCTCTGATGCGCTGGAAGTGAATCGCCAACTGGCGGAGGTGCGCGGCGTGATCGAGCAGGTCGAAGGCCGCCGCCGCTTCCTCGAAAATCAAGCGACACTCTCGACAATCAAAGTGACGTTGCAGACGCCCGCGCCGCTCGTCAGCGCCACCACCGGCGGCTTCTTCGCCGGTATCAAGGAAGCGCTCGGCGACGGCGTGGACATCGCCGCCACAATCATCCTTGCGCTCATCCGCATCGTCATCGCGCTCGTGCCGGTGCTGCTGCTGATCGTGCTGCCGCTGGTATTGCTCTGGCGCTTCCTCCGTCGCTTTCGCCGGCCGCGGCCGCCCATTCCACCTGTCAACGAGCCACGGGTGGAGACTCGTTAAGTTTGAATGTCACGCTCTTTATTTTCAAGCTCAACCCATATATATGCGTCGCACAAATCTTTTCCTAATCACCGGTTGCATGTTCTTCATCTGTGCTGCCTGCACGCGCAACGCGCCGCCTGAAACGACAAACACGCCCGCACCGACCGCCGCCGCGCCTACTGTTAATCCGACGCCCGCGCAGATCGTCCACGCCAGCGCCGATGCTGTAACGATCAAAGCCGGCGCAAGCGGCGCGGCGCAGGTGCGCTTGCAGATCGCCGCCGGCTATCACATCAACGCCAACCCCGCGACCTTCTCGTATCTGAAAGCGACAACGCTTGAAGTCACGCCTAGCGCAGGTCTCACGGCCGGCAAGCCGACATATCCGCCACCCCTAATGAAGAAGTTTCCGTTCGCGCCGCAACCGCTCGCCGTCTATGAGCACGAGGCGACGATCAGTCTGCCCCTACGTGTCGGCGCAAGCGTAACGAAGGGGACGCAGAACTTACGCGCGCGGGTGCAAGTGCAGGCGTGCGACGAGGAAAAGTGTTTCCCGCCGACGACCGTCGAAACAGACATGCCCATCACGATTAATTAAACCGGTGCGCGAGTCACAAACTGACGATGCGGCGCAAACGCCGAACACTTACGCACTGTTCGGCGTAAAGCGCTTGTGGCTGGTCGTATCCGCCGCGTGCTTAATTGGCGCGGCCCTTTTGGGCTGGCGCGGGCAGCTCGATGCGACGTTCGTGACCGCCACGCTCGGCGTGGTCGCGTGGTTTCTCGATCAGCGCAACTTGCTGCGTGCGCGCAACATCGAAGCGCACGCAGAACAAGACGAAGAGACAGAGGTTGACGAGACGGATGAGCAATAATAATTTTCCTTTGCGCATTACAAAGGCGCTGGCCGCCGCGCTTGTGCTGATAGTCGCATCTTCTCTCGGCACGCTAGCCGCCCTGCCGGCGTCGGACGAGAGCGACGTGCGCAGCGCGGTCACGCAGGCGTTCCAACACCTGCGCGCGGGCGAGTACGACGCGCTCTACGAAGTGTTGCCCAGCGCTTCACAGCGTCGTCTACCGCGCGAGCGTTTCGTGCAGGGATTGAAACGCACGCGCAACTTGTACGAGCTTGATCGGTTGGAGATCGGCGGCGTACATGTCGCGGGCGAACTAGCGATAGTTGATTCGGTGATCTACGCGCACGCGCATGCGCCGTTCGCCGCCGAAGGCAAGATCGTCGCGCGCCAGTATCTCGTGCGCGAGGACGGCCGCTGGCGCGTCACGACGGGCGACCGCGCCTCAATCAATCCCCTCCTCGCCGCTAACCCCAAGTTCGCGAAACAATACCCGCCCACTTCCCCGCGCATCTATCTCAAACGCGACGGCAAATGGGTAGACATGGACACCGCACTCAAAGGTATGCGCCGCCCGACTAAGAAGTAACGCAGGGCCAATCAACCGTAAAGGTACAGACAGCAAAAGAGCAGGCCACGTGGCCTGCTCTTTCTCTTTGCTGCCTTGTAATCGGGGCGAGAGGATTCGAACCTCCGACCTTTCGGTCCCGAACCGAACGCGCTACCAGGCTGCGCTACGCCCCGTTAAGTCGAGAGCCATTCTAGGTGGCGTTGCGCGCACTGTCAAACCTCAGACTGCGTCGGTCGCCTTCTGCGCGTTGTCGGCGCGTGCATGTTTGACGTGACGCCAGACCCACCATGCGGCGGCGAGTAGGAGGATGAGGCCGATCAGGAAGTCGAAGCGATGAAACCAAACCTTGAGCGTCTCGTTCTTGTCCCACTGCGCGCCGAGCAGTTGCCCGACGTAAGCCAGCCCCAGACACCACGGCAACGAGCCGAGGAACGTGTAGATGATGAAGCGCGGCACGTTCATGCGCGCCACGCCCGCCGGGAACGCGATGAAAGTGCGCACCACCGGCAGCAGCCGACTCGCAAAGATGATGACCTCGCCGTAACTCTTGAACCAGCGATCCGCCAGATCGAGATCGTGGCGCGAGACCAGCACGTATTTGCCATACTTCTCGATGAAAGGCCGCCCGCCGTGCATCCCCGCCCAATAAGCCACCAGCGAGCCAAGCACACAGCCAACCGCGCCGGCCACGGCCACGAGCCACAGATTGAACCGGCCCGTGTAAACCAGATACCCCGAAAACGGCATGATCACTTCCGACGGCAGAGGGATACACGCCGACTCAATCGCCATCAGTAGTACGACGCCGCCGTAACCCAACGCCGAGATGACGGCGATGATGAAACCCGAAAGTATCTCGATGATTTTTCCGATCAATGTGCGCTCCAAACTAAAAGGTCAGAGATTGGAGGTCAGTAAGACCGTCCTTCACTGCCCTCTAACCTCTAACCTCTATTTTATGCCTGCCAGCCGTAGCGGCCGATGAGTGGGACGAACGCGCACGCGCCGTGGTCTTGTTCTTCGTAACCATCGTTGGTGCGTATGACGCGGATTAAGCGTTGCGCCTCGCGCGTTGCGCCGATGGGGATGACGAGCCGCCCGCCGACTTTGAGTTGCGCCAGCAACGGCTGCGGAATTTCCGGGCCGCCGGCCGCCGCGAGAATCGCATCGTAGGGCGCGTGCGCCTCCCAGCCAAGCGTGCCGTCGAAACACTTGATGGTTGCATTGTAGATATTCAACTGACGGATGCGCGTTTGCCCGTCGCGCGCCAGTGCGCCGATGCGCTCGATGCCATAGACCTGCGCCGCGAGCCGCGCCAACACCGCAGTTTGATAACCAGAGCCGGCCCCAATCTCAAGCACCTTGCTGCGGTCGTCGAGTTCCAACAGTTCGCTCATGCGCGCGACGATGTAAGGTTGTGAGATCGTCTGATTCGCGGAGATGGGCAGCGCGTGATCGCCGTAGGCGCGGCCCTGCAACGCTTCGGGCACGAAGAAGTGGCGCGGCACTTCGCGCATCACACGCTGCACGCGCTCGTCACGTATGCCGTAGTGTTCGCGTAGACGTTCGACCATGCGCTCGCGCTGCATGCGAAACGCCGACGCGGCCCCTGTGGGTAGTTGTGAAGCGGAAGGCAAAGGTGGCGACTCCAGTGGTCTTCTGCGGCGTGCGGCTCAGGCTTGCTCGACCGGCTCATCAGCCGTCGCGCAGACCGGCGTGGGCGTGGCGGCCGTGTTCCAATCGACGAGCGCAGCCAACTCCTGATAGTGCGTCATGTCGCTGCGCATCGGCGTGACCGAAACGAAGCCTTGCCGTACCGCATAGAAATCCGTGTCTTCGGCGCACTCACCGTCGAAATACTCTTCGCCGATCCAGTAATAAGCTTTGCCGCGCGGGTCTATGTGCTCACTGATGATCGGGCGCGCGTTCTTCACGCCCTGCCGCGTGACCCGCACGCCGCGGATTTCGCCCGGCGGCAGATTGATGTTGAGCAGCGTCCCTTCCGGTAAGCCTTCTTTGCCGACCCGGCGCACCACTTCGGCCGCGAACCGCGCCGCATGCGTGAAGTCGAACCGCTCGCGCGTGACCAGACTGAACGCGATGCCCGGCACGCCGAAGATCGTCGCTTCGAGCGCGCCCGCGACTGTGCCCGAATAGGTTGCGTCGTCGCCGA
>JBBRYU010000267.1:0-5775 GCA_038237345.1 Pyrinomonadales bacterium
GGAACACCACAACGGAGTGCCGGGGCAGGAATTTGATCTGTTCCTGATACATCTGGAGTCAGCTATCTTCGGCGGGATTTTCCTGTGGTTGCTCTATGTTGCGCTTGAGCCATTCGTGCGGCGGCGCTGGCCCGAGCGGATCGTCTCCTGGAGCCGTTTGCTCACGGGTGGCATCCGTGATCCGCTCGTCGGGCGCGACCTATTGCTCGGCGCGGTCTTCGGTGTTGGCATGATACTCAGCACCATGCTTGCTTTCGTCGGATTGCGCTGGATCGGCCGCCCGCCCGAATTACCTTTCAATCCCGGCAGCACCGAACTTGGCGCACACCTCTTCGTCGCCAGATTCGCCGCCCAACTCACGGCCGGTCTGTTCAACGCTTTCATCGCTTTGTTCCTGCTGCTCCTGTTCGTCGTCATCCTGCGGCGCGAGCGGCTGGCCCTCGGCGCGCTCTGGCTACTCCTCGCGCTCCTCATCACGCTGGTGACCCAAGCGAACGGGTTGATGTCCCCGTTTACCGCCCTCACCGCGCTGCTCGTAGTCCTCGTCCTTTATCGCTATGGACTGCTGGCCGCAGTCTCAGCAATCTTCTACTACCACTTCTGGGTCTTCTTCCCCTTCACGACCGAACTCACGGCCTGGTACGCGACCGATTTCATCATCGCCCTCGGCATCTGCATCGCGCTTGCCCTCTACGGCTGCTACATCTCGCTGGCAGGGCAGTCGCTGTTCGGCCAGCATCTGTTGGAAGAGTGAATGCCGTAGCGTCCTACGAAGGCTGGTAGTAGATAGTCCCGCCGCTTAATCTCTGGACACCCGAAGACCTACGCCTCGTTACGCGGCGGTCTCTGTGATTGTTTAGTCGGGCGGCACTGCTGAACACTCCTCCTCCATCCGCCGACACTAAATTTAGGGAGCATACATGAACATGATTAACTTGCGCCGCTGCGCGCTCGTGCTGCTGGCACTGACTTTCACCCTCAACGTGCGGGCGCAGGCTAACGCCGGCTTCGTGCGCGGCACGGTCACGGACGAGCACGGCGCGGTCGTGCAGGGCGCGACAGTGCGGCTGACAAACGCGATCACTGAATATGTGCAGACCGCTATCACCGACGCGCAGGGCAATTACCAACTGGTTGACGTGCCGTTCAGCTCTTACACGCTGACCGTCGAGGCAAACGGTTTTGCGCACACGACGCGCGCGGTCGTGGTCAGATCGAATCTGTTGCAGCGGACGGACGTGCAATTAAGCGTCGCGCCGCTCAGCCAGACCGTCAACGTCGTGAGCGAACATGAATTGCTCGACGCCGAGAAAACCGCGCCGAGCGTCGTCATTGATCGCACACGCATCGAGACGTTCCCCACCGCGCAGCCGTCGCGCGCGACCGAGCAGTTGATCGCCACCGCGCCCGGCATGACGCTCGACGCCAACGCGCGGCTGCACGCGCGCGGAATCGAATACCAGATTCAATACTCGATTGACGGCGTGCCTGTCACCGATACCATCGCCGCCGCCTTCGCCAGTTCGCCCGACCCGCGCAACTTCCGCTCGGTCGAGGTGACGACCGCCAACGTGCCCGCCGAGTATGGTAACAAGCTGGCGGGTCTCATCGCCGTCAACACGCGCTCAGGTTTAGAGATTCCCAAGGCCGGCAGCGTTAGCTATTCGGGCGGCAGCTTTCAGACGCACGAAGGCTCGTTCGATTTTGGCGGGCACACACGCAAGTGGGGCTACTTCATGAGCGCGGCGGCGACCACAACTGACCGCTTCCTCGACCCGCCCGCGCTCGAAAATTTCCACAACCACGGCACCTCCGCCAAAGGCTTCTTCAAGCTCGACTATCAGGCCACCGAGAAAGATTTGCTGCGCGCCAACTTCTTCCTCGACGGCCAACGCTTCGACGTGCCGAACCTGCCCGATCAGGAAGAAGCCGGCCAAGATCAACGCCGCCGCACCGGCGACAACATGCAGTCGTTCTCTTGGCAGCACGTCTTTTCGCCAAACACGGTCAGCTATCTCGCGTTCTTTCAGCGTTACAACGCGGCGAAGCTTAGGAGCAATATGCTCGCTACGCCGGTCTTCGCCGAACAGTCGCGCCATCAATCGAACATCGGCGCGCTCGGCTCGATCACACACTTCGTCCGACACCACACCATCAAAGCCGGCTTCGAGTTCGAGCGTTTCCCCATCACCGAGTCGTTCACGTTCGCGATCGCCAATCTCGAAGCGTTGCTTGAAACACAACCGGACTTGACCGAGGAAGCGCAGGAGTTCACGCTCGCGCATCCGTTCTTCTTCCGCGCGCAACACACCGGCACGGAAGGCTCTGCGTACATCCAGGATCACATCAACGCCGCCAACAATCTGACCTTCGATCTCGGCGTGCGCTTCGACTCTTATCATTTCCGGGTTGATAAGAACTTTGTTAGCCCGCGCCTCGGTGCCGCCTATCGCATCGCACGCACGGGCACGGTCTTGCGCGGCTCGTTCGCGCGCTTCATGGAGACGCCCGCGCTCGAGAACCTGCTGCTCTCGTCGTCGGAAGAGGCGCGTCTGTTCAGTCCGGCGAGCGAGGAAGGCGAAGAGGCAGGCGCACCCGTGCGCGTCAGCCGCGAGTCGCAGGTTGATGTCGGCTTCGAGCAGGAGTTCGGGCGTTATGTGCGCTTCGACGCCGACTATTATTATCGCCGTCTGAACAGCCCGCCGGAGATCACCAACTTTCTTGAGACCGGCATCATCTTTCCCGCCAACCTCGCGCGCTCGCGCTCGAAAGGCGTGGAGACGCGGCTCGATCTCGCGCGCGTACACGGCTTCTCCGGTTTCCTGAGCTACACTAATCTGCACATCTACGGGTTTGCACCGATCAACGGCGGGCTGTTCCTTGGGGAAGCACTGGATACGCTCAGCCGGGCCGGGCAGCAGATCAAGATCGAAGAAGATCAACGCAACACGGCCGTCTTCGAGACGCGCTATGATCTCTTGCCGCACCACTTTTTCGTCGCTTTCATGGGCCGGCACGATAGCGGCTACAGCGTCGAACTTGAGCCGGACGCGATGCGCGGCGAGTTTGCCGCCGAGTTCCCGGATAAGATTCTTGATCAGGTGAACTTCGAGCGCGGTTTCATTCACCCGCATACGGTCTTCAATGTCGCGGTCGGCAAAGAGTTCGCCTTGAATGAGCACGTCGGCATGCGCGGGCAGTTCAACATCGAGAACCTATCCGACAAGTTCTATCTGATCACGTTCGAGAGCGTCTTCTCCGGCACGACCATCGGCCGCCCGCGCGCCTACAGCGGCCGGATCAGTTTTAACTTCAAATAAATTAACGGGCGACGGCGGGCGCGGGCGGCGCGCGTTGCTGCGGGTAACGTTCACCAACGCATGTCATAGCGCGCGAGCGCGACGCGCCAGCAAGCGTGTTCGCGGTCGCTGAGGATGGGGATAGTGCCATCGAACGTGAGCGGCGCGGCAGCCGGGCGGCGCACGCGATAGGTGTGGCCGGATGGTGAGCAGACTGAGAGCGTAATCGCGTCGAGCGCAATCGCCGCGACTGCCGCCGCGCGCCAGTCTTTGCGACAACGCAGGATGAGCCGCGCGCCGAGTGGCAGCGAGGCGAGCGTGCAGGGAAGTTGCGTGCCGCCCGGAGATGAGTTGAGGTCGTCGGTAGCGGGCAGCAGGAGCGCTACTGCCTCCGACGACCTCTCTATGGTTGCGCGCACGATGTTGGCTTAGACGCCCGGTGCGTCCTCGAATGGCAGGTCGGGTTGGTTCGGCGCTTTGCGACTGACCGCGTAAGCGCGCAGCACCACGGACAGGATCATGAACGCGAGACCGATCCAGATTAGCGACCAGAGGAACGCGGGCACGCCGGTCGCACGCGCCATGTTGAGCGCATCGGTCTGCGCGTCCGTTGAGACCGAGAGGAATAGCACGTCTTTGAGATCAAACAGTGCATTCAGCACGCATTGTACGGCGAGGAAGCCGACGAGAAAGTTGGCCGCGCGCGGGTTGAGATAGCGCGCCGCCGCGAGCAGTCCGGCGGTCAAGAGCGCGCCGGTGACGACCGTAAACGGGCTGAACGAAAGATGCGTGAGCGGCACGATGAAGCCGTAGACGAGCGTGAGCAGCCCGATAAAGAGGGCCGAGCCGGCGAGGACGCGCCGCGCCGCGACCGTGCGCCGCACGAGCAGCAGTAGCAACGCACCGAAGGTCATCGCGCCCAGATAGCCCGCGCTCGAAATGAACGCTTGCACGAGCAGTCCGCTGTTCGACATGTAAGTCTCGGTCAGCCCCGACGCATTCGGCGCGACCGTCAGGCTGCGCACCGCGTTGCCAGTCAAGAGCGACGCAAGCGCGTGCCCGCCTTCATGTATGAAGGTGACGAAGAGGCGGAACGGATACGTGACCACACCCGCGTACGGAATGAACCACAGCGCGATGGTGAGCAGGGCAGCAAAGAGCAGCGCACGCGCCTGCGGGCGCGCATCATAGGCTAACTGGAATCTCATCTCGACATCTCCGCGTGTGAAAAAAAAACTTCGGCCGGTCGAACCTGCGCCACATTCTACGCCGAACCGAACGAAAGCAAAAGATGGAAAACTTCCGGGGAGCAACAACCGCTCAGATAAACGCCGCCCGCCGCCGCGATGTTCCGCGAAAAGCAAGGATGCGGGATGAGGGATGAAGGATGAAAAGGAACACCCAAGTTGAGCGATCCTTTTTTCATCCTTCATCCCGCATCCTTTCGTAGTTCCCAGACTTGCCACCGGTCTTGCGCTCAAGCTGCACGGCCGTGATCGTCATCGCTTTATCAATTGCTTTACACATGTCGTAGATGGTGAGTGCGGCGACCGCGACGGCCGTTAATGCTTCCATCTCGACGCCGGTCTGTGCGTTGGTGGCGACTTCTGCTTCAAGATAAACGCCGTCGCCGTGCAACTCGGCGCGCACGTCTATGTGCGTGAGCGGCAGCGGGTGGCAGAGCGGGATCAGATCGGCCGTGCGTTTGGCGGCCATGATGCCCGCGAGCCGCGCCGTCTCCAACGGATCGCCCTTCGGTGTCTGATGCGCGCGCACCGCCGCGACTGTCGCCGCCGCCATCAGCACGCGCGCCGACGCAATCGCACGCCGCGCCGTCTGTGGCTTCGCGCTCGTATCCACCATCGCCACGCGCCCTTGTGCATCCACGTGCGATAAGTTCTTCATGCTGCTGCGTCCTTCTTAAATAACCTCTCGGTGTTGTTATGAACAAACTAAACATCAAAACGTGAACTTATAGCAAGGGCAGACACACACTCTGCCCGCCCCACGCAAAACTAGCGGCGTGACGACAGCCGTAAAGCTGGTGAATGTACAACCGGCCGTTATGAGCCTGCATGCAGACGCCGTGCGGCTGCGGTTGTGCCGGTTTGCGATACTTATCAAGCTTGAAAGGGACATACAGGGTGAAAAGACTTTTCGCGTTATTACTACTCGTCGCGGCTTCGTTGGCCGCAACCAGCGCGCCGGCCTCGGCGCAGATGAAGATGAACAACCCGATGGTCGGCGGGGCAGCGATGCTGCGCAGCAAGACCATCGTGGACAATGCGGTTAACTCGCCGATCCATACGACGTTGGTGAAGGCCGTTACGGCCGCCGGCCTAGTGGATACGCTCAAGAGCAAGGGGCCGTTCACGGTCTTCGCGCCGACCGACGATGCGTTTGCCAAAGTGCCGGCCGACGCGCTCAACTCGCTCATGCAGCCGGAGAACAAAGGACTGCTCACGAGCGTGCTGAC
>JBBRYU010000268.1:0-5680 GCA_038237345.1 Pyrinomonadales bacterium
CACGCAAGCCCCGCCCGCGCCGTATGATCTCTTGCGAGACGGCATCGGTGAAGCGCGTCTCGATTTTGTAGCGCAACGCTTGATTCTCGAACGCGGGCACGGCGACCGTGTGGATGTACTCCGGCAGCCCCGTCTTCGTCACGGGCTTGTAGCATTCGGTAAAGCCCGACGAGCAGGCCAGCACAAAGGCCAACACACACACGCGCCAACTGCTACGACCAATCTTCATGCTGCGCTCAACTCCGTTCGTCCGATTGATGTTTCGACAGGCTGCGGCACGATACGGCTTGCCGAATCCGCCTGTCAAACTTGCGCCCGTTTGATCGCGTCCGCCACGCGCGCCGTCTCAACGCCGGCGCGCACGTCATGCACGCGCACAATACTTGCGCCTTGCAGGATCGCCGCCGTGACCGTCGCCATCGTGCCGTGCAGCCGCTCGTCTGCGGGCGCATCATCAAGCAGGCGACCGATGAACGCCTTGCGCGACGTGCCGACGAGCCACGGCAGGTCGGGAAACTCGCGCACGAGCCGGTCAAATCTGGCGATCAACTCGACATTCTGCTCCGGCGTCTTGCCGAAGCCGATGCCCGGATCGAGCACGATTGCCGCGCGCGCGACGCCGCGCCGTTCGGCCATTGCGATACTGCGGTGCAGGCTCGCGGTCACATCCGCGAATATATCCGCCGCGAACGGCAGGCGCTGCATCGTCGCGGGCGTGCCGCGCGAGTGCATCAAGATTAGACCTGCGCCGACGCGCGCCGCTTGGTCAGCGATGTAGAAATCGAAACGCAGCGCGGAGATGTCGTTCACGATCTCCGCGCCCGCGTCGAGCGCCGCCCGCGCGACTTCGGACTTCGTCGTATCGATTGAGACGACGGCCGACAGCTTAACCAGTTGTTCTATGACCGGCACGACGCGGCGCAACTCTTCTGCGACCGTGACCGGCTCGCTGCCCGGTCTGGATGATTCGCCACCGATGTCAATGATGTCCGCGCCCTCTGCGAGCATGCGCCCGGCTTGCTCGACCGCGCGCTCCGGCGCGAAGAATCGTCCGCCATCGCTGAAACTGTCGGGCGTCACGTTCAGCACGCCCATCACGAACGTGCGTGCGCCGAGCGTGAGCGTGCGCCGCGCCAGTTGCCAGTCCCGCTCTTTCGTTGCTGCCTCTAACATGTCCAACTAATGTTCTGGTCAACCTCAGATGTGGCGCTCGCACACGTGCTAGGACAGTCGCCAAAGTGTCACACGAGCACGCGCCTGTGCGCGCTCGCTTTTCTATGCTGTCACGCTGGCAAAAGACGTGCGAGAGTTTACAGGATTCGGGCGCGGCAGCGTGAGAGGACAGAGACGGATGAGAAGCAAGAGCAAGATGGCTGGTTACTGCTGCCTGCTCGCGCTTGTGGGTTGTCTAGCGAGCGAGCGCAGCGCGGCACAGGGGCGGACGGGGCAGGCGCATGCAGCGCAGGTGTTCGTGCGCCTCAAATACACGCTCGCCGCAGGCAGCGTCGAGACGTTTGCCGTCAGCCCGACGGGCCGGCTCGTCGCACTCACTGACAAAAGAAATAACATTCAAATCTGGAATCCGACGACCGGCGCACTCTTACAACAGCTAGACGGAGTCGGCGACCCCGCCGCATGGAGCGCGGACGGGCAGATGCTCTTCACTCTGAGCAGAAAGCAAAAAGCCTTACAGGTTTGGAGCCTCTAGCTATCAGCTATCCGTCGACAGCTAAAAACAGTTGTGCGTTGAGGCAGCGTAATGGTCAGTCATCAAAAGCTGATAGCTGACGGCTGACAACTTCTTCGCATACGCGGGGGGGTCAAGCGGGTAAAGGCTACGTTCGCGCAAATGCTTGCGCAGTGTGGCTCCGCCGCCTATGATGACCGCATGCCGACGGTGTTGCGAATAGGCCGCCTTCGCTTTTTCTTTTTCAGCAACGAGAGTCAGGAGCCGCCGCACATACACGTCAAGGCGGCGGAGAACGAAGCCAAGTTCTGGCTCGATCCCATCGGATTAGCTTTCAATTATTACGGTTTGCGTTTGCATTGGCACTGAAAACTTTGATTTCGGATTGGAATTCACTGACTTCAGTAGTGCCAATGCAAACGCAAACCGTAATATGGTTTCAGAGGGCGCGAGTTGAACGAAATCGGCGCGCTCGTCCGGCAGCACCGGGCGCAATTTCTGGAGGCTTGGAATGAGCACTTTAGCGAAGCACAACCGTAATTCAGCGCGGGCGTATGTGCCGACCTCGGCGCTCGCCCGGACGGTCGAATGCGCCGACGAGATGATGCGCGTGTCGCTCACCGACGGCCGCATCATCAGCGTGCCGCTCATCTGGTTTCCTTTGTTAATGAACGCGACGCCGGAGCAACGAGCGCACTGTGAGATCGGCGGCGGCGGCACGAGCTTGCACTGGCCTGAAATAGATGAAGATTTATCCGTCGCCGGTTTAATGGCGGGCGTGGACTGGCAGTCAATGTAATCTCTTACACGGTCGGCGCGCTGCACACGCGCTCGCTAAAGCGCAAAGAGAAGACTGTACCTGCTCATGTCCGCGCAACCGCCACAATACGGAAGCCGAGAGCGTAGATGCGGACTTCCGGGGAGTACCCGTAGCGGGAGGCGGAGCGGAGGAGGTAGGCACCGCTGACCCACGAGCCGCCGCGCAGCACCCGGTACTTCTGCTCGCCGCCGCTCAACCACGCGCCCCCGTCCGTCGGTGCGCCTGCATAGCTGTCGTGATACCAGTCCTGACACCATTCCCACACGTTCCCATGCATGTCAAATAACCCGAATGTGTTCGGCAACTTACTCCCGACCGAATGCGTCTGGCCACCATTTTCTGTGATGCGCTTGTAGTAATTCTGTGCGTCAGTACGGTAAATCTCTACCGCGTTTAGCCGCGTGCGCCCGGAGTTATTCCCGTACCACGCCAGCGCATCCACATCACCCGCGTAGTCGCCCGTCGTCCCCGCCCGCGCCGCATACTCCCACTCCGCTTCCGTCGGCAAGCGGTATTTGTACCCGTCGTTCTGCTCATTCAACTTATTGATAAAGTCCTGTGCTTCGTCCCACGAGACGGTTTCCACTGGCAGGTTATCACCTTTGAAGGTACTCGGATTATTCCTCATCACCGCCTGCCACTGCGCCTGTGTCACCTCGTACTTGCCCATGTAGAAACCTTCACTGATTATCCCCCGATGCACCGGCTTCTCATCACTCCCGCGCTCTGAACCCATCATGAAACTGCCCGCCGGTAGCCACACGAACTCGATCCCCGCACGACTCTGCATCTGCTGCGGGCGTGCGCCGGGGCGCGCCGCGCTCGTCGTGTTGGCAGGCATGCCCCCGCCCGTCGGCGACGCAGGCGACGGACTAACGGCCGGCGGGCCGGCTGTCCCGTTGCCGCCGCGTGCGCCCGTGGCTCGCCGCCGCGCAATGTCGGCAAAGCGTCCGTTCGGATATTGCTTCAGATAACCTCGATACTCCTCCGGGTCGCTGCTGTCCTTAATGGCATTCCAATACTCCAACTCGAAGGCCGCCGGATCAACCGTCACCGGCGCGGGCGGCGCTTTGACCGTCACTTCGACGGTCTTATCGCCTACCTTCACCTTGACGAAGATGAAATCCCCGCTCTCATGCCCGGAGTTTCTGAGCGGGTCATACAGGGGTGTCTGCTCGGCGCGGCCTGCGACTGCTTCGACCACGTAGTTATTGAACAACTCCGCGGCCGTGAACTGCGCCTTGTCCATCTGCTGCAACCCGCGCAAGAGCGCCGCCGCAAAGACCGAATGCCCGCCCCCGCCATTGTCCGCCACCGGCTCGTCGCCGCCACTCGCCATCAGCGTGCGCGAGTGCCCCGCCGCCATGCGTTGCAAGAACTGCTCGCGCCCGGTCTGGCGCGGCAACATATCGCTCAAGCCGCGCGTCAGCGTGCCGGAATAGCAACTGTCCGAAATCACCAGCACGTGCTTGGCCGGGATGACGCGGATGCCCGTCGTGATCTCGTCGGCGATGATCCAGTTCGACACATCATCAATCGTCGCGTCCACCGGCAGCCAGTATGCTTTGTCCGCATCCTTATCGTTGTAGCCGTGCCCCGCGTAGTAGATGAGCAGGTTCGCGTCCGCCGTCAACTCGCGCCGGTACGAACTAAGCGCCGCGACGATCTGACTGCGCGTGGCGTTCACCAGCAACTTGGTCTGGAAGCCGTAGGACTCTTTGAGCAGACGCTCAATCGCGCGCGCGTCCGCTTCCGCTGTCTTCAACTTCGGCAAAGATGTGTAAGCATTGTTGCCGATCACCAGCGCGTAGTAATGCCCTGCGCCTGCTGTCTGCGCCGCGCCCGTCGCCAACCCACGCTGCTGCATCCGCGCAACGGGCGGCAGCACGGCCGCGCAAAGGAGCGCAACGGCGAGCAAGGGGAGCAAGGGGAGCAAGGAGGATTTCGTTTTCATCTCATAACCTCGGCGTGAATCAACAAGGACAACAGGATGGCAGGGGGCGAACCGAATCAGGTTAGGCTGCTAAGTGAGCGTACTGTGGACACCAAGCGGCGCATCACAAGGTAAATTCCAATGAGCATGGGTGTCAACCTACTTGTAGCTACTTTCCGCGCGGCAGGCACAAGGCAGTTTCTGCTCGCGCACGTAGGTTATCTGCATGCAACAAAAAGGGAAGAGGTCTGCCCCCTTCCCTTTCTACTACTAACCATGCTTGCGCCTTTACGCCGTCGCCGGCCCAGTGATAGGCGGCAGGATCGGTTTGAGCGGATTGGCCGCCGGCTCTTTAAGTTGCGGCCGCTCGCCGTCGTCCTTCGAGGCGGGCGGTTGCTCATCGTCCACTGAGAGACCAGCGACGATGCGGCGTATCTGCACGCCGTCGAGCGTCTCGCGCTCAAGCAGCGTTTCGGAGAGCCGGATCATGGTGTCGCGGTTGTCGGTGATGATGCTGCGCGCACGCTCGTACTGCTCGGAGACGATCCGTCTAACCGCCTGATCGATCTTGATCGCGGTGTCCTCCGAGAAGTCGCGATGCTGCGCGATCTCGCGGCCCAGAAAGATTTGCTCTTCCTTCTTGCCGAAGGTGAGCGGGCCTAAGTCCGACATGCCGTACTCGCAGACCATCGCGCGGGCCAGTTCCGTCGCCCGCTCAATGTCGTTCGATGCGCCCGTGGTGATGCTGCTCAAGAACGTCTCCTCAGCGATGCGCCCGCCCATCAAAATGGCGATCTGGCCCAACAGATACTCCTTCGAGTAGTTGTGCCGGTCGCCTTCGGGCAATTGCTGCGTGAGACCGAGGGCCATTCCGCGCGGAATGATCGTGACTTTGTGGACGGGATCGGCGTTCGGCACTTTCAGGCCGACGAGTGTGTGCCCCGCTTCGTGATACGCCGTGACGCGCTTCTCTTCGTTGGTGATGACCATGCTCTTGCGCTCTGCGCCCATGAGCACTTTATCTTTCGCCAACTCGAAGTCGGTCTGCATCACGATCTTCTTGTTGTAACGCGCCGCGTTCAAGGCTGCTTCGTTCACGAGATTGGCCAAGTCTGCGCCCGTGAAACCCGGCGTGCCGCGCGCGATCACATTAATGTCCACGTCCTCGCCGAGCGGAATCTTGCGCGTGTGCACTTTGAGAATCCCTTCGCGCCCGCGCACGTCAGGCCGCGAAACGACG
>JBBRYU010000269.1:0-5670 GCA_038237345.1 Pyrinomonadales bacterium
ACTCTGGCCGAGCCAAACTTGATCGCGATGGACGGCGAGCAGGCGAGCTTCCTCGCGGGCGGCGAGTTTCCCATTCCAGTCGTGCAGTCCGGTTCGGATAAGAACACCGTCACGGTGGTCTTCAAAGAGTATGGCGTGCGTTTGAATTTCAAGCCGACGATCATTGATGAAGATCACATCCGGCTGGTGTTGGAGCCGGAAGTCTCGACGATTGATTTCGCGAACGGCGTCAAATTCGGCGGCTTCCTCGTGCCGGCGTTGAAGACGCGGCGCGCGAAGACGGGCATCGAATTGCGCGACGGGCAATCGTTCGCGCTCGCCGGGCTGCTCAGCAATGAAGAGCAGCAATCGTTCTCAAAGATTCCGGTCATCGCGGACATTCCTATACTGGGCAACCTGTTCAAGTCGAAGTCGTTCCAGAAGCAGGAGACCGAGTTGATGTTCATTGTCACGGCGCAACTGGTGAAGCCGGTCAGCCCGGACGACTTGCCGACGATGCGCGGCATGGACGGGCTCAAGAAAGGCTCGCCGCTCGGCGTCGAACCGAAGGGCGAAGGCATCAAGGGCACGAGCGGTTTCTCTTCCGGCAGCGCGACGAGCGTGAACGACGCGCCGCAGACTGCCGCGCCGAACGGCAACGCGAACAGCACGACGAGCGGCGACGTGAAGACGAACGCTGAGACGAAGACGAGCGGCAACGCGCCGGCAGTGACTGCGCCCGCCGGTCAGGTCTCGCAAACGAAGCCGTCTGACGTAAAGCTGCCGGCGGCAAGCGCTAGCAGTGTCGCGCTCATAGCGCCGGTCATGCCGCCACCGCCGCAGCAGTAGGACATGATGAACCGCGCAGACACAAAGCGCACATAACTTTTCGTGTCCTTTGTGTCTGCGCGGTGAGTTCGGTTTGGAAAGGAGAGCAGCGATGGTGCAAGCAGGCAAGCAGCAAATAGCAGGCAAGCGCCGCGAGCGCGGTTCCGTCCTCGCCATCAGCGCCTTCGGCATGCTCGCTTTTCTCCTCGCCACGGGTATGTGCGTGGACGTGAGCCACTTCTATCTCGTCAAGACCGAATTGCAGAACGCGGCCGACGCCTCCGCGCTTGCGGGCGCGTCCGCGCTCAACTCGAAGGACGGCGGCATCACGCGCGCCGCCAACCTCGCGCAGCAGGCGATGAACAACGAAGAGTTCAACCGCCAGTCCGTCACGATCCCGCGCGCCAACATAGTGTTCGCGCGCAACCTCGACGGCCCCTACGTCAACGAGACAGCCGCCAAGGCCGATGCGCAGAACATCCGTTTCATCAAAGTCGCTGTGCCGCCGACGGCGGTGCAGACGACCTTTGCCGCGCCCGTCCTCGGCGCGTCGCGCAACGTTGCGGCGGAAGCGACCGCCGGCATGTCCGTCCCGCTCAACAACGTCTGCGACTACATCCCCGTCACCGCGATTGATGCCGACACTGTCTATTTCTCGCCCGGCAACCTCTACACGATCCGCCGCGCGCCCGGCACCGGCGTCTCGCCCGGCAACTATCAGATTCTCGCCATTGATGGCCCCGGCGGGAGCGACGACCGTTATGGTCTCGGCAAGGGCGTGCGCAACTGTCTCACCGCCGGCTCTTACGTGCAGACCAAGCCGGGCGTCTCATCGGGCGCGGTGCGACAGGGCATCAACACGCGCTTCGGCGACTATGGGGCCGGTCTCGACCCGGCTGATTACCCGCCCGACGAGAACGTGCGTGAGAACATCAACTACGCGCAGTACCTCGACGGGCAGAAGGCGCTCGACGCCGGACAGACGCCAAACGCGAGCGTCTATGACGCGCCCAATCGCGGCGCAGGCGTACGCAATCGCCGCGTCGTGCTGATCCCCATCGTCCGGGAGAGCGAGTTCAATAACGGGCGCGATTCGGTGCGAATTGATCGCTTCGCGGCCTTCTTCCTGCAAACGCGCGTCGGCAACGGCAACGGCGGCGACATACAAGCCGAGTACATCGGCATCCGCGTGGTCAGAGGGCGCGGCGGCTACGATCCGAACGGCGGCACGGCTTCGCCCGAACTGACCATCCCGGTCATCTATCGCTAAAGGCACATTGCGATGACAGCCCCCACACGCATCATCAAAGCACGCCGCACACTGCGCCACTGGCGCACGGATGAGCGCGGCACGCAGTTCGTCGAGCTGGCGCTCGTCGTGCCGATTCTGCTGATGCTGCTCGCCGCGACCGCCGAGTTCGGCCGCTTCATGTACACCTACTCGACGCTGGCGAAGGCAACGCGCGCGGGCGCACGCTACGTCGTCAGCCAGCCGCCGGGCACGGGCGTCGCAGAGACGAAGAACCTCGTCGTCTATGGCAACACGGCCGGCGCGGGCACGCCGGTCGTCACGGGCCTCGACGCGAGCCAGATCGTGGTCACACCGGCCCTCGCGCCGAACGGCACAACCGATACGGTCACGGTCGGCATCGCGGGCTACACCTATCAACCGATCTTCGACCTCGGCAAACTGGCCAACAAGTCGACGCTCTCGTTGCAAGTCAACGTCAACGCGAGCAGCACGATGCGCCAACTGGTGCAGTAAGGAAAAGGCAGAAGCAATGCGCCTACAAACATTTCGACATGACGAACGCGGCGCGGCCCTGGTGGAGTTCGCCATCGCCGCCACGGTCTTCCTGACCGTGATGTTCGGCGTGCTGGAATTGAGCCGCCTGCTCTGGATTCACAACGCGCTCGTGGATGCCACTCGGCGCGGCGCGCGTTACGCCGTCACGCAGAACATGACCGCTGGCGCGCAGACAGCGATTAAGAATATGACCGTCTATGGCAACACTGACGGCACGGGCAATCCATTGGTGGATGGCTTAACGACCGATCAGGTCTTTATAGACTATAGCGGCTTCGATCTCAGCGCAGGCACGGTCACAGTGCATGTCGAGAACTACGACTTCCGCTTCGTGCTCCCGCTCGTCGGCACGACCATGCGCCTGCCAGCCTATCGCACGACGCTCACCGGCGAGAACGCCGGCATCGTGCCCAATCCGATCTGACGAACAAACGAGCTACGACACCGACCCCGCTCTGACAGCAACTTCGATCAAGGTTTGGTAACAATGAACGCACTCACCTACGTCATCCTGAGCAACGGGCTTGAGACCTTCAAGGAACTGCGCGACGCGCTCGCGGCGGACGAACGAACGCGCTTGCTCGCCGGCGGCGACGACGCCGAACAACTCCACGCCGAGATCACGCGCCTGCGTCCCAACGCCGCCATCGTCACGCTGCCGGATGCGGGCACGGAAGCCGCGTTGCGCTACGTCGAACGGTTGAGCGTCGAGTGCCCGCAGACCGCGATCATCTGCGCTTCAAAGGACGCTTCGCCCGATCTGATCCTGCGCTCTTTGCGTGCGGGCGCACGCGAGTATTTACGTCTCCCCGTGCGCCCTGATGAATTTCGCACCGTGCTCGACCGCGTGGCCGAGTTTTGCGCCGGACAGGTTGAAGCGCCGAAGAAACGCGGGCGCGCCATCGCCGTCTTTTCGAGCAAGGGCGGTTGCGGCACATCATTCATCGCCACCAATCTCGCGGCGGCCACAAACGCGCCGACCGTGTTGGTCGATCTCAATTTGCAGGCCGGCGATCTCGCGCTCTATCTCGGGGTCGAACCGAAGTTCTCTATCGCCGACCTCGTCGAGAATCGCGCCCGCGCCGACGCATCGCTCTTGAAATCCTACGTCGCGCCGCACACGGCCAACCTCGCGCTCCTCGCCGCGCCGCGCGAAGCCGACCTCGCCGACGACATCGAACCGGAGCACGTCTTTGAAGTTATCGAACTGCTGCGCCAGCACTACGACTACGTCATCATCGATCCGCAGCACACGTTCGACGCGATCACGCTCGCCGCGCTCGATCAGTGCGACGAGATCGTGCTGGTGCTGACGCTCGACATCCCCGCGATCCGCAGCGCCCAACGCGCGTTGCAAATCTTCGACCGGCTCGGCTATCCGCGCCACAAACTCCGCATCGTCGTCAATCGTTGGTCGAAACAGATCGAGTTGGACGTGCGGCAGGTCGAACGCTTTCTCGGCGAGCGCGTTACAGGCTACGTGCAGAGCGACTACAACACGGCCGTTAATTCGATCAATCTGGGCCAGCCGCTTGTTCAATCAAATCCGTCGTCGCGCATCGCCACCGAGTTGCGCCAGATCGCTGCCGGTCTGACCGGCGCAGCGCAAGAGTCGATACCGGCAGAGCAGCCGCGCGGCTTTCTCAGTTCCGTCTTCCAACGGCGCAAAGGCGCATCGTCCACCTTTGCCCTGCAAGGGCGGCTCGACAAAGATAAAGCGGAGGCTGCGATCTAGCCACCTGTGTTTGAAATATCAAGTTTCAAGCTTCAAATTTGAGATCGAGAGCAGACCAACATGTCACTACGCGAACGATTAATTCGAGAGACCAACCCGGCGGTTATCGGTGCGGCGCGCTCAAATGGCAACGGCGGCAACAGCGGCAGCGACGACGCGGTGGCCGGGCAACATTCTTTCCAGGAGATGAAAGCGCGCCTTCATCGCGCGATCATCAACCGGATGGACTTGAGCAAGCTAAGCCAGCTTGAGCCGGAGCAGGTGCGATCGGAAGTTTCGCGCCTGGCGGAAGGCTTGATCGCGGTCGAGAACGCGCCGTTGTCGGCGAACGAGCGCGAGCGTCTGGTCGAAGAGGTGCGGCACGAGTTGTTTGGGCTGGGGCCGCTCGAACCGCTCTTGGCCGACCCGACCATCTCCGACATTCTCGTCAACGGGCCGCAGCACATCTACATCGAGCGGCGCGGCAAACTCGAACGCACCGATGTGGCCTTCAAAGACGACGAGCATCTGATGCGCGTCATCGAGCGCATCGTCTCCTCCGTCGGTCGGCGCATAGACGAATCTTCCCCGATGGTGGACGCGCGCCTCGCCGATGGCTCGCGCGTCAACGCGATCATTCCGCCGCTCGCCTTAGACGGCCCTGTACTATCAATTCGCCGCTTCGGCGCAGACCCTTTGCGCATGACGAAGCTGATCGAGTTGAACGCGCTGACGAAAGATATGGCGGACATGTTCGAGATGTGCGTGCATGCGCGCTTGAACATTCTCATCTCTGGCGGCACGGGCGCAGGCAAGACGACACTGCTCAACGCGCTCTCCGCTTACATTCCGGAAGACCAGCGCATCGTCACGATTGAAGATTCGGCCGAGTTGCAGTTGCAGCAGCCGCACGTCGTCCGCCTGGAGACGCGCCCGCCCAACATCGAAGGGCGCGGCGAAGTCACCCAACGCGACTTGGTCAAGAACGCGCTGCGCATGCGCCCCGACCGCATCGTCATCGGCGAGGTGCGCGGCGGCGAATCCATCGACATGCTGCAAGCGATGAACACGGGGCACGACGGCTCGCTCACGACCATCCACGCCAACACGCCCAGAGATGCGCTGACGCGCCTTGAGACGATGATCCGGTCGGGTCGCATCCGCAGCGTGTTGCGGACGAGGTCGCGGATCGTGACCTGGCCCTTGCCCTCGATGTTGGCCGGGCGTGTCTCGAGCGTGATCACGTGCTCCTGCGAGAGCTGGAGCTCGGCCGCGTCCTCGACGGTGATGATGCGCTCGCCGTCCGGGATGGCCGCCGACAGCACGTTCAGGGTCGTGGTCT
>JBBRYU010000270.1:0-5611 GCA_038237345.1 Pyrinomonadales bacterium
CCGGGGCCTTCGTCGCGCGCCGTGAGTTGTAAACCCAGCGCATCGTCCGCGCGCTCGACGAGCGCGAGCGTGATCGCGCCCGTCTGTGCATACTCGTAGATATTGCGCGTCAACTCGGAGACGGCCGTGGTGATCTTGATCTGCGTGGTCGCATCGAAGCCCAGGTCGCGCGCGAGTCGGCGCACGCGGTCGCGCACCGCGACGATGTCCGCCTCGCGGCGCACGTAGATGTCTCCGAGTCGGGTGGTTTCGCTGTCGGGCATGGGATAGCTGTTAGCGATTAGCGATTAGCGATTAGCTGAAAACATTTGTTGTCTCTGAGCGACATCAGCGTCGCTCAAGTTTCGTTAATTGCAACAAGCTGAAAGCTAACAGCTAATCGCTAATAGCTTCATCGTGCGACCAGCACGGTCGCATCGTCGGTGTCGCGGCCGTAGTCGCGCATGAGTACCCCCGCGAGCAGTTGCGGACTGCGTTGTAAAAGATTGGGATAGTCTTGCATGTCCCACTTCGTGCTCAAACCATCGGACGCGAGCACGATGGTTGTGCCTTCTGCCCACTTGTACGACCAGACGCGGGCGCGCTCGAAGCGTGCGCCGAGTGTGCCGTTGGCCGAGATGGGGCGCGCAGGTTCGGGCGCACCGAAGACGCGCACCTCGATGTTGCCGACGCCCGCATAGGAGAAAGCTTCGCGGGCGCTGTCCACGACGGCCGCGCCCATGACCGCGCCGCGTGTGGCGCGTAGGGCTGCGTGCGCCGCCGCGAATATCTCGTCCAGCGGCTCGCCACGCCAGTCGGCCAGTACGTCGAGCGCCACGCGCGCCGCCTCGTGCGCGCCGCTGCCGTGCCCCAGACCGTCAACGACGGCGCAGAGCATCTGTGGCCCGCGGCGGCGCACGAAGTAGGCATCGCCATTGCGCGTCTCCTGCGGATGCGGCCGACTCCACACGCCGAAGCGACGTGTGGTCGCGCCGTGCGCGTTGGAAGCGAGGCGCGTCGTCGCCACCCACTTGCGCCCCACGAGCGCCGTGCCGTGCGTCGTGCGGCGTGTGGACGCGAGCGTCTTTAACGCGCCGGTCGCGCGCACGGTCGAATAGACCTCGAACTCGTCCATTAGCCGCCGGATCGCGCCGAGACCTGCGCCCAAGCCGCCGCTTGTCGAGACCCCATCGCGCACGGCGCGGTCGAGATCATAGATGCCCGGCCCTTTGTCCCAATAAAAGATTTCGATGCCCGGCTCCGCCCCAAGCGGGCGCATGTAATGCAGCCAGCCGCCGCCCCGCGCATAGCGCACGGCGTTCGTGCCGATCTCCTGCACGACGATGTCCAACTCGGCCAACTCGCGCTCCGTAAAACCGCTCTCCCCCGCGTAAGCATGCACCGCCCGCCGCGCCGCCCCGACCTGCGCCTCGTCCCGCACCTCCATTGATTGCATCTCACGCATAAAGAAGTGATGAATGATGAATGCGGAATGATGGATGACAGACAGCCGCTTCTACTTCAGCATTCATCATTCCGCATTTATCATTTGCCTTTCAGAGCCAACGCACGACGGAGACGCGCGTGCCGCGGTCGGGAGCGGATTCGATCTGGAACTCGTGGACGAGACGCTTTGAGCCGGGGAGTCCTTTGCCGAGACCGCCGCCGGTCGAGAAGCCGTCGCGCATGGCCGCGGCCAAGTCTTTGATGCCGGGGCCGGAGTCTTCAAAGACGAGGCGGAGACCTTTGCGCCCGCCAGCGTCCGTGACCGGCTGCGCGATCAAACGGCCGCGCCCGGCGTACTTGACGACGTTGCGCGCCAACTCCGACGCGACGGTGGCGAGCCGCGACTGATCGACCGAGCCGAAGCCGAGCGCGCGTGCGAGTCGGCGCACCTCGCCGCGCGCCGCGACGATGTCATACTCCTGCTCAAGCGCGATGGACAGACTCTCCAAACAGGTTCAGCCCCTCGGCGCGCATCGCCTCATCTTCTTCATTGCCGCCGTCGAACTCAGCGCGCAGCAGCTTGATGCCCTCATCCACGTTCAGCACAGTCTCGACACCGCGCAGTTCCAGGCCCAATTCAACGAGCGTGATCGCGACCGCCGGTTGCATGCCGACCACGACCGTGCGCGCGTCCATGATGCGCGCCATCGCCGCGATGTCCGAGAGCATGCGCCCGATAAACGAGTCCACCATCTCCAACAGCGAGATGTCGAGCAACACGCCCCGCGCACGCGTGCGCTCAAGCTCCGCTAAAATTCTTTCTTGCAGACCGATGACCGTCTGATCATCCATGTCCACCTGAATCGGGACGAGCAGAACCCGCCCAACTTTCAAGATCGGAATGCGCTGCGCGCCGTCCATAAGCATTTCTCCGAAAGGCAGTGACGAGTGACAAATGACGGGCGACGAGTCAAAGACCGATTCTTAATTCAGCACTTATCACTCGGCACTCGTCACTGTTTGTTCTCTGCATTATTCGTTGCAGCAATTATTTCGGGCTGTTTATTGCCCGACGCAGCGCCGTTGCGCAGGTGCGCGACGAGCGAGAGGGGCACGACGGTGCGGCCGACGAGCTCAAGCGCGAGCCGGATGCCGTCGGACATCTGCGCACGGGTGGTGATCTGCGAGAGGTCAATGCCGAGTTGCACCATCGTCTGCGCGATGGCGGGCGAGACGCCGGTGAGGATGCAACGCGCGCCCATCAGCCGCGCCGCCGTCACGGTCTTGATCAGATGATTGGCGACAAGCGTGTCCATCGTGCGCACGCCGGTGATGTCAAGGATGGCGACGGTCGAGCCGCTTTCGACGATGCGTTGTAAGAGCGCTTCCATCATCAACTGCGCACGGCGCGAGTCGAGCGTGCCGATGATCGGCAGCGTCAGAATCTTGTCCCAGACTTTAATGACTGGCGTGGACAACTCCATCATGTCGGCGCGTTGTTGATGAATAATCTCTTCGCGCGAACGGATGAAATTCTCGACCATCGTGAGGGCCAAGCGATCAACCAGTTCAGCGAAATAGGCTAGCTCATCCAGAAAAGCCTCGATGTTACCGGCATGTTCTTCCAAGAGCATGGGCCGCACAATGCTACGTAAGCTAAGGACGTAGGTCGCATTCTCGCGGGCGGTATAACCTTTGACGGCGCGCGTGTGCGAGATTAGGTTGAGTAGCGCACGCAGTTCATCGAACGCTGCGTCGTCGTAGTCCGCGCCGGCCGATTCTTTGATCGCCTGCGCCAGCATGTCCACGATCTGCTGCGACTGTTGGCGCAACTCCTTCTTCGAGATCAACTCATCGCGGAACTCGCCCGATTCCAGTCGTTCTTTGATCCACAGATTGAGAATCTCGTCGCGGCGGGTTGCCAGCAAGTCCACGACGCGCCGCGTTTGCTCCGGCTGCGCTACACCTTTGTTCGGCATGCGACTCCTCATGCGCCGCGTGCGCACACAGGTACGCACGCCGGGCGGAATGATCTCTTGGACGGGAGAGAGTTATTGTCGTGTGAGCAGCCAACGCGGGAGACTCAAGCGACGAAACTTATCTTAGCATCGCGGCGGGTAAAAGCAACTGCATGCGGCGGTGGGCAGATTAAGAATAGATAAGGTAAGAAAAGACCCGCTTGCTACGGCGCGCGTTTTACTGCGGCGTGCGGCGCAGACTATCGCAGCGCCGCGCGCATAGCAGGCGGGTCTTAAGCATTGGCGTGGCGCGGCGTGTGCGCAGCGGCCGTCATGCGTCAGGGCTTGTAGCGCTGCATCATCACGGTGACGAGCGGTGCGTCGCCGCCGGTGCGACTGTAAGAGACCCAGTAGCCGGCCTTCGGGTAGCGCACCAGTCTGTACATCGAGCCGTCGGTCTTGGCGGTCAACTCTGTGCCGAGCACGCTTTTGCAGACGGGCACTTTCTGCCCGCCGACGTAGAAGACGGCCAGCGACGCGACGTTGTGCTGCGCGTCGTAGGAGACTTGCGCCGTCTCGTTGTCGGAGAAGGCGTAGAAGTCTTGCGCGTCGCTCTTGTCCTGCGGCGTGCCGAGTTTGCGCCGCGCCTCGTCGGCGCTCGTGCCGATGTGGACGCCCTTGTACTCGCTGAAGAGGGGATCGCCTTTCGCTTCAGCCTGATCCTGCGCCGCGACGCGCGGCAGCGCGCCGAGCGTAAACGCGCAGAGCAGACAGA
The DNA here is from genome assembly GCA_038237345.1 of Pyrinomonadales bacterium. Classification (GTDB taxonomy): domain Bacteria; phylum Acidobacteriota; class Blastocatellia; order Pyrinomonadales; family Pyrinomonadaceae; genus QHXQ01. The sequence continues at coordinate 4,159 of JBBRYU010000270.1, forward strand.
GGACGAAAAGCACAATGCGGGACGAATGTTTCTGATACTGTGACATGGGGTGGTCTCCTTCCGGGCAAGGACTGACAACAGCGCAAGGGTGTTAGGCTGAACCAGCGGACAGAGCAAATGGCGAGAAGTGAAACGGGCCAATCGCGCGCCCGCCTGAACCGATCAGCCTGATAACCCCGGCTGGATGGCGGAGAAGATATGCCCGCACGGGCGCGAAGTCAATATCTTAGAGCGGGATGTTGCGGAATTTCTCAACCTTCTTGCGCGGCGGGCCGCCGAGGATGGCGTTGTCCTGTTCGCGCTGTCGCTGCTTGCTCTCCGAATGCCAGTCGGCCCACTCGCGCGGCGCGTCGAAGGTCTCGCCGCCGTGCTTGGTGAGCCGCTCGCGCACGCGGCACATGACGGGCGTGTTGACGCCGACGCCGCTAATGACCGCTTGCCCTTTGGTGAGCGCGGGCAACTCCTGCAAGAGTTGCCGCCCCGCGCCCTCGACCGACTTGGCCACCGTGTCCTGATCAATCGGATTGACGATGCGCATGATGATCTGCGTCATGCACTGCGAGAGCACGTCCTGATCGAGCTTGCCCGGCCGTTGCGTGATGAGGCCGATGCCGACGCCGAACTTGCGCCCTTCGGAGAGTATCTGTTTGAGAATGTTCGTGGACACCACCGTCTGCCCGGCGGGCGCGAAGCGATGCGCCTCTTCGTGCAGCACGAAGACGGGATAGGGCAGGTGATTGTCGGTCGCTTGCTCGGCCTCGCCGCGCACCGTCATCATGCGCGCCTTGTTGACGCGGCGCAGGAGCGTGGCGACGACGACCTGTTGCTCGTGCTGCTCGATGTCCGAGAGTTGCAGGATGGTGCAGCGGCCGGGGCGGAATAAATCTTTGAGCGGGATGTGCTCGTTGTCCGAGAAGATGCCGCCCGGCTTGTCAAAGCGATTGTCCAAGCGCCACAACAGACCTTCGATGGAACTGGCGTTGCTCGACTCGCTCCGCTCGCTGCCTTCGTACTTTTGTGCCTTCACCTCGTCGCGCAGATCGTGATAACCCCACAAGCCGCGATCTGAATCGGGCCGGTTCGTCAGTTGCCGGAAAGCCTGCGATAAAAAGTGCAGCATCTTGTCGGACGTGCCTTCGGGCAAGAGATATTTGATGTCCGCTTCGGTCAACGAAGAGAAGCGCACCTTGACGCGGTCATGCGTGTAGATTTTGACTTCCGGATGATAGTTGCCGGCCGCGAAACGCGGGTCGCCTTCAATCGAGCGCAGCGTGTCGTACTCGCCGTGCGGATCGACGATGAGCACGGCCGCGCGGTTGTGCGGCATCATCAACTCTTCGACCAGCACGCCCGCCGTGTAAGACTTGCCTGCGCCCGTCGAAGCCAAGATCGCCAGATGCGTCGAGACCACATCCTTGACCGACAACACGACCGGCACTTCGCCCGCGCTGCG
>JBBRYU010000271.1:0-5604 GCA_038237345.1 Pyrinomonadales bacterium
AGGGCGCGGCCGGTGTTCGCGCTGCCGCGCTCATGGCAGGCAAGGATGCCTGCGCTCCCAGCTAACACGCCATCGCAACCCGCTATAACCGCACAGGCCCACCGCCATGAAGCTGATCTTGCTCATGCTTCGCGTCGGCGAGCCTGTGTGATTAATTTTGTGTTGTCTGTTTTTAGCGCGCGGCAGCGGATTTCTGCTGTTGCTGTTGTTGTTTTTCCTGCTGCATGCGCGTGCCGAGTTCATCGATCTGCTGTGGGCTGAGCACATCGCGGGCTTGGACGAACATCTCGTTCTCTTCCTCTTCGACGTGATGCTCGACCGTGTCTTGCAACTCGGCCAGCGTGTCCGCCCATTCTTCACCGCTCGCGTCCATGCCGTCCACTTGCGCGAGCAGGTCTTTGATCTCTTGATGCTCTTCGTAAGCTTCGATGGTGATGTCGCGCGTCTCGGCCGCTTGCTTGAGCACCGGATAGAGGATCGTCTCTTCGATGTGCGCGTGAATGTCGAGGGCCTGTTTGATCTGTTTGAAGATTTGCTGCCGCGTGGTGGCGGCAGATTCGTCGGTGGCTTCGATTTGCTTGAACATCGCGGCGACTTCCGCGTGGTCGTTCTGCAAGAGCGTGAATGCGTCCATGTCTGTTCTCCCTGTTAGCTGGTACGTTTGAAATTTGTCCTTGCACGCTAATCGAACGCGCAAAGACGTGACGTAAGGCTGAAGAGCAAACGCGATGCCTCAGCGCGGTGAGCATAACGCACGCCGTGTGCCGAGAGTGTGCCAGAAGGCCAACGGAATTTTGCCCGCGTCTAAAAGTAGGCTGCTGGCCAGCGGCGGTCGTTTGGCACATCGGAACTGTCTATGCGAGAATTCGCTGCCACGCGCCTGTAGCTCAGTGGATAGAGCACCTGCCTCCGGAGCAGGGGGCCGCAAGTTCGAGTCTTGCCAGGCGCATATAACACAACTAATAAAGCCCCGCAGGGCACATAGACGAGAGTGTTCTTCTTTATGCCCTGCGGGGCTTCGTCGTTAGTTACTTAGCAGTGCTTCAGTTCCCGCGCCGGAAGACTCTCCGGTTGCCAGGATTGGGTGCAGTCGTCGTGCCTGTGCCCCCGCTCAACACGCTGCGGGCGATGGCCAATTTCGTCATGACCCTAGCTTCGAGCCGTTGAAATTTATCCGCCGTCGTCTGCGCGCCGGTGAAATCAAACCGCGCCAGTAAGGCCAACTCCTGGGCGTACGCTGTGATTATGCCGCGCAGCGAAGTGTCGCTGCGCAGCGGCAACTCGCCGTCCTTGAAGAAACGGACTTCAAAACCGTTCAGGAGAGCAGCGGCGTTCAGTAGTTCGTTGATCTGACTGATACCCGGCTCAAGTATCTCGAAACTGCGCGCCGGCTCTATCTCGGCGTAAGCCTGAGCCACGCGCAATTGCGCTTCGAGTTGCTGATAATTCTCGGCGCGACGCGCGACAATGTTGCGCGCGTCTTCCAGCATCTGCCCGGCCGGCTTTTTCTCGCCCTGCTTGACGAGCAGCGCGGCTAGTTGGAGCAACGCATCCACCCGCTCATCATCGGTCTGCAAACGGGCGAGCATCTGCTGCGCCTCTTCCGTCTTGCCCTGCGCCAACGCGCGCACGATCTGCTGCCGCTCGACGGCCCGCAGCACTTGGCTACGCGCATCAGGATTCAGATGCTCGTTCGCAATCTGGCGTGCGCGCTCAGTGTTGCCTTCGTCCACAGCCTTCAGGGCCGCTTGCTGATAAAGTCTATTCTGCAAACCCGGCGGGGCTTGCCCGGCAGCGTTGAGGATAGAATCCACCGTGCCTTGCTGCATCAAAGCATTCATCTGCTCGCGGGCAAACGCTTGCTGCTCCATGTTGATACCCGCCGCGCTCAACTTCTGCCGCACTAACGTCGCGCGCGCCGGCGCATACTTATCGATCTGCGGCAAGAGCGAGCCGACGCCCACTAACAGCATCATCCCATTCGCATTGCCCTGACTGGTAACGGTGAAGCTGGTAGTGGTGCGCCCTGTAACGCTGCCGTCAACGTTGCCCCGTATGCCGCCGCGTAGACCGGCCGGCGCATTCAGCTGCGGCACGATGCTGAGGGCCGCGCTGATTGCCGTCTCCAACAGTTCACGATAAGCCGTTTCGTTCAAGACCTGATTGTTAGACGCCGTGTTGTCCTTCTGCTCGCCGCCGGGGGCGGCCGGCGCGAGGCGCGGCCCCGACTGTAGCAGCGCGAAGGTCAGATTCCGTGCGCTCTGGTTAGTCGTTAGATTCTCCGCGCGCAAGCCCTTGAGCATGTCTTCCGTGAGCTTTGCGGCCGCCTCCTTATCTTTCGTCTGCAACTGCGCGAGTAGGCTCAGGAGCGCGCTGGAATATTCACCCTTGCCCAACAACTCCTGGGCCTTGAGCAACGCTTGTTTGGGATCGTTGGCAGCGATCAGCGTCAGCAATCTAAACTCTAAATTAGCGTCCGGGTCAGTCGGTTGGAAGGGCACATTCTGCGCTTGCTGGGGCAGGCGTGTTGCGCGTAACGTGTCGAGGGCCAGATTCGGATCGCGTTGCGCCACGACGGTCAACATCTCTTGCCGCAGTTGCGCGACCGCGCCGAATTGTTGCCGGTCGTTGTTCTCAAAGCTGCGTACCATGCCAGCGAGACCGGCCGCCGCTTCGCTAAACAGGCTGCGCGCGTGGGCCTCGTCGTGTTTCCAGAGCATGTCCCCGGCCGCGAACTGCACGCGGATGCGATTCTCCGGTAATCTTAGCGCCTGCGCTTCAGAGACAGTTTGATCGAGCAGCTTGAGCGCCTGCGCTTGTTGCGCGGCCGCTTGTTCAGCCGGCTGCCGTCCATTGATGACGGAAGGACTGCCCGCAGGCTGTGCCGGTTCTTGCGCCGCGCCGGAGACGGCTGCGACAAGCAGGACAAGCGGGAGTGTGTGCAAGCGAAAAGAAAAACTGCTCCGACCGGCCATAGTTTACCTCGTGATGAAAGAATGCGCGCCGGTTACAATCAGACGCCGGCTCTGTCTATGTTATGACGCGCCAAACGAGCTTCCGGTTACGAAAATCTGCGCCACCCGACAGCCGCAGCGCGCACTATAGGATATTTCAGAAAGGACTGCTCGCACTGAACACTTATGCTCATCGTCAATCGTCAGCACGCCGCCATCATACGCACGCCGCACGGCTCGGAGATACGCCCGTTGATTGATCGCACCACGTCCGAGATCGAATTATGTAGTCTGGCGGAAGAGGTCTTGCCGCCGGGCGCGGCCGTCGGACGGCACCACCATCTCGCCACCGAAGAGGTCTACTACATCTTGAGCGGCGCAGGCCACATGACCGTCGGCGACGAAGAGCGCGCCGTCGCGGCCGGCGATGCCGTCTTCATCCCGCGCCACACGACGCACACGCTCGTCAATACGGGCACAGAGCCGATGACGTTGTTGCTCGTCTGCGGCCCCGCTTACGACCGCGCCGATCATCTGATGGAATGAAAGAATGTCCGTTGTCCGTTGTCCGTGGTTCAACCTGAACTGTAGCCGCATGCTCACGTAAGAAGAACAACTGACAACGGACGATTGACGACGGACGGTTTTGCAAACTTGCGCGCGTTCATCGTATCTTGCGGCGCGGGGCGCACATTTCTCTATGACGCAAAGTAAGTTGTTCACACAGGTCACGGACTGTCTGAAGCTCGAAGCTGAAGCCATCGCGCAGACGGCCGCGCGTTTGCAGGCCGCAGCGGTCGAGCGCGCGATTACTTTGCTGCGCGATTGTCGCGGCAAAGTGGTCGTGGTCGGCGTCGGCAAGTCGGGCAACATCGCGCAGAAGATCGCGGCGACGATGACCAGCACGGGCACGCTGGCCATCTATCTGCATCCGTCGGACGCGCTGCACGGCGGTCTCGGCGTCGTCACGGCAGATGATATGGTCGTCGTGATCAGCAATAGCGGCGAGACCGATGAAATTCTCGCGATGCTGCCGTACTTGAAACACCGGCGCGTGCCTATCGTCGCCATCATCGGCAATCTGCGCTCGACGCTGGCCGACCGCGCCGACGTGTTGCTCGATGCCACAGTGGAGAAGGAAGCCTGCCCGCTCGGACTTGCGCCGACGACCAGCACGACGGTCGCGCTCGCCATCGGCGACGCGCTCGCCATCACGTTGATGCAGTGTCAGGAACTGACGCCTGAAGCGTTCGCCATGAATCATCCGGCGGGGCGGCTGGGCAAGCGGCTCATGGTGCGCGTGAGCGACGTGATGCATGGCGGCACGGAGAATCCAACGGCCGGCATGGATGCGCAATTACTCGAGGTTGTACGCGCGATCAGTCGCGGCGGCTTGGGCGCGGTCAACGTCGTGGGAACTGAAGGGCAGTTAGTCGGCGTCATCACCGACGGCGATCTGCGGCGCGCACTTGAGCGCGGAGAACTGGCCGACCTCGCGCGCCTGACGAGCGCCGCGATCATGACCAGCACACCGATCACGACGACGCCAGACACGCTCGCCTACACCGCATTGCGTTTGATGGAAGATCGCCCGTCGCAAATCTCCGTCCTGCCGGTGGTGGATGAGACGGGCGCGTGCGTCGGTTTGCTCAGGCTGCACGACATTGTGCGCAGCGGATTGTGAGGCAGGGACGAAATCCGGCAACAGAGGTGAAGATGAGAAGTCAGCCCGCGCGTTTTATCTGCGCGCTTGTGTTTGTTGCCGCTACGCTCCTCGCCGCGTACGCCGCGCCGCCAACTAAATCAACTAGCCCGCGCGAGCCGAAGGCGATCCCGGCGGGCGAGGTCGTGGTCGTACTACCCGAACGTCTCTTCAACGCGCTGCTTGATGCGCTGTTCACGTTGCCGCAACCGCCGACCTTTCCCCTTTCGCGCGGCGGACAAAGCAACGAGCCGGCCGGCAACAATCGCGGCGCGTGCGCGAGCGAGATCACGCTGGCACGCGAACAGGCGGGCACGCGCACGGGCGTCGCGTTTCGCGGCGGGCAGATCGTCGCGCCGGTTGCGTTCAAAGGCTCATACAGTGCGCCGATCATCGGCTGTCTGAAGTTTCAAGGCTGGGCGGACACGACGCTCAATCTTTCGTTCGACCAGACGAAACAGACGCTCGTCGCCCGCGTCGTGGTGCGCGAGGTGCATTTGAGCAAAGTGCCCGCGCTCATGAACAACGGCGTCACGGGGCTGGTGCAGGACGCGCTCGACGCACGCATCAATCCGATTGAAATCCTACGCGCCGAGCAACTCTCGCTGCGTCTGCCGCTCACAAAACTGGCTACCGGCGGCGCGCTTCGTCTGCACGCGAACGCGGTGCGGCACGAGATCGCACAGGGCGAGTTGCGCGTGCGCATCGTCTATGAATTTGTCAGAGAAGATTGATAGAAGTTATAACGAGCGCGCCGGCCGGAGCGGATCATGTTCGCGCGCCGGTATCCGTTCAAGCGCAGCCCGATCCCATTTGGCGAGCGTTGCGCCCGCCTCGTAAGTGCTTTGCAGAAACTCCAACAGCGTGTCGTCGGGCGAATCGGCCTGCCGTACATCCTCATAGCGGAGGATGAACTCGTTCAACTCCTGACTATAGAAGCCTTGCTGC
>JBBRYU010000272.1:0-5603 GCA_038237345.1 Pyrinomonadales bacterium
CTCCGCCGCGCGGGTCGGGCGGGAATCGTTGCCCGCCTTGCCCGCAGCCGCTAACTGGGCCCGCGCCTCACCGCGCTTGGGGGGCCATTCTTGCCCCCGCTCCCGGCTTTCCGCAAGTGCAATCAGCCATAGTTACTGTCCATCGCCTACAGCTTATGCCCTCTCTGTCGTGCTGCTTCATAAAGTATGACGGCGAGCGCAGTCGTCACGTTGAGACTTTCGACGGGCGGGCGCATGGGGATGCGTATACTTAGCTCGGCGGCGGCAGACTCTTGTGCGTTGAGTCCGGCCGCTTCCGCGCCCATGATAAGCGCGTGGGGAGTTGTCCAATCAATCTCGGTGTGCGTGCGTGTGGCGTGCGGATCGGTTGCGACCGTGCGCAGTCCGCGCGCGGCGCACCATGCGAGCGCATCGTGGAATTGCGCGCCCGGCCAGAGCGGGAGGCGGAAGGCTGATCCCATTGCACCGCGCAAAGCTTTGGGCGCGAACAGATCGGTCGTGCCGGCAGTAGCGATCACGCCGGTCGCACCGGCCGCCTCGGCGACGCGCAGCATCGCGCCCGCGTTCGCAGGGTTGTTGATGCCGTGCATAATGACGACGAGCGGCACGGTCTGTGGTTGAATTGCCAACGCGGTTTGATCTATATGCGGACGCTGCGCCAACAGCACGAGACCCTGTGGGCTTTTGGTATCGGCGATTGCTGTGAGCAAGTTCTCGCTTACTTCAAACGTCCGCGTGCCTGCGCGTTCCAGTGCCACCAGCAGTTCCGCCCCGCGGGCATCGTGCGCGATGTTGGCAGTGAACAGCGCGGCTTCACACCGTAGCCCGGCCTGCACCGCTTCCGCGCACAGACGCATGCCTTCGATGAAAATCAGGCGCGCATCTTTCCCGGCGCGCACGGCGCGGGCGCGTTGCACGAGCGGGTTGTGCCGGCTCGTGATCTTCGTCCCCTGTTTGTCGCCGCTCGTCATCGTATGCCGCGCTTCGGGTCTATGCCGGTAACTCTATCTCAGCCCAGACGGGCCAGTGATCCGAGACATTGAGCGGGCGCGCGACGCCCCAGCGCACGACACGCGCGTCGCGGACGAAGAGCCAGTCGGCGTGCAGGCGTAGGAGACCGGCACGCCACGTGGCCGTGCCCGTCGGCATCGGTGTGGTGAAGCCGTGCGCTTCGAGCAAGCGGCGCGTCGCCGTGCGCGACTTGGGAAAGAGCGTGTTGAAGTCGCCCAACAGGATGGCCGGCTCGCCGCGTTGTTGGTTGCATTCCGCCAGTATCGCCTTGTGCTGCGCCAGTTGTTCGGCCACGTTCGCATGCGGATCGATGTGCGTATTGAAAACTTGTAGCGTGTGTGTGCCGACGGCGACGCTGCACGCGAGCGCAAGGCGTGGTCGCCACGCGCATTCCGTCCACGGCAGATCGACGCGGCGCGCATGGGCGAGCGGTAAGCGGCTCAAGACCGCGACGCCCGTATCGCCCGCATCGTCTAGGCCGATGCGCTCCTCGAAATCGAGATACCACTGCCGGTCTTTCGGCTCCTCGCCGCGCGGGATGTGCATCGCCGCGTGCGCATAACGCATCGCCAACGCCTGCGCCAACTCGCGCGCGACGTGATGACCACCGGCGCGCACCGTCGCGCGATCAGCCTCTTGCAACGCGATGATGTCGGCGCGCGGCATCAGCCGGCCATCGGTTAACATTGCGGCCGTCGTGGCGATATGCTTAGCCACGACCGGCGGGCGCGGGCGATTCAACGCGAGACCGGCCTTACGCAATAGTCCGCCGGAGATTAGGAAACGCCCGACCGCGTAGCGAATGTTGAAAGTTGCAACCACGCACCGCGTTGTGGCATGTTGCGGCGCGGCGGCGGGCGCAAAGCTGTCCTGCTCGACCGCCGGTTCAGCCAGTATATTAGTTGTCGCCGTTGGCGTTTCAGTTCGAGCCAATGTGTTCCTGCGCTAAATGAAGAAAGTACCTGAATTGTTTTGTGGAATTCCGAAAAATAACACTCTAACGCCCTTTGTCAGCGGGCGCGGGTGGGCAGAGTATCTAACCATCGCCGCGAGGAAGCATCATCAGAGCCGCACTATTCCGCGCTCTGTTGCAATCGATTATTAGGTAACCATCTCCCGCAGATTTACTCCGAACACTTCCTCAAGAAATGCGATGGTGTCTGGTTGACCATCTAATGAAGCGCGGACATGCGTGGTAGTGTATAGCTTGGGTGTTGAACGTCGCTTCGCCGCGCTTCTTGGAAAGGTCTTGATCCATTTCACTAAGCAAACATATTCTGAAAGCTCTTCATCGTCACTATTATCATTCATGTTTCGACATAGGAGAGGCAATGATAAGAAAGGCCTCCCTTCAATGCTTATTTCACGCGCCATCTTTGCTCTGGACTTAATTCTGCCAATACCTACAAACCCGTGCCTTTTAAGGTAAGCGGCAAAAACATCCCCGAGATTAAATCCCAATATGGAGTTGCGCCATCTTACGCCCTGACCCGCCGAGATGAAGCTGAACTCTACATAGTCGTCCCAGTTCCTGTGGTGGCTTTCGCCCACGTTGTAGTAGTAGATGCCATTTTGATAATCGAATCCAGAAATCTCTTTGTGAAGTGTATTAGGCCTGCGGAACTTCTCAGCGAAGTGACCTGTAGCAATATTCGTCGTGAGTTTGCCTAGCCTCCACAACAAGGTCTTTTCGACGAGGAGTGCTTCGGCCTCTATAAGTCCGCGCGCGATGACTCGAATGATAGGCTGAAGGCCTTCTTTCTGTATTTCTTGAATTCGATCTGATTTGGCTGATTTCGATTGATCTGACAGATGAGCATTTTTCCGCGAGCCACAGCCTTTCCCGTAATAGAACTCCTCGAAGTTTCGAGGATCAATGTAGACGTAAACGTAATAATCTCCCATTCTCGGTATCAGCCGACTGGCGCGGGGGCGATCACTTCGTGGATGGCGCGCACTTCGGCGACGAGATGATCGTACTGTTCGAGGTTGAGTGATTGTGCGCCGTCAGAGAGCGCCTTTTCGGGTTGGTCGTGGACTTCGATGATGAGACCGTCTGCGCCGGTGGCGACGCCTGCGCGGGCGAGCGGCGTGACCATATAGTTCTTGCCTGTGCCGTGCGAAGGGTCAACCAGCACGGGCAGGTGTGAGACGCGGCGCACGGCCGGGACGGCCGAGAGATCGAGCGTGTTGCGCGTGTGCTGCGCGAAGGTGCGGATGCCGCGCTCGCAGAGGATCACGTTGTAGTTGCCCTCGCCCATTATGTACTCGGCGGCGAGCAGCCATTCGTCGAGCGTGGCGGACATGCCGCGCTTCAATAAGACGGGCAGGCGCGCACGGCCCGCGCGTTTGAGCAGCGAGAAGTTCTGCATGTTGCGTGCGCCGATCTGCATCACGTCGGCGTAGCGTTCGACCAGATCGGCGCTGCGCTCGTCCAACGCCTCGGTCACGATCTTCAAGCCATAGGCCTCGCGCACCTCCGCGAGAATCCGCAAGCCTTCTTCGCCGAGACCCTGAAAAGCGTAGGGCGACGTGCGCGGCTTGAACGCGCCGCCGCGAAAGAAACGCGCCCCGCTCCGCCGGACAGCCTCGGCGATAGCGAACGCCTGCGCGTGACTCTCAATCGCGCAGGGGCCGGCGATGAGCGCAAGTTCGTCACCGCCGATGGTCGCGTCGCCGACGCGCACGATGGTCTTCTCAGGTTTCAGATCGAGCGTGATCAGCTTATAAGGCTTGCTCACGCGAATCGCTTCGGCGACGCCGGGCAAGTTCTCGAAGTGGCTGGGATCGACCGCGCTCTGATTGCCGGTGATGCCGATGGCGGTGCGTTGCGCGCCCGGCAGCGGATGTGGGCGTAGACCTTGTTCCTGCACGACGCGCATCACGTCCGCGATCTCGCGTTCGGTCGCATCGGCTTTCATTACGATAAGCATAATTCAGTTTCCAGTTAGATCAGTTTTCAGTTTTCAGCCGGCAGTTATCAGCTAGGAGCACTCAGTTCAGCTTAAAGCTGTAAACTGAAAACTCAAAACTGAAAACTCCCTCTCACATACGTTCCGGCACTTCGATGCCGAGCGTGCCTAAGGCCGCAGTCAGTTGGCGGCGGGCCAGATCGGCGATGGCGATCAACACGGCGCGGCGCGCGTCATTCGCCTCCGTGATGATCGGATGATGATGATAGAAAGAATGAAACGCCTTGGCCAATTGGAATGCGTACTTGGCCAGATGCGCCGGCTCGGCCTGCGCCGCCGCGTGCGCGATGACTTCGTCTAAACGCGCGGCGAGCGTGACCAGCGCCCACATATCGTTGCCGTCCGCGCCGTGCAGAATCTCTCGAACTTTCTCGGCATCAAGACCATCAGCCGTGAGTTGTTGGATGAATTCTTGCGCGGCGGCGTAAACCGGCGCGGCCAGTTTGCGAAAGATCGAGTTGGCGCGCACCACCGCGTTCAGACAATAGGGGCCGGTCTCGCCCTCGAACGCGAGCGCTTCCGCAAAGTCGAAAGCGATAAGCGAATTGCGCGTCCACTTGAGCAGGAAGTAGCGCAGCGCGCTAATGGCGATCACGTGCGCCGTCGTCAATTGCTCTGCGCGGGGCAGGTCGGGATGGCGCTTCTCAACCTCTGCCAGCGCGCCCGCTTCAAGCCGGTTGATCAGATCGTCAACCTTCACGCCCAAGCCTTTGCGCCCGCTCATCTCAATGAAAGGCCGCGCGCGATCTTCCGCGCTCAATTCCAGTCCCAACTCTACACACGCAGTCGGCGAGAGCGCGACCATCTCGTAGGCGAGATGCACGCTCGCCGCTTCGCCCACTTCCGGCGCGACGGCCGCCGCACCGCGCCGCACCACGTCCTGCGTGTACGACTGGCGCGAATCGATCACGTTATAGACCATGCGCCCACCGCCGAACGGCGGATGACCGGGCGTCTCTTCAGCCGCTTCGCTCGTCGAGACCCAGACGACGTGCTGATTCGGATATTGCCGAAACGGCTTGTAATAAAAATCGCGTTTGAGTTGACCGAGCTTCCAGAGTTGATACGCGATGTCTTTGCCCGCATAGGTGACCGTGCCGTTCGAGCGGACAATGATCTTGTCGGCCTCGTGCTCGTCCGTGCCGGCGTGCAGATCGGTCGGCATGATCCAGCAACCGGCGTTGCGCCCCTCAGTCTCCAGACGGATCGTGCCGGTCTCTTTCAAGCGCTCGAATGCCTGTTGCCAGAAGCCGATGTGAAGAATGTCGGACTCGCGCGGCAGCAGATCATAGTAGACGCCGAGCCGCTCCATCGTGTTCAAGTGACACTGCACGATGCGCGTGGCGACGTAATCGGCCAATGCGGCCGTCGCGTTGTCGCCCGCTTCGAGCGCGTGCAAGGTCTGTGTGCGCAGTTGCAGCCGCGCCGGGTCTTCCTTCGCGTCCGCGTCGCCGTTGCGATAGAAGAGACCGACGCGCGCGTATAAATCCCAACAGTAGTAATCGAACGGCTGCTCAGGCGGCAGCGACTGATCGAGCGCCTGCACGTCCGCGAGCGTCATGCGCTCGACGTGCTCAAAGCCGACGACGACATCGGCGACCTGCACGCCGGTGTTGTCTA
>JBBRYU010000273.1:0-5555 GCA_038237345.1 Pyrinomonadales bacterium
CATCAATACAGGCGCTTTCGCTCAAGTGATGCGAAGGAGGTAGGAAGCGGGGGCGCTTGGTCAGATACTCCGCACCGAAATCTAAACCTAGGCCGAAAAAGCGGTTCAAGTTATCTTAGGGTCATGATCGCTGCTGCCTGCTGAGGAGGCGCAAGGTGCCCCGACTCCTCTGGCACTCTAGCATAGCGGCTCAAGTGACTTCAACTGTTTTTCTATGTTGTCCACAGCTTAGTCCGCCGGAGTGTTGCGCGGCAACTTGGCTGTGCCTGCAAACTACACTCCTGCGTTGCTTTATGACCCGGCCTGTGCTACCCTGTGCGCGTTTCGCAGGCTTTCCGATTTAAGCGTTTGTACGCAGGCGGCAGCCATTTTGAAAAGCGAGTGCTTCGCATGAGCGATCCGGTCATCAAGGGCGCGAAACGACCTACCCCCCGCCCTGCTACACGTAGCGCATCCTCAGCGTCAGCGGCTAAGAGTCGTAAGTTGCCCGCGAAAGCCGCCCGCCCCAAGCCGTTGGCCAAACGCGCGGGTGCGGCGAAGTCTCCCGTGCGCAAAGCGACCAAGAAGACAAGCACTGTGAGCAAAACGACGCCGAAGATGACGAAGGCGACGAAAGGCAAACAGGCCGCGCCGACTAAGCCTACGAAAAAAGCAACGCCTGCTAAGAGCAAAATCAAAGCTATGGCCAAACCGGCCAAGCGGCCCGCCGCCACCAAACACGCCCCCCCCGCGCACAAAGCTAAAACTCGTCCGCCAAAATCTTCCGCGCATCTGGCGCGCATGCATACTCCGCCGCCCAGACCCACGCCGCGCCCCAAGCCGTCGCAGGACGAGATGGCTGCGATCCGCGCCTTCGAACGCGCGCATAAAGAGTTTTCGCGCGGTCGTTTCAGTGACGCGCGGCAGTCTTTCCGCGCGCTGATCGAGCAGCACCCGCAGGCGTCCGAGGTGACGGCGCGGGCGCGCATCTATCTCACCATTGCTGAGTCGCGTCTGCGCACCGAGACGGCGCTGCCGCGCGACCCGGACGCGCTCTACGACCGGGGCGTGATCGAGCTTAATCGCGGCGACTACGTCGCCGCGCAAGAGTTTTTCGAGCGTGCTTTGAAGCGCGAACCGCAAGCGGCGCACGTTCATTACGGCTTGGCGGCGACGCGCGCTCGGCTCGGCTCAGTCATGCCCGCGCTCGAAGCCTTAGAGCGCGCGCTCAACCTGCAACCCAATCTGCGCGTCCGTGCGCAGCACGATCCAGACCTCGCGCCGTTGCGTAACGAGCCGGACTACGAGCGCCTGCTCTTCGCCTCGCGCGCTTGAACCACCCCGCCCTACTCTCCTCTTGTAACAGTTCGGGGCGGCCCGCGCAGGTCGCGCTATTTTCAAACTTCGACTCTTTTGAGTATCATCCTGTTAGGGCGCAATGCACAGGCGGCGCGCCGACCAGAGGGGAGCCAGCGTTTTGCACACGAGCACAGAGCAAGGGCTGAATTTGGTCGCTATCGGCGGCGGCACAGGACTTTCGACCCTGCTTGCGGGTTTGAAACAATTCGTCGGCGCACGTGCGCCGGGCGACGTGTGGCTCGACGCGCTCGCGGCCATCGTCACGGTCTCGGATGATGGAGGCAGTTCGGGCCGGCTGCGCGACGAGTTGCAAATTCTCCCGCCCGGCGACATACGCAACTGTATGGTCGCGCTCTCGGAAGACTCGACGCTCCTGGCACAACTCTTCCGCTATCGTTTTCGCGGCGAAGGGCAACTGAGCGGGCACAGTTTCGGCAACCTCTTTCTCGCCGCGCTGACGGATGTGACCGGCGACTTCGTCGAAGCCGTGCGCCTCTCGTCCGAAGTCTTAGCGAGCAAGGGACGCATCTATCCCGCGACCTTGAACGACGTGCGGCTCGTCGCCGAGCTTGAAGACGGACGCGAGGTGCGCGGCGAGACGAACATCACCGCTTCGCACGTCCCAATTCGTCGGCTGCGGCTCGAACCGGAACAATGCCTACCGCTGCCCGAAGCGCTCGACGCGCTGCGCAACGCGGACATCATCACCGTCGGCCCCGGCTCGCTCTACACCAGCATTCTGCCCAACCTGCTTGTTGCGCGCGTGGCGCAGACGATCAGCGAATCGGACGCGCGCAAGATTTTCATCTGCAACCTGATGACACAGCCCGGCGAGACCGACGGCTACACCGCGCGCCAACACTTGGCAGCCGTCCGGCAGTATGCGCCAGAGATTCAGTTCGACTACGTCCTAGTCAACAATCGCGCGATCAGCGCAGAGCAAGCCGCGCGCTATGCTGCCGAGGGCGCGCACCAGATCGGCTTGAGCGATCACCTGTTGGAACGTGAGTTCAGCGGCGAGACCGAGGTCGTGCGGGCCGACCTGCTCGACGAAGGCGCAATGGTCAGGCATAGCCCCGATAAGCTCGCCCGCGTCATCGTCGCTTGTTACGAACAAGCCGCCGCCAGCGTAGAGCAGATGCTCGCCGGCACACCGGGTTAGCAGTTTAACTTTTATGGAGAGACAGTCCCCGACGAACATGCAGGAGCCGCAAGGTACGCAGACGGCCGCGCCGCTCGACGTGCTTATCCTCGCCGCCGGACTCGGCACGCGCATGCGTTCGCGCACCGCCAAAGTCCTGCACGGATTAGCGGGTCGCCCGCTCATCGCGCATGTCTGTAGTAAGGCCGGCGCGCTTGTGCGCGAAGGTCGCCCCGTCCACGTCGTCATCGGTCATCAAGCGGAAGAGGTTATCGCGGCGGTGCGTGCGGAGTTGGGCGAACAGGGCGCGGTCTTCATCACGCAGACCGAGCAGCGCGGCACGGGCGACGCGGTGATGGCCGCGCGGGCCGCGCTCGCCGCTGCGAACTCGACTTTGCTCGTGCTATCCGGCGATGTGCCGCTTATCCGCCCCGAAACGCTCGTGGCGCTCGTGCAACAACATCGCGCGCATCGCGGGCACGGCGCGGCCTGCACGTTAATGAGCGTCAAGCTCGACGATCCGACCGGCTACGGCCGGGTCGTGCGCGACGGCGAAGGCCGCTTCGAGCGCATCGTCGAACAGAAGGACGCGACGTCCGAAGAGCGACAACTTAACGAAATCAATGCGGGCATCTATTGCTTCGAGACGCGCGCCCTCTTCCCCGCCCTCGAGCGCGTGCAACCCGCCAACGCACAGGGCGAATACTATCTAACGGACGTGCCCGGCATCCTGCGCGCCGACGGCGCGGACGTGAGCGTCTTCCTGCACAATGACGCGCGCGAAGTCTCCGGCATCAACACGCGCGCCGAGTTGGCGGAATTCGAGCGCATCTTGCGCCTGCGCACGCTGCGCCGGTTGATGCTCGATGCGGGTGTCACCTTGCTCGATCCGGCGCACACCTACGTCAGCGCCGAGGCGCAGATCGGGCGCGACACGATCCTTCATCCGGACGTGCATATCGAAGGGCGTACGGTCATTGGCGAGGGCTGCGAGATTCGTTCGGGCACGCGTATCACCAACTCGCGCGTCGGCAGCGGCGTCGTGATCAAAGATCACTGCGTGATCGTCGATTCGGAGATCGCGGATCACTGCACGGTCGGCCCGTTCGCGCACCTGCGCATGGGCACGCAGATGGAAGAAGCGGCGACGGTCGGCAACTTCGTTGAGCTGAAGAAATCGCGGCTCGGCCGCAAAGCGAAGTCCATGCACCTCACCTATCTCGGCGACGCGACCGTCGGCGACAACACGAACATCGGTGCGGGCACAGTCACCTGCAACTACGATGGTAAACAGAAACACCCGACCGTCATCGAAGACAATGTGAAGATCGGTTCGGACACGATGCTCGTCGCGCCGGTGCGCGTCGGCGCGCGGGCGGTGACTGCCGCCGGCTCGGTCGTGACGAAGGACGTGCCGCCCGACACACTCGTGGCGGGCGTGCCCGCCGTCGTCAAAAAGCATTTGCACCAAGAACCGCCGCTGGCGGAAGAGATAACAGCAGTGACAAGTGACAAGTGACGAGTGACGAGTTAAGAAGAAGTTCTTGCTCGTCACTCGTCACTCATCACTGCTTGCCTGAAAGGAAAGCAATTCATGTGTGGCATCGTCGGATACGTGGGCAACAAGCAGGTCGTGCCGGTCATCATTGACGGGCTGCGCAAACTGGAATATCGCGGTTACGATTCGGCCGGCATCGCCGTCGTGGATGAGAAACATTGCCTCGACATCCGCCGCGCCGAAGGCAAGCTGCGGAATCTGGAAGAGGCGCTCCGATTGAAGCCGCTTGACGGCACCTATGGCATCGGGCACACGCGCTGGGCCACGCACGGTCGCCCAACCGAAGAGAACGCGCACCCGCATCGCGACTGCACAGGCCGCGTCGTCGTCGTGCATAACGGCATCATCGAGAATTATTTGCAGTTGAAAGAGCGGCTGCGCGGCTCGGATCATCTCTTCGTCACCGAGACGGACACGGAAGTCATCGCGCATCTGATCGAAGAGTACTTGCGCACCGAAGCCTCGTTCGAGGCGGCCGTCGTGCGCGCGGTGCGCGACCTGCGCGGCATCTTCGCGCTCGCGATCATCTCGGTGGACGAGCCGGACACCATCATCGCCGTGCGGCAAGGCCCGCCCGTCGTCATCGGCCTTGGGGACGGCGAATACTTCGTCGCCTCCGACATCCCACCCATCCTGCAACACACGCGCGACGTGTTCTTCCTCGGCGACGGCGAGATCGCCGTCTTAACGAAGGACGCCGTGCGCGTCACGGACTTCGAGGGCAACATCCGCGAGCCGCAGCAGCAGCGCATCACTTGGGACCCGATCATGGCCGAGAAGGGCGGGTTCAAGCATTTCATGCTCAAGGAGATTTACGAGCAACCGCGCGCCGTGCGCGACACCGTGCAGGGGCGCGTCTCGCTCGACACGGGCCGCGTTTATCTCGATGAGATGAACATCACCGAGGCGGAGTTTCGCGCCTGCGACCGTGTGATGATCGCCGCCTGCGGCACGAGCTGGCACGCCGGGCTGGCGGGCAAGTACATGATCGAGCAACTGGCGCGCGTGCCCGTCGAAGTTGATTACGCTTCCGAGTTTCGCTATCGCGATCCGGTGATCGATGAGAAGACATTGCTCATCGTAATCTCGCAATCGGGCGAGACGGCCGACACCATCGCGGCCTTGCGCGAAGCGAAAGAGCGCGGCGCGAAAGTATTGGCGGTCTGCAACGTCTACGGCTCGATGATCACGCGCGAGTCCGACGGCACGATCCTGACGCACGCGGGGCCGGAGATCGGCGTCGCCTCCACAAAGGCGTTCACGGCGCAGATGGTCGCGCTCTATCTGTTCGCGCTTTACCTTGGGCAACTACGCGGCGCGCTCAGCGCGGATGCGGCGCAGCATCACGCGCAGGAGTTGGCCGAGTTGCCCGTCAAGATCGAGCATCTGTTGAGTGAGTCGGATGAACTCGAAGAGCTGGCCAAAGAGTTCCACCGCTCGCAGGACTTTCTCTACTTAGGGCGCGGCATCAACTTCACCGTCGCGCTCGAAGGCGCGCTGAAATTGAAAGAGATTTCC
>JBBRYU010000274.1:0-5545 GCA_038237345.1 Pyrinomonadales bacterium
AACTTGAATTTCCGCACACACATCAAGCGGTTACAGCGACGAACCATCTGTTTTTCAAAGAGCGTGGAAATGCACGACGCGGTCATCAAGTTGTATGTCCAGCATTCAAATCATGCACAGCATCATGTTTGAGACACGACCAACTTTTCTATCACAAGAGACAAGCACGCGCGGATGCGAGCATGCTCCGGCGGCCGGAATTTGACACTTGAAGGAGAGAAGGAAGACGATGCGGAAACTTTTCATTCTGAGCGGCATGGTCGGCGTGCTGTTGGTCGGACTCTGGGCGGTGAGCGCCGCCCCGGCTGCGCCGACGAGTTTTGCCGGCACGTGGGCGCTGGATAAGGCCAAGAGTCAGGGGCTGCCCCCGCAGATGGCGGAGAACATCAAGAGCTACACGCTGACGGTCACGCAGGACGCGCAGCAACTCACGACCGACACCAAGATCGAGCGCAACGAGAACGCGGAAGGCGGCGGCGCGCCCGGCATGGGCGGCGGCCCCGGCGGTGGCGGCCCGGGGCGCGGCGGACGCGGCGGCATGATGGGGCCGCAGCACGTCGCTTACAAGCTCGACGGGTCGGAAGCGACGCTGGACACGGGCGGGCGCGGCAGCGCCACCGCCAAAGCTGAATGGCAGGACGGCGGCAAGACCTTGAAGCTGACGACCAAGCGCACGTTCAACATGCAAGGCAATGACGTGACGATGACGAGCACGGAAGTCTGGAGTCTGGCCGGCGACGGCAAGACGCTCACGATCAAACGCACCTCCGAATCGCCGCGCGGCACGCAGGAGTCCACACTGGTCTTCAACAAGCAGTAAGCAGGCACGAGCTATAAGCCTATAAGCGAAGGGTGACACACGCACGTGTGTCACCCTTCACCATTACATGCAATGCCAACGCGCCGGGCGTACACTGATAGCAAGCGATTAAGCTTAACCTGGCGGCCGGGCGCGCGCATTCTTGCCCGCCAAGCGTGGGCATGCGCGCGACGAAAGCCCTCTTCGACGCGGGCGCGCCGCTGCCCTTAACCGTCGTGATTGATCGACAGGGCAACGTGCGAGCAGAGATCGAAGATATTCTGCCGCCCGAAGAGTTTGCCGGCCAAGTGCAGCCGCTCCTTTGTTAATCGGCGACTGAATGGTAAAAGAGAAGGGCGCAGGCTGTCATCTCGCCAACGCAGGTCAGTCGAACCACATACACTGGGATCAAATTCAACCATATGCCTTCCCCTCGCTCCCTTAACGCTGCGCAGCGTACGCCCGCCGTGCTTCGGCACATTTTCATCTGCCTGTCGCTCGCGTATTGCCTGTCGCCATTACCACCTACGTGCGCGGCGCAAAGCGACGAGCCTGTGTCCGCACTCCGTCTATGGCGCGAACTTGCGCCGGTCGCCGACAAGGACGAAGCCCGCGCCCGCGCACAGGCCGCGCAAGATACGGAGGCGGCCCGCGCGCTCTATCGCGAGTTGCTGTTCGATGCCGTTGACGCGCGGCTCTACGATGGTCAACCGATTGCACCGCAAGCTGCGCGCGTGCGTACACTGCTCGCATCGTTTGCCGCAGACGGCGCAACGCTCGAAGCGAAATTTAACGCGTGGACGAAAGATGACGCGCACACGGCGGGCGTCGGCTTCGCCGCCGATAGCACGGGCTTTGAAGAATTGCTCTATCGCTACATCGCGGCCGAGCAAAAGAACGTCGCGCGGTGGAATGAAAAGCACGAGGCATCACCCGTCACCGCGCGCGGCTTGACCGAACGCGCGTTGACGTTGGCCGGCGAGTTGCACGTCGAGTTGGCCATGGCCTCGTGCGCCTCGAACCTTGCGCTCTACGCGGGCGGCGAGCGGCGGCGCGATGACATGCTACCGCACATCGAGCGCGCCGCTGCCATCTGGCAACGCTGGCAGCATCCGGCCGGGCTGGTCGCCGCCGCCTATCTACGCGGCGAGTATCACGCGCTCGGACAGCAGTGGCCGGCGGCAGCGACCGATTACCGGCGCGCGGCCGATCAGGCTGCCGCCGCGCCGGGCTTGCGGCAGTTTCGCGTCGTCGCGCTCGACAACCTCGCGTGGAGTCTGCGCAACGCGGGCGACGCGCGCGGCGTGGTCGAAGTGTTGACGACGAAACTCGCCGAGCAAGAGCAACTGCTCAAGGATGCAACCGACGACGACAAGCGCCACAAGCTCAGCAAAGATTTTGCGGACGCGCAGATCGCTCTGGGCGAAGCGTTGGCAGCCGTGGGCCAACACGCTGCTGCCGGCGACCGTTATGCGCAAGCCGACCGTTTACGCGCGGACTACTATCAAGCGGAGCAAGGCAAACTCGAAGCCGACATCGTCGAGATGGAGCGCAAGCTGCAAGCGGCGCTCGTCAATCCCCAGTACGACGAAGCGCAACGCGCGATCCGGGCAAGCGCTTATCGCACCGTCATCAGCAGCTATCTCGGTCTGCTCTCGACGGCCGCCGACGCACGACACGACCGGGCCACGCTCGTCAAGCTGGCCGCGCGCGATGTGGCGACGGCTCGCGCCGGTCAAGACAGCGACCAGATCACCCACGCGCTCAACGGGCTGGCCAAAGCGCACCTCGCCAACGGTGATCTGACGGCCGCCCGCGCCAGCGCGCAAGAAGCGTTCAACGTGTGCGCGGCCACGCCGCGCCGCGCGTGGCTCTATCAGTCGGTGGAAATACTCGCGAGCATCGCCGAAGCGGCCGACGATACGACCGAGGCCGCGGCGCGCTACCGGCAAGTGCTGGAACTCACGCAACCTGACGCACTGCCGCCACCCTACGATCTCGCGGCCGAGTCGGACGCCGGCATTCGCGCGGTGCGCGCACGCATGAATAATTTCGAGCGTACCACGCGCTTCTCCAGTGCGCTCGAAGCGCGCCGCACCCTCGCCACCTTACAGCAAGACAACGGCAACTACAGCGCGGCCGACGAAGCCTACGCCGCCGTCCTGCGCGATCTGCCCAAGCTCTACGCAATGGGCGCACCGGACGAAGCTGAACTGTTGCGCTGGCTCGACACACCAGCGCCAGACAAGCTCGTCCGCCCGACCGATCTCGCCGCACACCGGCAGCAGACTGGCGTCGCGCCCGACGAGGGTGAGCTAACGCGCTTACAGAATGCGGAGTTGATCGCTAACGCGCTGCGGGCCGTCGTCGCGTTAAAACGCGCCGGGCTGTTACAAGATGAAGGCGATCTGTCGGCTGCCGCCGAAGCTTATCGCGACGCGATCACGCAGACGGTGAATGCGCTCGGCCCCGCCTTCCCACTCACCGGCGCTTACGTCGCGCTCGCACAGATCGAGCGTGCGCGCGGCAATTATGCCGCCGCCGAAGGCCCGCTCGCTACCGCTTTGGCCGACAGTCAACGCAAACACAACGCCGACAGCATCGCCGGTCTCCTCGCGCAGATGGGCGCGTTGCGCCGCGAGCAGGGTCGCTATATAGAGGCGCGGCAACTAAGCGAGGACGCGCTCAAGCTGGCACGCCAAGTCGGGCAACGCTCGCAACTCGCCGGTGTGCTTGATGCCTTGGCCCGCGTCGAGAACGAGCTACAAGATCAGGTTGCACTCAAGGCTGCCGAAGCGCACCTGCGCGAGGCGCTGGCCATCGGGCGTGAACTGAACATGCGGACGAGCGTGCCCTACACCTTGAGCGATCTTGGTCTGACGCTCGAACGCGCGGGGCGCGCGCGCGAAGCGTTGGCCGCTTATGAAGAAGCGGTCGGCTTGGTCGAGGCGCTCAGCACGACGCTCTCGCCGGACGTGAGCGCCGAAGTCTTCAACACGAAACGCGGCAACCGCGACTTGTATGAGCGTCTGATCAAACTGCTCATCAAACAGGGCCAGCCGGCCGCGGCGCTCGGCTATCTGGAGCGCGCCAAGTCGAAGTCGCTGGTCGAAGCGCTCGCGGGCGCACAGGTCGCGGCCAACACGCCTGCGCTCAAACAGACGCTTGCCCGGCTGCGCGCCGCGACGGCCGCGCTACGCACCGCCGAAACCGCGCTCGCGCCGGCCCGCGCGGCAGACGGGCGCACCGCCCCGCCGCGCCAAGCCGCGCAAGCGCAACTCGCCCGCGCGCAAGCCGACTACAAGACCGCGCTCGCAACGCTCCGGCAAGCGAACCCGGACTACGCGAGTCTCGTCGCCGTCCGCGCGCCCGATGTTAATGAGATCAGACGCGCGCTGCCGCCGCGCACGCTACTCATCGAATACTTTCCCACCGACACCACGCTCTACATCTTCACCTTGAGCCACGATGCCGCGCCGGCCGTCAGCGCCGCGCCGGTGACGCGCGCCGCATTGGCGGAACTCGTGACACAGTACCGCGCCGCGGCCACCGTGCCGGCCAAGTCGGCCGCGTTCGCGCGCTCGACGCGCGGTCTCTCCGATGACGACGCACATGATACGGTCAAACAGAACGTGGCCTCGATGCAGGAGATTACGGGCCAGCTCTACGCACTGCTCTTCGCGCCGGTGCAAGCGGACGTTGACCGTGCGGACACGTTGCTGCTCGTCCCCGCCGCAGAGCTTTATTACTTGCCGCTGCACGCGCTCGGTCGTGTGCAGCCGGACGGGGCGGTCAGTTACTTGATCGAGCAGAAGCGATTCGCGTATCTGGCCGCCGCCGACGCCATCAACACCGTCGCGGCCGTTAACGGGAGTGCGCCGGCGACAACGAATCAAGCCCTGCTTGCGCTCGGTAATCCGGACGGTAGTTTGCCCGCCGCCACTGAAGAAGTGAAGATGCTCAGTCGCACCTTCCCGCAGGCCGTCGTCTACACGGGCGCGGACGCGACGCTCGCGCACGTCTCAGCCAAGCCCGCGCAGCCCGTTCCCTACATACACTTCGCCACGCACGGCATCATCAATAGCCGTGAGCCGAAAGAAAGTTTCCTGTTGCTGGCGGGTAAGCCCGGGCGTCTGTCGGTGAAGGATTTGATTGAGGACACTTACGGCATGTCTTTTCGCGGCACGCGACTGGTGACGCTATCAGCCTGTCAGACGAGCATCGGCGGGTGGGACCCCAGCGCGGTCTATAGCAGCCTGTCGCGCGCCTTTGCTAAAGCCGGCGCGCCCACGGTCATCGCATCGCTGTGGAGCGTGAATGATGCTTCAACACGCGACACGATGGCGATTTTCTATCGTGAGTTGGCGGCCGGGCAACCGAAGGCCGAGGCGATGCGCCGCGCGCAACTCGCGGTCTTACACAACCCGCGCTTCGCGCACCCGTTCTTCTGGGCCCCGTTCATCGTGCTCGGCGACTGGCGCTGAACAGCGTGAAGCGCTGCCGCGTCGCGGCAACCGGTAGTGGAGAGTTAGGGTGGGCTAGAGGACAAACTGCGCCGCTGGTCACCAACAGTCTTACAGCTCTCCACTGTGCTCGCGCCAAGTTAGGACGCGAGCAGTTTGGCGAAGCCGCCTTGCCAGTTCGGCTCGACGACGCTGCCGTACATCTCGCGCTCCTTCTGCCGGCGGATGGCGCACGCCTTACGAAACGCCGCCTCCTCGCCGTACTCGTCGATCGAGACCCACG
>JBBRYU010000275.1:0-5534 GCA_038237345.1 Pyrinomonadales bacterium
GCATCGTCATCTCGCTCCTCTTCATTCCATCCTACTTTCGCGGCGAACTGCTGACCGTCTACCAGTTGCTTGAACGACGCTTCGGTAAGCGCATCAAGATGCTCGCGGCGTCCCTCTTCGTCGTCATGCGCAACATCGCCGACGGCATACGGCTGCTGCTGACCGCCATCGTCCTCGCCGCCGTTTACACCTCTTTCCAACCGCAGGCGAACGCGGAGACGGTCGTCATCGCTTCCATCGTGCTGATCGGCATCGTGATGATCATCTTCACGTATTTCGGCGGCATGGAAGCGGTCATCTGGATCGAAGTGGTGCAACTCTTCATCTACATCGGCGGCGCGGCGGCGGCGGCGCTGGTGCTGATCAACAAGACGGACGGGGGCTTGAGCGCGGCGCTGGCAGTGGGCGCGCAGTATCACAAGTTCACCCTGTTCGACTTCTCGCTCGATCCGACCAAGACTTATACCTTCTGGGCGGGCTTGATCGGCGGCTGCTTCCTGACCATGAGCACGCACGGCACTGATCAATATCTCGTGCAACGCTATCTCTGTACGGATCGCCCGCGGCGCGCGGCCACCGCCTTGCTCACGAGCGGCGCGGTCGTGCTGGCGCAGTTCATCGGCTTCCTCTTCATCGGCGTGCTGCTCTTCGCTTTCTATCATCCGTATAGCGATCCTGCTTACGCGGGCGCGGCCTCCGCCGCTTTCCCGTTCACGGGCGGCGACCGCGTTTTTCCGGACTTCATCACGAAGCAACTGCCGTCGGGTTTATCGGGTCTCGTCGTCGCGGCCATCTTCGCCGCCGCGATGTCTTCGTCGCTCAATTCCATCGCCGCTACGGCCGTCAACGATCTCTATAAACCATTCAAGCCCGACCGCGACGACCACCACTATTTCCGCGTCTCGCATTGGTTGACGCTCATCTGGGGCATCGTGCAGATCGCGGTCGCGCTCGCCGTGCGCCGGCAGAACGCCTCCGCGCTCAGTCAGGCGTTGTCGGTGGCGGCGCTGATCAACGGGCCTGTGTTGGGCGTCTTTCTGGTCGGCACGTTTTTGCGGCGCGTGAGCGAGCCGCCCGCGTTGATCGGGATGGTGACGAGTTGTCTGGTGATGCTCTACATCTATTTCAAGACGCCGCTCGCGTGGACTTGGTACGGCGTGATCGGCAGCGGCGTGACTTTCCTCGTCGCGCTCGGCGCAAGCCTTGCTTTCAAGTCCGCACCTGCGGAAAGACGGGACGAGCTTGCGCCCGGCGGCGCGGCTGACTGAGCGATATGATGCTGAGAAGAAAAGCTATATTCGTGAGAGCCACAAACCCGCTGCGTATGATGGCATGTGCCCTGCTGCTCGTTGCGCCCCCCCTCGCCGCACCTGTTCAGTTGCTTGGGCAACAAAACAACAAGGCAAGCAAGCGCGCCGCGCCCGCACAAGCCTATCACCGGCAACCAACGCGCGATGCGTTGAAGTGGGCGGACAAAGAGTTGCGGCGCATGACGCTCGACGAGAAGATCGGCCAGCTGATCGCGGTCGGCATCAACGCGACCTTTCAGAATCAGGCGAGCGATGCGTTCCGCGAGTTGCGCCGGCAGGTCGAGCAGAACCACATCGGCGGCATCATCCTGTTTCGCGGCCCCGTCTATGAATCGGTGCATCTCGTCAATCGCATGCAGGGGTTCGCGCGCGAGCCATTGCTCATCTCCGCCGACTTGGAAGCGGGCGCGGGGATGCGCTTCGACGACACCGTCAACTTCCCCTGGAACATGGCGGTCGGCGCGACGGGCAATCCTGAGTACGCGCGGCGACAGGGCGCGTTGACGGCGCGCGAGGCGCGGGCGCTCGGCGTCCAACAGATTTTCGCGCCGGTTGTAGACGTGAACAACAACGCGGCCAATCCGGTCATCAACGTGCGCTCTTATGGCGAAGACCCGCAGGCGGTCGCGGCGATGGGCGCGGCCTTCGTCGAGGGCGCGCAAGCGGGCGGCGTCATCGCCACGGCCAAACATTTTCCCGGCCACGGCGACACCGCTACTGACTCGCATCGCGGCTTGCCTGTCATCAACGTGCCGCGGGCGCGGCTTGATGCTGTCGAGCTTGTGCCGTTCCGCGCGGCGATTGCGGCCGGCGTCGGCGCGATCATGTCGGCGCACATCGCGCTGCCGCAGATCGAGCCGGCGACCGTTAGCCCACGCGAAGCGCGCCCCGCTTCGACCTACGCCGACAGGGAAGTGATCGTCGAGAACGCGACGCTGCCGGGCACGCTCTCGCCGCGAGTCTTGGGCGGCATCCTGCGCCGCGACCTCGGCTTCGACGGCATCGCCGTCACCGACGCGCTCGACATGAGCGGCTTGACGATCTATTTCACGCCGGGCGAAGCGGCTGTGCTAGCCGTCGAAGCGGGTGCGGACATGTTGTTGAAACCGGCCGACCCCGATGCGGTGTTGAAAGGCGTGCGCGAGGCGGTGCAGTCGGGCCGTTTGACGGAGCAGCGTATCGCAGAGTCTGCGCGGCGTCTGCTCGCGGCGAAATACGATCTCGGTCTCGTCAAACAACGCAGCGCGCCGCTCGAACAGATCGATCAACTTGTCTCCAGCACAGAGGCGCAGATGCTCGCGCAGGAGATCGCCGAGCATGCGATCACGCTGGTGCGCGATGACGCGCATCGGCTGCCGGCGGCGAGTCTCAAGCCGGATGCGCGCATCTTCAATCTGGCGATCACGAACGGCGAGGATCGCTTCTTTATCGCGCAGTCCTTCATCGGCGCGATGGCGCGCGGCGGGCGGCGTTTGGAGACGTTGGTACTGGACGAGCGTTCATCTGAGGCGGAAGTAAAGAAAGCGTTGGAGCGCGCAAAGGACGCTGACCTCGTCATCATCTCGATGTACGGGCGCGTGCGCACGGGCCAAGCGAACAGTGGCGCGCTGCCCGAACCCGGCGCGCGTGCGCTCGATAAACTGATCGAGCGCAAAGCGCCGCTCGTCGGCATCAGCTTTGGCAATCCGTATCTGTTGATGAACTATCCGGAGTTGAAAACCTACATGGTGGCTTATGGCGACATGCCCAGCCTGCAACGCGCCGCCGCCCGCGCGCTGCTCGGCGAGATCGATGTCGTCGGCCGTCTGCCGATTTCTTTGCCGCAACTCTACGCGCGCGGCACGGGCATTCAGTTGAAGGCGCAGATGCGAGCGCAGTCGAACGCTAACAACAGCGCAGCCGTGAACAAATAAATGGCGGTGCTTAAAAACCAATGCTACGGCTATCTGCGCCGCGGAGCGGCGGCTTGACCTTAGCCCGGCGGTTCAACGCCGGGAAGAGAAGGCATGCGCCGCCGCGTCGCGTGAGCGACGATTGAATTCAGCCGTCGCTCATGGTCGGCTGACCGTGCGTTGAAACGCACGGCTAAATTCACATGCCGCTACGCGGCGGCAGTAACGATACTACTTGACCAATACCAAATATCTTTTAGCCGTTATGAGCATTTTCTCTGTTTTGCCCGCCGATGGTCGCAGTAGAGTCTTACCCCGCACGCTCAGCGCCGCGCTGCTGCTGTTCACCCTCATTACGCAAACTTTAGCGACGACCCTACCGGCCGCCGCGCCCGCCGCGGTCGGCATGTCGGCTGAACGGCTCGCGCAGATCGACACGGTTGTCCAACAGGCGATTGAGCGCAGGGAGACGCCGGGCGCGGTGGTTTTGGTCGGGCGGCGCGGGCGCGTGGTGTGGCGTAAGGCTTACGGCGCGCGGGCCGTCGAGCCGGCGCATGAAGCGATGACGGCGGATACGATCTTCGATCTGGCGAGTCTGACGAAGGTGGTGGCGACGGCGACGAGCATCATGATCCTTGTCGAGCGCGGGCAGGTACGTTTGAATGACAACTTCGTGCGCTATATTCCTGAAGTGACAGGCGAGGGACGTGAGCAGATCACGATTGAGCAGTTGTTGACACATCGTTCGGGCTTCGCGCCGGACTTCGATCTCGCGGAACAGTGGACGGGTTACGACGAAGCGATCAAGCGGCTGGCGACAGAGCGGCTGCGTACCCCGCCGGGCACGCGGTTCGTTTATAGCGACATCAATTTCATCGCGCTCGCTGAAGTCGTGCATCGCGTAGCAGGTCTGCCGCTTGATGAGTTCGCGCGCAAAAATATCTATGCGCCGCTTGGCATGCACGACACGGGCTTTCGGCCGGCCGCATCTTTGCGTCCGCGCATTGCGCCGACAGAGAAGCGCCGCGCGCAGGCCGCGTATCTCGGCGGCAAGCCGGAGAACGCGGGCGCGGCGGGCGAACAATGGCTGCGCGGCGAGGTGCATGATCCCACATCATTTCGCATGGGCGGCGTCGCAGGGCATGCGGGACTGTTCTCGACCGCCGACGATCTCGCTATCTATTGCCAGATGATCTTGAACGGCGGCGCGTATAACGGCGTGCGCATCTTGAGTCCGTTGGGTGTGGCAGCGATGACGCGCCCGCGTGCGGTCGAAGCCGATGGCACGGCACGCGGGCTTGGTTGGGACGTGGCGAGCAGCTTCTCATCAAATCGCGGCGACATCTTTCCGCTCGGCTCGTTCGGGCATACGGGCTTCACGGGCACGTCGCTCTGGCTCGATCCGGCGAGTGAGACGGTCGTCGTGTTTCTCAGTAACCGCGTGCATCCGGATGGCAAGGGCGACGTGACGCCCGTGCGCAGTCGCGTCGCATCCATCGTTGCAGCATCAATCATGGACACAAGCGCCGATGCGGCCCGCGCGGAATCGGCGCGTTTCTCCGCCGAGTTGCTGGCGAGCGTCGCGCGGATCACGGGCGCGAACGCGGCAGCGACAAACGCGAGCAGCGCGAGCGCGGCCGACACGGAAGTGTTGACCGGCGTTGACGTGCTTGTGCGCGACGGGTTCAAACAACTCGCCAACCTGCGCATTGGCTTGGTGACGAATCACACGGGGCGCGACCGGCGCGGGCGGCAGACGGTTGACGTGCTGCGCGCCGCGCCGAACGTAAAACTCGTCGCGCTCTTCTCGCCGGAGCATGGCATACGCGGGCTGGCGGACGAGAAGGTGTCGGACACGAAGGACGAGCAGACGGGCCTGCCCATTTATTCGCTCTACGGCGAGACGCGGCGGCCAACGCCTGAACAGTTAAAAAACCTCGACGCGCTCGTCTACGACATACAGGATATCGGCACGCGCTTCTACACGTACATCTCCACGCTCGGCTACATGATGGAAGCGGCGGCGCAGGCGCATCTGCCCGTCTACGTGCTTGATCGCCCGAACCCGATTGGCGGCACGGAGGTGGAGGGGCCGCTAACCGATCAAGATAAACTTTCCTTCATCGCTTATCACACGATCCCCGTGCGCCACGGCATGACGGTCGGCGAACTGGCGCGGCTCTTCAACGAGGAACGGAAGCTCAACTGCGATCTGCGCGTCGTGCAGCTGGACGGCTGGCGACGCGCGCAGTGGTTCGACGCGACAAACCTGATGTGGGTCAACCCTTCGCCCAACATGCGCAGCCTGACCGAGGCGACGCTCTATCCCGGC
>JBBRYU010000276.1:0-5522 GCA_038237345.1 Pyrinomonadales bacterium
CTGATCGCCTTGCCGTTCAACACGCCCTGCGAGATCGGCGCTTTCGGCTTGGGCGGAGGCGTCGGTTTCGGCGGCCGCGGCTCATCATCTTCCACCTTCACGACGGGGCCTGTGCCCGCGCCGGTGCCGACGCCTGCGCCGGGGCCGACGGGGCCGATAGGCCCGCTCGGGCCGCCCACCGGATCAGAGTTACGACTACTCAGCACCGCGCCGCCGGGCGGCACCGGCGGCACCCGGCTCGCCACGTTCTCCACCTTCGTCGGTACTTTGCTCGGATCGAGCGTGCTGGCGACGAACTCGGTGCGGGTGGCCACCTCTTGTTGCTGGGTCT
Organism: Pyrinomonadales bacterium; assembly: GCA_038237345.1. Lineage (GTDB taxonomy): Bacteria > Acidobacteriota > Blastocatellia > Pyrinomonadales > Pyrinomonadaceae > QHXQ01. The sequence continues at coordinate 332 of JBBRYU010000276.1, forward strand.
GTTTGGGCGCTACCTCTTGCTTCTGCTCCGGCTGCTTTTCCTGTTGCTGCACAGGCACGGGCGCAACCATCGTCATCAACTCAAGGTTATCCTCAGGCAGGCTGTTGTTGTAGGTCACAACGCTGAGGATCGCCAAGCCGACGACGATCACGGAATAGATGGCCAGTGTGCCCAAGAAGAACGAGCCTTTGCGCGCGAGGTCGTCCTTGTGCGAACCAGACTCGACTAGACTATCGAACATCTCTGTTCCTCCCTCATCCAGTGCCAGCGGGTCAGACGTGCGAAAACGATCATCCGGTTAGATGTCACCGGCAAAGCGTTTGTTCCAATAACGTCGGCTGCTAAACAACCGGGCGGACGATTTAGTTGAACCTTATACACTGGGGGCAGGCGGCGGGCAGGCATGCGGGTGGTCGCTGTATGCACAAGGCATAAGGACGCACGAGGGATTCACGCATAAGTCTGTCAAACGCCGTTCAGCCAACAAGCGCACAGCGCATCCGCAGACACCTCCGCGTCACGAACGAGTGCGTTTGTAAAGCAAATGAATTGGCCAGCAACGGGCGACAGTCTATGTCGCATCGCGCGTTGAAGTCAAGGACAAATCTCCGCTAAATACGTTATTTAATCATGAACTTTACGAACGCGCCGCGCCTTGCGAGCCGCGCGCAGCGGCCCTGGCTTTTTGCTCGCCCGCGCCCCGCGGCGCGAGGCCGCGCGGCGTTTGACCGCCCACTGTGCGCGGCGCGAGGGGCTGCGTCCGCGCAGGCTCCAGACGCTGCTGCCACCAGACCATGATCGGACTGGCGATAGCGATGGACGAGTATGTGCCGAAGATGACGCCGATCAGGAGCGCGACCGAGAAGCCGAACAGCACTTCGCCGCCGAACAAGACCAGCGCCAGCACCGACAGCAGCACAAGCCCCGACGTGATCACCGTGCGCGAGAGCGTCTGGTTGATCGAGTCGTTAGTAATATCGTAGAGCGAGTCGCGGCGACGCAGGCGCAAATTCTCGCGCACGCGGTCGAAGGTGACGATGGTGTCGTTGACGGAAAAGCCGACCAGCGTCAAGAGCGCCGCGATCACGGTCAGACTGATTTCCCATTGGAAGATCGAGAAGATGCCGATAGTGACGAGCAGGTCGTGGAAGACGGCGATGACGGCCGCCGCGCCGTAAGTCCACTCGAAGCGCAACGCGATGTAGACGAGGATGCCAACGAGCGCGAGCAGCGTGACGGCGACCGCCTGATTCCTGAGCGCCGCGCCCGCGACCGCGCCGACCGCGTCCGTGCCCACGATCTGGAAAGCATTACCTTCCGCCGGGAACGGCTGTGTGCTGGACACTTCAGGCCCGAACGCTGTCAATGCCTTCGCCACGCTCGCGCGCCCCGCGTCCACGCCCGCCTGTTGCTCCGGCGGCGTCGTAGGCTGATTTGTCGCCTGCCCTTGCGTCTGTCCCGCTGGGGGGCTGGCGCTGGTCTGCGCCGGCGGTGCCGCATCCAAACGCGGCAACTTGATCAGATGCTCGTCCGGCTTGTCCGTCGCAGGCTGGATGACGGCCTCTGTCACGCCGGCTTTATGCAGCGCATCGCGCACCGCTTCGGCCGATGGCCGCTGCTTGAATTTGGCCGTGATGACCGTGCCGCCCTTAAAGTCCACACCCAAGTTGAACGGCGTGCGGCCCGTCGCATAGCGCGCGACGGCCGAGACCATCCCCGCCAGCATCAGCAGGATCGAGACCGTGATAAAAATGCGCCGGTTGCCCAGCCAGTCGATGTTAGCGTTCTTGAATAATTGAACCATGACGTTTAAAACAGTGACGAGTGCCAAGTAACAAGTGACGAGTTAAAGACAATAGCTTGTCACTCGTCACTCGTCCCTGTAGTTAAATGCTAATCGTCTCCGGGCGATGTCCTCTGCGATTGAGTATCCAGATGAAGATCGTGCGCGAGACGTAGACGGCCGAGAACAGATTGACGAGCAAGCCCAGCACGAGTGTGACGGCGAAGCCGCGAATCGGCCCCGTGCCGAAGATGAACAGGAACAGCGACGAGACAATGGTCGTCACGTGCGTGTCGATGATCGTCACGAACGCGCGGGCGAAGCCCTGATCGACGGCTGACAGCACGGTCTTGCCCGAATGCAGCTCCTCCCGGATGCGCTCAAAGATGAGCACGTTCGAGTCCACGGCCATACCGATGGTCAGGATGATGCCGGCGATGCCGGGCAGCGTCAGCGTCGCGCCGAAGATGACAAGGCCCGCCAACATCAGAATGATGTTCAGCAGCAGTGCGACGACCGCGTTGATGCCTGACCCGCGATAGTAAAAGAGCATGAACGCAACGACGAGCGCGAGACCGTAGAGCGACGCCTTGACGCCCGAACGGATCGAGTCCGCGCCGAGGCTCGGACCGACCGTGCGTTCTTCGAGATACTGAAGCGGCGCGGGCAGTGCGCCCGAACGCAGCGTCAGCGCCAAATCCTCGGCCGAAGTTTTCGAGAAGCGACCACTGATCTCGCCGGAGTCCGTGATCTGCGACTTGATAAACGCGACCGACTTCACTTCGCCATTCAGCACGACGCCCATGTACTGATTGATGTTGGCGCCCGTCCACTGCCCGAACTTGTCCGCGCCGGCCGGCTTGAGACCGAAGGTGATGCGATAACCGCCGCGCCCCGTCGCATCGTTTGCGATGGCCTGCGCCGTGCGCAACTCGCTGCCGTCCACGACGGGCGGCACGTCAACCACGACCCATTTCTTCGGTTTATTTTGCTCGGCCGCCGTGTTCGCGTTCGCGCCCGCCGCTGTCGGCTCGTCGCGCTCCGCATAAGCGAGCACCTGTTTATTCGGTGGCACTGTGCCGCCGAGCGACTGATTCGCTTCCTGCTCCGTCGTGTAAGTCTGCACGGGCTGCGGACTTGGCGGACTGACGACGTGGACGAGATCGAGTTTCGATGCTTGAATGAGCAAATTCTTGACACGCTCCGGGTCTTGAATGCCGGGCATCTGCAACAGTATCTGATGCGAGTTCTGCCCGCCGTGACGTTGCAGTAGAGGCTCGGCCACGCCGACCGCGTTGATGCGGCTGTCAATGATCCGCATCGCTTGATCAACCGCTTGATCCGAAAGTGTGCGTTGCGCGTTCGAGGTCAGCGCCCAAGTGACCGCGTTGCCCGATGTGGATGCGCTCCAATCGTTCAGATCAACTTTCTTCGGCACCGCGTCGCGCAGATCCGTCACCTTCGCCGGATCGCTCGCCGTCAGCGTGAAACTGTAGTTGCCGTTGTCGGTCACCCACTTCACATCCTGCGCCTGGTTGCCGGCATTCTTCGCCGCGTTCTCGGCGGCGCGGGCGGTGGTCTGCGTCAGCGTCTTCAAAAACTCGTCGGTCTTCACCTGCATGACGAGGTGCGAGCCGCCCTTGAGATCAAGACCGAGGTGTATATTTTCGGCCAGCGTCTGCTTGAGACCGGCGGGCGTGAAGTCGTGCGCGGTCGGTCGATGGCGCGGCCCGATGACCGCGTAGAGACCCGCGATAGTGACAATGGCAATAATGATGGCCCGTTGCGTTAAATTCTTCTTCATCGGTTTTATGTTTCAATTCACGTCGCGCCCGAAAGCACGAAGCGATGGGGGCCAGCACGTTTAGCGCACCGGCAAGCATTAGGCTTAACTCTTCGGTTCGTCCGTCTGCATACCGGCGACCGCGCCGCGCGAGACTTCGAGCATGGATTTGTCTGCGCTCATGATGAGCAACGAGTTTTCGCGCACGGATTTGATAGTGCCGATGATACCGCCGTTCGTGACGATGCGGTCACCGGCTTTCAGGTTCGCGACCGTCTCTTGCAGCGCGCGTTGCCGGCGGCGTTGCGGGGCGATGATCAGGAAATAGAAGATGCCGAAAATCGCAATGTAAGGCAGAAACCACAGAGTAGTCATTGAATTAAGTAGTGAACCGTTGACTCAGTTTATTTGCTCAGTGTGACGCACGCGCGCGACAGGGGCACGAAAGTCGCGCGGGCGGAGAAGAAAAGTCCGGCGACCGACGAGTGCCCGGCCCCGTCTCAATCGCGGGCGCACTCACCCGACACCGGCGTTGTACCGCTCTAAAAACTCTCGCTGAAATCGCGCGAAATTACCAGACCGGATAGCTTGCCTTACGCGCCGCATGGTGTCAAGGAAGCACGCGAGATTGTGATGCGTCAGCAAGATGCTCGCCAACATCTCGCCCGTCAGATAGAGATGGCGCAGGTATGCGCGCGAATGCCTGTGACAGACGGAACACGCGCAGTCTTCGTCGAGCGGGCGCGTGTCGGTCGTCCAACGCGCGTTCTTGATATTGAGCGGGCCGCGCGTGGTGTACGCCTGCCCGTTGCGCCCGTTGCGCGTCGGCAACACGCAGTCGAACATGTCCACGCCGCGCGTGACCGCCGCAAGCAAATCTTCCGGCGTGCCGACGCCCATCAAATAACGCGGACGATCCGGCGGCATGCGCGGCGCAAGCAGCTCGATGGTGTCGTACATGACCGGCTTCTCCTCCCCGACGCTCAAGCCGCCGATGGCGTAGCCGTCGAATCCGATCTCGACCGTGCGTGCGAGGCTCTCCAAACGCAAGTCTGCATGCGCCGCACCCTGCACGATGCCGAACAAAGCTTGCGCGCCATTGACCGACGCATGATGTTCGGGTGTGCTGCCTGCGTCCGCACCCTCGCGTTGCAACTCATCGAAGCGTGCGCGCGAACGCGCCGCCCAACGCGCGGTCAACTCCATCGAAGTGCGTGCGACTTCGTGCGCGGCCTCGCCGGGCGCGCACTCGTCGAACGCCATCACTATGTCCGAGCCGAGTGTCGCCTGCACTTCCATAGAAACCTCGGGCGACAGAAAACGCGCGCTCCCGTCCACGTGCGAGCGAAACTCGACGCCCTCTTCTTTCAACTTGCGCAACGCGCCCAGACTCCAAACCTGAAAGCCGCCCGAATCCGTGAGCAGCGCACGCTCCCAACCGATGAAGCGATGCAGCCCGCCGCACGCGCGCAGCACGTCCACGCCCGGCCGCAGCCACAGGTGATACGTGTTGCCGAGAATGATGCGCGCGTCCAACTCCGGCGACTCAAGCGCGTCGAAGCGCGTGCCCTTCACCGTGCCCGCCGTCCCGACCGGCATAAACACCGGCGTCTCAATCAACGCAC
>JBBRYU010000277.1:0-5506 GCA_038237345.1 Pyrinomonadales bacterium
ACGGGCGTGCGCGCGGCAGCGCCGTCATCAACAAGGGGCGCGGCGCGTCGCACGTCAATGCCACGTTTGAGGGTCTCGACATCGGCGGGCTGCTCGCAGTGTTGACGGGCCGCGCCGTGCCGGTGACGGGCGCGACGACGGGCACGGTTGACCTGCGCTTTCCGGGCACGGACGTGAAACTGGCGAGCGGCAATCTGACCGCGCAACTCACCGGCGAGACCGGCAACGAGACGAGCGGGCGCACGCCCATTAACGGCACGGTCGCGCTCACGGCCGACCGGGGCAACTTCCAACTCAGTCAAGCTTCCTTGCGCGCGGGCGCGTCCGAGTTGAACGCGACGGGGCAGTTCGCGTTCGCGGGCGATTCAAACTTACAAGTCCACTTGGCTTCAACCGACGCGAGCGAGCTTCAGCGCATCGTCGTCACGTCGGGTCTCATCCCTACGCTCGAAGATAAACTGTCGGACTACGGCATAGACCTCGTGGGCAAGCTCGATTTCAACGGCACGGTGCGCGGCCAACTCGCCGATCCACTCGTGAACGGCCGCGCTTCCGTCGGCTCGCTGCGCGTCAACGGGCACGACCTCGGCGCGCTCACCGCTTCGATTGTTTCCGATGCAAACGCCATCAGTATTCCCGACGGACTGCTCGCGCCAGCCGATGGCGGCAACGCGCAGTTCGCCTTGAACATCCCGCGCGTGGGCGCGGACAACGTCACGCTCGATGCGACGCTCAACCGCGTGGACATCGGCAATCTGCTCGCCGCGATCCCCAGCGGACAAAAGAGCAGTCTGACCACGCAGTTGGCCGCCGCCGGCCCGACTTCGGGCCGCGTCCACGTTACGGGCATTCCCGGCGCGCTGAGCGGCAACGCAGACCTACGCGCCGGCCCCGGCGTGATCAAGAATGAGCCGTTTGACGAGATCGCTTTGAAGGCGACGTTTAGCGGCAAAACGGTCAATCTCGAAAATCTGAACGCGCGCTTTCGCGCCGGCACGGTCAACGCGAAAGGCACTTACGACATTGATAGCTCGCGCTTCGATCTGAACGCGCAAGGCACAGGCGTCAAGCTCGACGTGCTCGCGGCCCTCACGGGCGCGACCGGCACACCGAATCTCGCGGGCACGGTTGATTTCACCGCGACCGCCAACGGGCTGGCCAATGATCCGCGCAGCTACAAGATCGATCTCAGCGGCACGGGGCACGATGTCGCGCTCAACGGGCAAGCGGCCGGCACGCTCACGCTCGTCGGGCGCACGGAAGAGCAGAAGTTCAACTTGCAACTGACGACCGGCATCCTCGGCCAGCCGCAAGTCATCGCCGCGACCGTCGATCTCAGTAAAGACGAATTGCCGACGACGATTGAGACGACGCTGACAAACGTAGACCTGACGCCGCTCTTTGCCGCGCTGCTGCCGAACTCGGATGTGAAGGTGATGGGCCGCGCGACGGGCACGTTGCGCGCGCGCGGCAATCTCTTCGGCGAGAACGCGGAGGGCGAACAGGGCTTCTCGCTCGCGGGCTTGCGCGGCACGGCGCAGCTCAGCCAGTTGGTCGTGCAAGTCGCGGACGTGCAACTCGCGGCCGTCGATCCGCTGCTCGTGACGTTCACGCCGGACGAGATCACGTTCGACAAGACGCAGTTCACCGGGCCGGGGACGAACGTCACGTTCGGCGGCACGGCCGCGCTCGGGGCAAACGGGCATCAGAATTTCACGGTGGACGGCGATCTGAATTTGCGCGTCTTGAACAGTTTCTCGCGCAACGTCTTTCTCGCGGGCGCGGCGAAGGTGGGCGTGCGCGTCGCGGGCACGTTCGCGCAGCCGAACATCACGGGTACGGCGGCGGTCGCGGGCGCAACCTTCTCGATGCTCATTGCGGACGAGCGGTTGACCGTCTCGCAGATCAACGGTGACGTGCGCTTCACGGCCGACCGCGCGCAACTCGACGCGCTCACGGGCCGGCTCGGCGGCGGCACGATTTCGGTCTCCGGCGGCGCGTCACTCGCCGGCTTCTCGCTGGCGAAGTTCCAACTGAACGTGCGCGGTGAACAGATCACCGTGCCGTTCCCGCAGGACTTCCGCTCGACTGCGGACGCTAACCTCGTCGTGCAGGGCGATTTGCAGTCGCAACTGATTCGCGGCACGGTGAATTTGCGCCGCGCCGAGTACACCAAAGACATTGAGTTGGCCGATCTGATCAACCGGCGACCCGAAACGACCATCTCCGAAGGCGGCGGCGAAGGCGGACTGACCGCAAACACGCAGCTTGAGTTGGCGGTCGAAGGGCGCGACGCGCTCGTCGTGCGCAACAACATCGCGGACGCCGTCGGCTCGGTCGCGTTGCAGATTCGCGGCACGATTGACGACCCCATCGTCGGCGGGCGCGTCACCGCGACGCGCGGCACGCTCAGTTTTCGCAACGACCGTTACGAGTTGACGCGCGCCTTCATCGATCTGCCGATGCGCCGCGACGCCGATCCGCTCTTGAACATACAGGCCGAATCCGAGATCAAAGGCTATCGCGTGATCGTCAATCTGACGGGGCCGCTCTCGTCGCCGAACGCTGCCGTCAGTTCCGATCCGGCGTTGCCGCAAGCGGATGTCGTCGCGCTCGTTACGACGGGCAATCTTTCGTCCGGCGATCAAGGCAGCTCGACGCTGGCGCAGACCGGGCTGGGCACGGCGACGAGTCTGTTGACCGATGCGATCATCAACGCGCCTGTGCAGCGTGCGACCGACAAGCTGTTTGGCTTGAACCGCTTTGAACTTGACCCGCTCATCGCGGGGCGCGGCGGCTCAAGCCCGACCGCGCGGCTCACGGTGGGGCGACAGATCAACCGCAATTTGGCGCTGACCTATTCGACCAATGTGACGACCGAGCAGAATCAAGTCGTCGCGCTCGAATACCGCGTCTCGGATCGCCTCTCGTTTGTCGCGCAATATCAGCAGGGCGCAATCAACACGCTGCGCACGCAGAATAATAATTTCAGTTTTGAGATTCGTTTCCGGAAGCGATTCTGAGGGCAGTAAGCAAGTGGGGTGTCGGTGAGCAGTCGTTGGGGGAGCATCTTCGTCGTTGTCCTTTTACTCGTCGCGTGTGGCGTGCGCGCTCGTGGTGCGTCCGTGCCTGACCTGAGTCGTTATGAAGGGCGGACGGTTACAGCCGTGGAGGTGACGCTCGAAGGCGTGCCGCGCGATGCGCGGGCCGAAGGCGAACTTGTGGCGTTGCTCGCGGTCGCGCCGAGCACGCGCTTTGCCGCCGCGCGCGTGCGCGAGTCTCTACAGGCGCTCTTCGATTCGGGGCGCGTGGCGAATGCGCGGGTCGAAGCGGTGGACGAGGGAGCGGCGGGCTTGCGGCTGCGTTTCGTCGTGCGCCCGGCGGTGCGCGTCGGCGATGTGCTCTTAAACGTGACGGGCGCGCCGCCCGGTGTGCCCGTCTCGACCGACGAATTGCGGGCGCGCCTTAATTTGCTCCAACCCGGAGCGCGCGTCTCCGAGCAGGCGCTCAAGACCAACGCCGATCTGCTGCAAACATATTTGCGCGACCACGGCTTCTATCAAGCCGACGTAAGCTATGAGCAGAGGCTCAACCCAAGCGGCACGAGCGCGACCATTACCTACAACATCAACACGGGGCCGCAGGCGCGCGTTGATGCTTTCAACATAGACATCACCGGGTTCGACCGTGCGCGTGTGCAGGCTGCGTTGAAGTTGCAAACGGGCGCGCCGTTCACGCGCAATGCGCTCGGCGAAGACATCGGGCGTATACGGCAGGCGATTATCGCGGCCGGTTATCTCGCGCCGCAGTTGAACGAACCGAAGGTGCTACGCGATTCGGCCAGCGACAGGATCACGGTCACGCTCAAAGGCAGCATCGGCCCGAGCGTCAACGTAAAGGTTGAGGGCTTTCAGCCCGGCGAAAAGGCCGAGCGCGAGTTGCTGCCCGTGAAGCGCGAGGGCAGTATTGACGAATCGGCCATTGAAGAGGGGAAGCGCCGGCTGCGCAATCGCTTGCAGGAGGAAGGCTATTTCTTCGCCGACGTGACAGCCAATTGCTCGGTCACGCCCGCGCAGAATACGACGAGCGCGCCCGGCTCAACCGTGACTTCAACACCCGCGCCCGCAGGCAACAGCCCAAGCACGAGTGCGGCCGCCAGCGCAAACGCGCCGACCAGCAACGCGCCCGCCGCGCCGACCGGCAACACGCAGGCGGGTGTGGCGCAGACCGACATCACAGGCGCGCTCGGTGGACAGGACACGCCGGGCGATGTAGCAGAGACGTGCCAGTTGCCCGCGCCGGCAGAGTTGAGCGGGCGCACCGTCAACATCACTTACACAGTCGAGCGCGGACGGCGCTTTCGGCTGACTGACATACGCATCATCAACGCCGACACCAACGGCCCGGCGCAACTCACGTACGACGACCTCGCCGACGACCTGCGCTCGGAGACATCGGGGCTGTTGAGCGTCCTGCCATTCATCGGCAAGGCCGGGCGCGGCTACACGAGTCTGGACATACTCCAACAGGATCAACGCACGGTCGAAGCGCGCTACCGTGATCTCGGCTACCGGCGGGCGAAGGCCGAAGTTCGGCAGGGTGTCTCGCTCAACAGTGAAGATTTGGTCATCACCTTCGCTGTCCGCGAGGGCCCGCTGACGCGCGTCACGGGCGTGGACGTGCGCGGCAATCAGATTTACACGGCCGACCAACTGCGCGACGAGCCGTGCAAGGCCGCCGCCCTGCGCGGCGAAGCCTGCACGATCACGGGCGCGCCTTACGCGCGCACGCTCGCGCGCAACGACGCCGACCGCATACGCAATCTCTACGGGCGCAACGGCTATGCGGACGCGGATGTGCGTGTGGATGTCGTCGAGTTGCCGAAGAACGAGAACGGCGACGAGCAGGTGCGGCTCGTCTATGACGTGACCGAGGGCGGCAAGGTCTTCATCAATCACATCATCATCAACGGCAACGAAGGCACGACGCCCGACGCGCGCCTGTACACCAAACGCAAGGCGATCCTCGAATCCATCCCGCTCAAACCGGGCGAGGTCTTGCGCGCGGACGATGTGGCCGAGAGCGAGCGCGTGCTGTATGAGACGAACGCTTTCCGGCAAGTCATCATCCGTACACAGTCCGCGACCGAGAGCGCGAACGGCTTCCACACGCGCGACGTGATCATCGATGTCGAAGAGTTGAAGCCGCGCCGGCGGGATTACATCTTCGGCTTCTCGACCGACGGCGGCCCGCTCGGCGGCTACGAGTTGCAGAACAACAACCTGCGCGGCGAGTTGCGGCAGGGCGCGATCCGCTTCCGCGCGAACAAGCAGCATCAGTTGCTCCGTTTCGAGTTTTTCGATCCGCGCTTCCGCCACTATGGCAAGGCGAAGTTCTCGCCGCTCGCGGCCTCTTTGCAGTATTCGCGCGACGTGAGCGTCACGCGCTTCTTCCGCTCGACGATTGATCGCGGCAGCTTCGGCATCGTGCAACGCCTCGATGAGAA
>JBBRYU010000278.1:0-5491 GCA_038237345.1 Pyrinomonadales bacterium
AGCAGTTGTTGCCCGGTCGATGCGCCTGTGAACGCGGTGCGGTGATGGAGCGTGCCGCCGAAGCGGCGAAAGTCGAGCAAGCCTTCGGTCGTGCGCGAGAAGGGCACACCCATCCGGTCGAACAGATAGATGATCGCCGGGGCCATCTCGCACATCGCCTTAACGGGCGGTTGATTGGCGAGGAAGTCGCCGCCATAGACCGTGTCGTCGAAGTGCTTCCACGGCGAGTCGCCTTCGCCTTTAGTGTTGACCGCGCCGTTGATCCCGCCCTGCGCGCAGACCGAGTGCGAGCGTTTGACCGGCACGACGGAGAACAGATCGACGGCGTGGCCCGCTTCGGCGATCCGCATCGCGGCGGCCAGTCCGGCGAGTCCGCCGCCGACAATCGCGATCTTCAAATCTTTACTTGGTGTCGCCATCTTTGCAACGTTCCCTTATTTAACTTTTGTCACCGGCTGATCCGGGTGCGCTGGATTCGGGACAAGCTTTTGTCTGGCACAGTCCACAAGCAAGTCCAATTTCTCTAATACCGTCTGCCCCACCAGCACCTCATCACCTAGCACAAGCGCCTCTTCCATTGTGTCTCGGCCGTAGATGTTGAAGATGACAGGCTCGGTCACACCGACAGCCTCATTGCGTCCATCTGCGTACTCGACCACACGTTGCCCGCGAATCGCTAGACCCAACTGTTGGACGACATGCGCCGGCAAGATGCTGCGCACCACGCCGGTATCAACGAGTGCGTCGGCTTCATATTGGCGAATTTCGTCAGCCGCGATCTGCCCGCGCCGCGCGAGCGCCTCGTCAACCGCGTTGACCAGCAGCGTGTTGGCGCGAACTTCGCCCATCTTAGTAAAGAATCCCTCCGAGCAGTCCGCCCGTCCAGATGAACGCCATCATCGCGTTGATGCCTACCGCAAGCAGAAAGACGCCAAGCGCGATGCAGGCGTAGCCCATCACGCGCTGCGCCCGCTCGCCGATCACGATGCCCCAGTCCACTGCGAACAGCCACAGCCCGTTGGCGAAGTGCCACACGGTCGCGGTGATACCGATGGTGTAGACAACTCTGACCCACCAGATGCTGAATTCGGCTTGAACGATCTGAAACGCCTCGTTGGCGTGCGTCGCGACTGAGCGGGTATTCAGACCCGGAATCAGCCCGAAGCGAAAGTTGAGCACGTGAAAAGTGATAAAGAAGAAGAGAATAATGCCGGTGACGCGCTGAATGGTATAAAACCAGTTGCGCGGGTACGGATAGTGCAGATTGTTCGGTCGCCACTGGATCGTGATGAAGAGGCCGTAAAGCGCGTGATAGATGAGCGGGATGAAGATACCGCCGATCTCGACGAAGATGATGTACGGGATCGACTGCAAGTCAGTCACAGCCGCGTTAAAATTTGTCAGCCCTTGATGCGCGTCGAGCGCCTTCGAGTTGGTGTAGAAATGCTCCAAAAGAAAGACGCCGAGCGGGATGATGCCCGACAGTTGGTGCAGCTTGCGCAGCAGAAAGTTGCGACTCAAACGGACAGCCATCTCAGGAAAGACCCTCCTCTTCGCCACCGAACGCACGACGCGCGCCGACCACAATTAAGGGCGTTTATGCGCGTGCATGCGCGGCGAACGATACAGCTTGCAGTGGAACGCCCATGATTATATGGCGCGCGGCCGGAAAAGCAATCGTTAGTTGCGCGCTGAGCGCATCTTTCGCCCCAACAGCCGGTACAATCGTTTCCATCTGCGAGCAGAGTTTAGTCATTAATCGCGGGCAGGTAAAATGAAATAACTAGCGTGTATTGTCCTGCCAAACTTATAATCCGTGTGTGCAGATCGAAACATTAAAAATCTTCTGTGATCTCGTGGACACGAAAAGTTTTTCGCGCGCCGCTGAAGCCAATTACGTGACGCAATCGGCGGTCAGTCAACAGGTGCGCGGGCTGGAAACTAAATTCAAGCGCAAGCTGTTGGAGCGCGTGCGCGGGCGGCGCGAGGTGCGGCTGACGATAGACGGCGAAGCGTTCTATCAGGAAAGCCGCAACGTCGTGGCCGCGTACATGCGTTTGGAAGAACGCATGCGCACGCTGACCGGCACGGTGAGCGGCAACGTGCATGTCGCGACCGTGTATAGCATCGGGCTGCACGAGCTGCCGCCCGCGATCCGCCGCTTCATGGAGTTGTACCCGGAGGCTAAGATCGATCTTGAGTACAGCCGCACGACGAGCATCGTGCGCGACGTGCTGAACGGCACGGTTGAGTTGGGCGTCGTCGCGTATCCGAAGAAGAAGAGCGGGCTGAAGATTGTGCCCTTGCGCGGCGACCGGCTCGTGCTGATCTGCCCGCCGAAGCATCCATTGGCGAAACTGAAGAAGCTAAGCGCGCGTGAACTCGATGGATTGGACTTCGTCTTGTTCGAGCGCGACATCCCGACGCGGCAGGCGACCGACCGCATCCTGCGCGCACACGGCGTTGCCGTCCGCCGCGTCGCCGAGTTCGACAACATCGAGACGATCAAACGCGCGGTCGAGGTCGGCTTCGGCGTCGCCATCGTGCCGCGCCCGAGCGTGATCGACGAACAACGCACGGGCCAACTCGCCGTCGTCGCGCTCGCCGAACCGGAATGGACGCGCTCCGTCGGCGTCATCCATCGGAGCGACCGCACGCTCGGCACAGCCGCGCGCAAATTTATTCAACTGTTAACGGAAACAAGCGAGCAATAAGTGAGAGGGGCAACAAACTGGCTGACGAACTTACAAAACTTTCCGCAACAAGGTTGCTCGAACTCATGCACACGCGTGAGGTCTCGCCGGTTGAAGTGGTCGCAGCGCATCTGCGTCGCGCAGATGAATTGAATGCGCAACTGAATGCCATCGTGACATTTGCGCCCGCCGTGTTGGCGCAGGCGCAGGCGGCTGAGCAGATGATCATACGCGGCGAGCTGGCAGGGCCGCTGTGCGGTCTGCCGATGACAATCAAGGACACGATTGCCACGCGCGGGTTGTTGACGACGAGCGGCTCGCGTCTGCGCGCTGACTATGTGCCGGGAGTAGATGCGCCGGCAGTGGCGCGTCTGCGGGCGGCGGGCGCAATCATCTTGGGCAAGACAAACGTCTGCGAGTTGGCGCTGGATCACGAGTCGGCGAATCCGCTCTTCGGGCGCACCAACAATCCGCACGATCTTACGCGCACGCCGGGCGGGTCGAGCGGCGGCGCGGCGGCGGCCATCAGCGCGTGTCTATCGCCGGCGGATATGGGCAGCGATTTGGCAGGCTCGATTCGCATCCCCGCGCATTTCTGCGGCATCGTCGGTTTGCTGCCGACCATCGGGCGCGTGCCGAACGCGGGTCACTTCCCGCCCGCCGACGGGCCGTTCGCCGCGCATGAAACCTTCGGCCCGATGGCCCGTTGCGTTGACGATCTCGCGCTGTTGTTCGATGTGTTGGCCAATGATGAGCCGTTGACTGCCGGTCAGCGCGGCAGCGCACGGATGGAAATCGAACTGCGCGGTTATCAAGTCGCTTGGTACACCGACGATGGCATAGCGCCCGTGACGGCGGGGACGAAGCAGGCCGTTGCGGCGGCGGTGCGCAGCTTAGAGGCGGCAGGTCTCGTGCCGTTGGCGGAGCGGCCGCCGCATATCGCGCGAGGAGCAGAACTGTGGCTGCCACTGTTCGCGCGGGCAGTGCAGCGGCAGATGTGCGCTTTGCATGAAGGGCGCGAGGCGTTGGCCGGCCCTTCGGCGCAAGGCATGTTGTGGCGTGGCACTAAAGAGGCGGGGCAGACGCTTGATGAATATTTCGCCGCGTGGTTTCTGCGCGACGGGCTGCGCGCGGAATTACTGCAATGGATGAAGACGACTCCGCTCATCGTCGCGCCCATCAGTGCCGGGCCTGCTTTCCTGCATGATGCGCGTAGGGTGAGGGTTGGCGATGAGGAACTGAGTCTCTGGCGGGCGTTCAGTTATGCGCAGACGTTCAACGTGTACGGGTTGCCGGCCGTGGCCGTGCCCGCCGGTCGTTCGCCGGAAGGTTTGCCGCTTGGCGTGCAGATTGTCGGGCGACCGCATGCGGAAGCGGAAGTGTTGGCTGCGGCGCGCATCGTGGAAGCGGCGCGCGGCGGCTGGCAGCCACCACCGCCAATGCTTTCAACCGACCGGCGCGATCCGTTATAGTTGCGCCGCCAAAGCGCAGCGGAATGTGCGTCTCTGCCAGCCCCTTTAATTCGGAGGTGAAAAATGCCCGCTTTATTTCTACTCTTCGTCCTGTTCGTGTCGATCTCTGTGCTCGTCGTGGCGTTGAAGACGATCAAGATCGTGCCGCAGGCAACTGTGTTGGTGATCGAACGCTTCGGGCGGTTCGACCGGCTGGCGAACAGCGGCTTGAACATGATCATCCCGTTCTTCGAGAAGCCGCGCGCGGTCTACTGGACGAGCGTGCGCCCCGGTCTCACTTCAATCGATCTGCGCGAGCAGTTTATCGACCTGCCGCCGCAGCCCGTCATCACGCGCGACAACGTAACGATCCACGTGGACTCGGTCGTCTACTGGCAGATCACCGATGCGATCAAGGCCGTCTACGAGATGAATGATCTCGTCGGCGGGCTGGTGCAGTTAACCATCACCGGCATGCGCGCCGTGATGGGCGACATGGATTTGGATCACACGCTCTCGCAACGCGATCAGATCAATGCCAAACTGCGCATCATCCTCGACGAAGCGACCGACAAGTGGGGCGTGAAGGTGACGCGCGTGGACGTGAAGAACATCAATCCGCCCGAAGACGTGCGCATCACGATGGAGAAGCAGATGACGGCCGAGCGCAACCGGCGCGCATTGGTGCTGCAAGCCGACGGCGACCGGCAAGCCGCCATCACGCGCGCCGAAGGCGAGAAGCAGTCCGCCGTCACGCGCGCCGAAGGCGAAAAGGAAGCGGCCATCCTACAGGCCGACGGCGCAGCGCAGGCCCGTCTGCGCAACGCCGCTGCCGAAGCCGAAGCGATTTCGCGGATTGCCCAAGCCATGTTGGGGCACGGCAACCCGGCGCAATATCTGATCACGCAACGCTACATCGAAAGTTTGAAAGAGATGGTGCGCGGCAACAACTCGAAGGTCATCTTCATGCCGGTCGAGACTTCGACGATGCTCTCCAGCGTCGGCATGATCAAAGAGATGTTCACCGAGGCGGGCGAGCAGCGCCCGGCGCAGACCGAGCCGCCGCCGCGCCCGCGCCAACTGCCGACGTAGTCCTGCCTCAAGTTGGATTAGACCGCCGAGCGCGGTAATTGTCGGCTTTCGTCGTGTTAGACCGCCAAGCGCGGTAAAAGTCGGCTTTTCAGGGTGTTAGACCGCTGGCGGTAAAAGTCGGCTATAGTCGAAAAGTACCGCGCTTGGCGGTCTAATAAGCGTTCTGCCGCTTCGCATCAAAACGGAAGTTGCGTTGAATGTATCGGAGTAAGCAGTCTGCCGCGCCAGTTGAATAGTACAATCAAAGGGCGGCAG
>JBBRYU010000279.1:0-5452 GCA_038237345.1 Pyrinomonadales bacterium
GATCGCGTCGGGCGCGTAGTTCTCGTAGAACGGCTCGAAGATGACGACCTCTTCGCCCGGATCGACCGTCGCCATCATCGCCGCGATCATGCCTTCGGTTGAGCCGCACGTGACGGTGATCTCGGTCTCAGGATCGATCTCAAGTCCCAGATACCAGCGCGTCTTTTCGGCAATCGCCTGGCGAAAATCTTTCGCGCCCCAGGTGATCGCGTACTGGTTCACGTCCGCGGCAATCGCGTCCATCGCGGCGCGCTTGATCTCTGCGGGCGCGGCGAAATCGGGAAAGCCTTGTGAGAGGTTGACCGCGCCATGCTTCAAAGCTTCGCGCGTCATCTCGCGTATGACCGACTCGGTGAAGCGACTCGCCTTCTGCGAAACGTAGCGTGCGGTTGAAGCAATTGGTGCGGTCATGTAAATTAAGCGCGTACGAGCCGGACTTGTTTTAACTTGCCTGTGCCCAGATGCTCGCACAGTTCGTCGGTCACAGGCAACCGGGAGCAGTTATGAGTGAGACCAACAAATGCCCGATGGGCAACCGCCCGTGGCTGGCGACCTTCCTCGTCATCGCCTTCCTCCTAATCTTCGCAGCCAAGAAACTGGGCTTCCTGTGAAGCCCGCGCTGTAATGATGGCGAGCAGTGTTATACGCTAATGGAGAATGTTAGATACCGTCTTAACTGTCAAGCAGTTTTAGCCAGTGCGGGATCAAACGGTCTGCCGCTCTTCAAGACTCCATAAGCGAGATGCACCAACTTGCGCATGGCCGCTCCAATGATCTGCATTGGACACTTACCCCGCTTTTTAAGTCTCAAGCTCAGGGCTTTGCTATAAGGGTTGTATTTGATAGCTGTGCTGGCTGGCAAGTACAACGCCTTGCGCAGTCGCGGAGCACCCGTCTGCGACAGTCGTGCCTTGCGCTTGATCGAACTGCCGGATTCATGCAGACGTGGCCCGAGTCCGGCGAAGGCGGCAAGCTGACGTGCGCTCTTGTAGCGTTTCACGTCGAGTATCTCTGCCCGCAGTTTGGCTGCTGTTGGGTCGCCGATACCGGGGATTGAGACGAGCAACTCACGCTGCTCTCTTAATGTGGGGTGCTGCTCGCTCTGGTCCTGGATCAAGTTTTCGCTGCGCTTGATCTCTTGCTCAAGGAAAGCGCTGTGCGCAGTCAGAGAGTCTCTCACCGGCTCGGTGCTGGCGACTGCTTCCCGTCGATTGACCGCCATCTGCGGCATCTCCAAGAGAGATTCCAGGCGGCGGACAAGTGCTTGCAGGTCCCGCACTTCTCTGGGCAGAGGAGTCCGCGTCAGGATGGAGTTGGAGGTCATCGCCGCGCAGATCATTAGCTTGAACGAAGGCATCCTCAAGCTGGAGCGAGAGATCTGTGAGCTTGGCAAGCAGTTCGCGGGGCACGACTGCCTGACGAGCATCAAGGGCATCGGCGACTACTCGGCGGCGGTGCTGCTCTCGATCATCGGCGACGTAGGCGACTTCCCCGATGAAGATAAACTGGCGAGCTACTTCGGCATTGTGCCGCGAGTCGCAGATTCTAACGCAACGCAGCATCACGGTCGGATCACGAAGCGCGGCTCGAAGCTGGGGCGACTGGTGCTGGTGCAGTGTACGCTGACGGCGAAGCGGTTCAACCCTTACTTGCGGCAGTACTACGAGCGGCTCAAGGGGCGGCGCGGTTCAAGAAAGGCACTGATTGCGACGGCGCGCAAGTTCTTAGGGATCATCTATCGCACGCTCAAGCACGGGTGGGTGTTCTCAGACTTCCCGAACTTTGTGTTAGCTGAACAGTGAGTAAGAAATGAAGAATCAACCGCGGAGTGGACTTCTGTCATAGAAGTTATTCTGTAGAGTAACAGATAAGCAGTCAGAAGGTTTAATTTCGTTAGTTTGGAATTATTGAAAGAGTCACTTTCAGGAATTTCACTTGTGCCTTACTTATCAGTGGCTTCTGTTGGTAAAAATTAAATATCATTAGAAACCGACTTCCCTGCGTATATCCTCTCCGCTGGCCCGAATTCCACCAGAGACATCAATCCAAATAATTCCTTGAATGTCAGAAGGTAACTCGACATGACCTTTCTTTAATACTATGACCCGGCCTTCGAGACGACCTATAAGGCCATAGGAAAAGCCGAGTTCGAAAATAACATTTTGTCTAGCTCTACGCTTTTCATCGTCGGTCTTTGGATCGAACATCTTGTCATCTGGTGATATTAGAATAAAGACCCAGTCAACAAGTCCCGCATGTTCTTCAAATTTTTCAATGATAGTCTTGCCGCCACTTGGCTGATCCCGCAACACGATTGGTTGTGGCCATTTCAGGGTATTCTGGAAATAATCTTTAGCTTCAGTCAGTAATGCTTCATCATGACCATGAACAATGAAAACCCGAGGGCGCGCTACCTTATAGCGGTTTGCATTTGCGTGCGACTAACCAGAATTCAAGCAGATTGCCGATCAAGCAGGATAGTGCTGAGCCGGAGTCGGCAGGTGCAGGTCGCATCCAATTGAAAACCGCTATAGATGACAAATCCTATCTTGAAGACAATGAGCTAACATTCAACCAGAATGAATTAGCGCGACAGCTCCTATTATGGCTACATGCCGCTTTACCCACGCACGGCCGGCCGCCGCGGCACACGCTGTTCTGCCAGTACGCCGATTGCTTCATTGACGCGCGTGTAGATGCCGTCGGCGTCGAGGCCGAACTTGGCGAGCAGGAGTTTTTGATCGCCGTGCGGGACGAGCCGGTCGGGGATGCCCATACGGACGACGCGCACTTGATCGAGCAAGTCATTCTCTTCTAACAACTCCGCGACGGCCGCGCCGAAGCCGCCCGCGAGATAAGCCTCTTCGACTGTGACGAGCAGACGTTTCGTGCGCGCGAGCGCGAGCAGCAGACTCGCGTCGAGCGGTTTGACGAAGCGCGCGTTGACGACCGTCGTCTCAAGCCCGTCCTTCGCCAGCCGCTCGGCCGCCTGCAAAGATGGATGCACCATCGAGCCGTAAGCGACGATGGCGATCTCGCCCGCGTCGCGTAGTAGTTCGGACTTGCCGATCTCAAGCAGTTGCGGCGCACGTTTGAGGTCAGCGCCGACACCGTTGCCGCGC
Source organism: Pyrinomonadales bacterium (assembly GCA_038237345.1). Classification (GTDB taxonomy): domain Bacteria; phylum Acidobacteriota; class Blastocatellia; order Pyrinomonadales; family Pyrinomonadaceae; genus QHXQ01. The sequence goes on from JBBRYU010000279.1 coordinate 3,123, forward strand.
GGATAACGCATCGCCGCCGGCCCCTCGTGCTTGAGCATCGTGTAGAGCATGTCGCGCAGTTCGCCCTCGTCCTTCGGGGCCATGGCGATCAGGTTGGGCACGCCGCGCAGATACGCGATGTCCAAGAGACCGTGATGCGTCGGGCCGTCGCCGCCCGCGATGCCGGCGCGATCCAGACAAAATTTGACGTTGAGATTCTGGATGCACACGTCATGCACGATTTGATCGAAGGCGCGCTGGAGGAACGTCGAATAGATCGCGCAGACCGGTTTCAGGCCCTCGGTGGATAAGCCGGCTGCGAACGTGACGCAGTGTTGTTCGGCGATGCCCACGTCGAATGAACGTTCGGGAAACTTTTCGAGCGCCATGTCGATGCCTGTCCCGTCGGGCATCGCGGCCGTCAGGGCGACGACCTTTTCGTCTTGCGCCATGAACTCGCAGAGCGCTTGCCCGAAGACGGCCGTGTAGCTCGGCGCGCCGGCTTTAGCTTTGACCTGCGTGCCGGTCTGCGGGTCGAAGGGGCCGGTGGCATGCCACGCGTAATAATTTTTCTCGCGCGCCGGATAGCCTTTGCCTTTCGTCGTGAGCGCGTGGACGATGACGGGGCCGTCCTTGATCTGCTGCGCCTCGCGCAACGCACGCACGAGCGCGCCCGTATCGTGCCCGTCCACATAGCCGATATACTTGAAGCCAAGTTCGTTGACGAGCGCGCCCGGCAAAACGGCCGCCGCGATGGCATCCTTCACGGTCTTCGCCGCATGGTGCAGCCGCTCGCCGACCGAAGGAATGGAGCGCAACGCCTCGCCCATCTCGTCCTTGAAGCGATGATAGCCCTGCGCCTCGCGCAGGCGATTGAGATAGCCGGTGAGCGCGCCGACGGCGGGCGCGATGGACATCTCGTTGTCGTTCAGCAGCACGATGAGGCGCGTCTTCAAATGGCCGGCTTGATTGATGGCCTCCATCGCCATGCCGCCCGCGAGTGAGGCGTCGCCGATGATCGCGCAAACGTGCCGCTGTTCGTGCTGGCGGTCGCGCGCGATGGCCATGCCGAGCGCGGCGGAGAGCGAGGTAGAAGCGTGGCCCGCGCCGAAGGTGTCGTACTCCGATTCGTCGCGGCGCAGGAAGCCGGAGAGACCGTCGTACTGTTTGAGCGTGCACAAACGGTCGCGCCGCCCCGTCAGAATCTTGTGCGCGTAAGCCTGATGCCCTACGTCCCAGACGACGCGGTCGGCGGGCGTGTCGAAAGCGTAGTGGACGGCGACGGCTAGTTCCACCGCGCCCAAGCTCGCGCCGGTGTGCCCGCCGATGCGAGCGCACGTTTCGATGATGTACTGCCGTATCTCGTCGGCGACGGCGGGCAACTGTTCAAGCGGCAGGCGACGCAAGTCGGCCGGTGAATTGATCTGCTCAATGAATTTCATAGCGTGCGTATTGTAGCAAAAGCGTGGTTCGTTGTCCGTTGTCCGTGGTCAGTTGTGCTTTGTGCCATCAATCGTCGGTGTCATCTTCGACGTGCAACACACGCCGACAGCACAACGGACAACTGACCACGGACAACGTGCGATCTTTATCAACCTTCCGTCGCGCGCCTGCGTCTAAAGCTGCGTGGTGGATAGCAGGCAGTTCGGTTCGGGCGCGCTGCCTGCTGCGGGCCGGGTCATGGGGATATGAGCCGGCCCGGATTTCCGCTAATCAGGCAAACAGCAAGGAGAAGGACTAATGAGCATTATGTTTACTAAAGCGGGCGTGACGCTCGCGCTCACATGCGCGCTTGGGTTGACCACGTTCGCGCAGACGCCGGTACAGGGCACGGCGACGCAGCAAGCACCGATGGGCGGCCTTGAGCGGCATGGCCGGCATATAAGGCCGGGCGGCAAGCACGACCGTGTCGGGCGGCGCGCACTCAAAGGACTGAATCTGACCGACGCGCAACGCGAGCAGTTGCGCGCCATCCACGAGCGCAACGGAGAGGGCTTCAAGACCCAGCGCACAGAGTTGCGCCAACTCATGGAGACCCGGCGCAACGGCGGCACGCTCACGCCGGAACAGGAAGCACGCGCGCGTGAGTTGCACGCGCAGCTACGCGCCAACGCGGAGAAACTGCACGGCGAGATGTTCAATGTGCTGACGCCTGAACAACGCGCGCAACTCAAACAGGAGCGCGAGCAGTTCAAGCAAAGACGGGAAGAGCGCCGCTCAAGCCAACCCGGCGCGCAGCCAAGTGCGCCGCCACCGACCGACAATTAACCACCACCGCAGCACGATAATACACGAAGCGGCGGCACCATTTGGGGGTGGCCGCTGGGGGTGGGGGGCGGGGGGGTGCCCAA
>JBBRYU010000280.1:0-5400 GCA_038237345.1 Pyrinomonadales bacterium
AGCACGTGCTGGTGATTTCGGATAGTTGCTATTCGGGCACGCTGACACGCGGCTTGAATGATATGTTGCCGCGCCCGACGGGGCGTGAACAGTTCTTGCAGCGGATGGCGGCGGGGCATTCGCGCACGCTGATGGCGAGTGGCGGCGACGAGCCGGTGGCGGACAACGGCGGGGGCGGGCATTCGGTCTTTGCGGCGGCGCTGTTGCGCGGCTTGCAGCAGATGGATAAGGGGCAGTTCACGGCCGCCGAGTTGTTCAATAACTATGTGGTGGAGGCGGTGGCGGGGCGGGCGGAGCAGACGCCGTTGTATAACCCGCTCAGGAACTCCGGGCACGAGAGTGGCGACTTTATCTTCATCAAGCTGAAGGTGGGCGACAAGACGGTCGAGGTGACAGTGAGCGCGCCGCCGGCGACGAAGGTTGATCCGGCGCAGCAGGAGTTGGCGTTCTGGGCGGCGATTCAGACCAGCACGGACGCGGAGGATTTCAAGGACTATCTGACGCGCTATCCGAACGGTCTCTATGCGGGCATCGCGCGGCGGCGCGTGGCGGCGTTGACGAGCGCGGCGCAGCCGAACAGCAACGCGGGGAACACGGCGCGGCCAGCGCCGGTAACACCACCTGCTAATAACACCACTGCGGGCACGACGAGCGCAGCACGGCCGGCGGGACGAGCGCAGCAGATGCAGAGCCGTGCAGGCGTCGAGTTCGTGTGGATTCCGCCGGGCAACTGCACGATGGGTTCGAGCGATGCTGACGTGCAGCGAGCCTATGAACAAGCGCAGCGTGAGTATGGTAAGGAGGCAAAGGTGGAATGGTTCAAGCCAGAGCAGTCGGCGCATCGGGTGACGATTGCTGATGGCTTCTACATGGGTAAGTACGAAGTGACGCAGGCGCAGTGGCAGACGGTAATGGGGAACAATCCGAGCATCTTCAAAGGGGACAATCTGCCGGTGGAGCAGGTATCGTGGGATGATGCCGTCTCGTTTATCGCCAAGTTGAACGGGCAGAATGATGGCTACACTTATCGGCTGCCGACGGAAGCGGAATGGGAGTATGCGGCGCGGGCGGGGACGACGGGTGACTATTCAGGCAACCTTGATGCGATGGCGTGGTACTACAACAACGGGGGCGACGCACGGTTAAGTGGTGAGTGGAGCTATGACAAGCTAAAGGCAAATAACAATCGGACGCACCCGGTCGGCAGTAAGCAGCCGAACGCCTTCGGGTTATTCGACACGCACGGTAATGTGTGGGAGTGGTGTCAGGACTGGTATCACGACAGTTATGCGGGCGCGCCGCCGGACGGCAGTGCGTGGCTGAGTGGTGGGGAGCAGAAATACCGGGTGATGCGCGGCGGTTCGTGGGTCAACTATGCGGTCAGCCTCCGCTCTGCCCTCCGCTACGGGTTCAGCCCAGACTCCCGCGTCAGTTACCTCGGCCTGCGGGTCGTGGCGGTCGCGCGGACGTAACCTCTGCCTTGTTAATCCAAATCTCCAGATGGCAGATGAAGACTCCAAACAAGTGGCGACTGAGCCGCCGCCTCACCCTCTTCGTCACCAGCATTGTAGTATCTGCTCCCAATTCGACGATTGGGAACAAGCCTTAGAGCATGTCCAGAGCGAACCGACAGACACCCGCCTGCCCGAGGTGGCGGACAGGCTGGAGGTCGTGCGCGATATCTTCCATAACCTGCAGCTCAAGCAGTGCCCGGAATGCGGGACCTACTATCTCTATCGCTCCGTCTACGAGTTCCTGATTGGCTGCGGCGGCTCCTACGACGAGTACTTCCTGGTGCGCCTGACCGACGAGGTAGCCGCCGATTACCGAGAGGGCCGGCGCTCAGAGCCCCTGAAGAATATGTTTTAGACGAACCGAGATTCCTGCTGCTTCTTGGGGTATAGGCAAGGTCTTATATGGCAGGCCGCATCTAACAACCCATCTGAGGGTGACGAGTCAAGCAAAGACTTGCAGCTCAGGCCGGATTATTCGCCGCATAGTTGAGCAGTGATGATCCTTTCCGGCGTAGGCTTTTCAGATACTTCACCTCATCATAAGCCGGCTTGGTCGGCCAGCAGCGGTAGATGATCCGCACTCACTTGAAGGCCAGTGCTCTGACTGCCGCGTGCTGCTTCTTTCCCTTTGCCCGTTGAGATTTGTAATAGGCCCTCGCCCAGAACGAATGCTTGAGGCTCGCGCCCGCGTATGCGTGGAAGGTCTGGCGGAGGAACCTCGGACAGAAGTAACGCCACCGCACCCTCGTTCTGGGCGAGGGCTTATTATGGTGAGCAGCGGGCGAAGGGCAAGAGCCATCAAGCAGCCAACAGAGCGCTGGCCTTCAAATGGATCAGAATCATCTATAAATGCGAATCAAGAGTAGAAGTCGCAGACCAACAAGGAGTTGTAGAATTGAGTTTGTGGAACAACAACTCATCGAACTCTTTCTGCTGGTCTGCGCCTGCTACGATAACCAGCCCGGCTTGAAATATCAACGCTTGAGTAACTTCCGTCCCCGTTGCACGGACGAGGAACTCTTAACCATCTACTTGTTCGGTCATCTGCAAGGCTTGCACCAACAACGGCACCTCTATCAATACATGCGCCGCCACTGGCACTCGTGGTTTCCCACACTGCCCAGTTATCAAGCCTTCAACCGCCGCTTGAATGAACTCGCTCCAGCATTCGAGCAACTCATCAGCACCACGCTGGAGGATTCCGTTGCGCAACTCGCCCGGACTTCAGACCGCCTGGTCGATTCGCTGCCCGTCATCATGGCAAAGGGCGCGAGAAGCAGCACGGCGCGAGTCGCCAAAGAGGTCGCGGATAAAGGCTTTTGCGCCAGCAAGCGCAGCTACTACTATGGCGTCAAGTTGCACACCATCGCCTTGCGGCGCACGAAACAGTTGCCCTTGCCTGCGCTACTGCCTCTGAGCCGTGCTTCGCAGCACGATTTAGCGGCCTTGCGCGAACGCGACCCTCATTTAGGCGAAGGCGTCCTGTTCGCAGATCGTGCCTATGCGGATGAAGAGACGAAAACAGTTTTGCGAGCGCGCGGCACATATCTCGTAACGCCATATAAGCGCAAGCGGAATGAGCCGCTGACCGCCGCGCCGGCCCTGTGGTCACGCTTCGTTTCCAGGTTCAGACAACCAATCGAGAGTCTGTTTGGCTGGCTGATTCAAAGAACTGATATTCAGGACGCTTCACGAGTGCGTTCGACGAAAGGGCTGCTCGTACATTGTTACGGCAAACTCGCAGTGGCTTGTTTACTGTTAACTTCCTACTCTTGATTCGCATTACTAATTCAGCCTGCGCTAATGTCAACAAAACTCAACATGCGCTTTTTTTTTAGGGCACGCATTTCCGTTACCGCCTTGCTGTGCCCACATGGGGCGAGTGAAACCCCGTTCAGCTGTGGATTGCTGTGCGCCAGATAGGGCAGGACAGGCTTGCTGGAGTAAGATACGGCTCCTACTGCTGGCCTAGTCAGTTTGCAACCCCACGTTGGAGGCAACCTCGATGCTCTCGAAGAAACGCATCTTGTGCATTGACGACGACGCCGATACCTGTTTCATGCTCTCGCACCTGCTCGGGCGGGAAGGTTACGAGCTAAAAACTGCGGCCACAGCCAGCGCAGCAGTGGCGCTGGCGCGGACCGGCAGCTTCGATCTTTATTTGCTCGACAATCGCTTGCCGGATAGCACCGGTCTTGAGTTATGCCGCGAGTTGCGGCTACTACATCCGCCCACGCCCATTGTTTTCTACTCGGGTGACGCCTATCCGGAGCAGCGCAACGCAGCCAGGCGGCCGGCGCAACCGCTTACGTGGATAAGCCGGAAGTAGAGCAACTCCTCGCCACCCTCAAAGACCTGCTTGCCAACTGAATGTCTGTGCAACCCGCCTTACAGGGACGGCGGGTTGCTGCGCGCCACGTCAGGCAGGGCAGGCGTTTGCGTGGTCAGATAACACGTAGCCTCTCAACTCAGCCAGAGGGCAAATACGCGCCCCGGTTCACCCCTCGTAGTAGTAGGGCAGGTCCGCTTCATCCGCCGGTACCCGGCGCGCGTCGTCATAGGCGGATTGACTGAAGATAGCGATGGAGGCTAATTGCGGATCGGTGAGCTGGCCGATGGTCGCGGCCCGCAAGGCCGGTGGCCGCCGCGCGTCTTGTTCTTCCGCCGCACTGAGCGGCGCGGCCATGACGCAGTTGTCGTGAAACAGCATCATCAACCCGTTGCCGAAGTCATCATTCATCTTCACCGGCCCCTGCTCGACGATGCCGGCCGCATTCATGACCGGCGGCCGGTTGCGCCAGCGCTGGAACTGATAGCGCACGAGATCGGTGTCATGCAGCGCGTCAGGTTGCAGCGCCGAGGGCGGCGCGCGCTTGTCATCAGCTACGATCAGAAAGAACCGCGCGCTGCCCAGCTGCCCCGGGCGAAACGGATGCGCGCGCGTCTCATCCACATGCAGGTAATGATTCAGCCAGTCAACGCCGCCATCCTGGCCGGGATTGACCGCCTGAAACGGCAGCCCGAAGACGTTACGCAGCACCTCACGCGCGGTCTTCGCTTCGTGACTCATGCGCCATTTGGCGAAGTGCTGCGCGGCCAGGAGCGGGCGCACATAATCAGGCAGGACGCGCGCCAGCACTTCGCGCCGCGCCGCGATGAGCGCTGTCTGGTCGGTCACATATTCATGTAGCCCCTCGCGCGTCACACTCGCGCGCACGAGCGCATCCCACGAGCCACCACCGGGGCGCGCCGCGGGCGCAAGCGCCTTGACGATGCGCAGCCCCACATCATCAGTCTCCGTGCCCGCCGCAAAGCTCATCGGCTCGTACAGGAAGATGCAGCCGGGCAGTGGCGCGTTCTGCCCGGCGACCGTGACGAAGCCCGCCACGCTCGCGTGATAGGCCGTCTTCGTGCGCGCAAAGTCATGGAAGCCGTACTTGTGCCAATGGTCGGGGATGCGCCGTGGCCCGTATACGGCGGCGAACTCCGCCCACGTGATGACGTGCACCTCGTCGCGCCAGTTGTGCAGCACCAACTCCGGCTTGTCATCATCGAACTCGTGCTGATACTCAGCGCGGAAGGCCGCCCGCCCCGACTTCGCCAGGAACTTCCGCGCCGCCCCCAGATCAATCTCCGGCCACGTCGGCGCACCGGACTTTATGATCCACTTCCGCCCGGCCGCAGAGTCATCAAGGGCCAGCTCTAAATCTGTGAACGCCGGCACCGGGCCCGACACTTTGCGCTCGGCGAGAATGTCACTCTGGCGCGTCAGGATGCGGTTCAGCACCGAGTGCTCGTGAATCAGATTTTGCGGGAACAAGACAAGCGTATCGGCCGTGCCGGCCGGCAGGATTGAGCGCGCGATGATCTGCTCTTTCTTCGCGAC
>JBBRYU010000281.1:0-5338 GCA_038237345.1 Pyrinomonadales bacterium
CTCGCTGCCGAGATTGATGCGAAGCATGAAGCGGGGCGCGCGATCACGGAAGTTTGGTGCGACCGGTTGGTGCAACTTGCCCATGCCTGCCACTTCAAACGCGCGCGGCTGTGGTTGGTAGCAGGCGAAGGGTTTTCGGCTGAAGCGTGCGAGTTGATGAACGAGCGCGCGGTGTTTAGTGCGACGCGCCAGCAGCTAGAGCTGTTAACGGCGCGGATCAGTCTTGCACAGGTCGAGGATATGCAGAGCGTGGCCGCCGCGAATGAGTTCGAGATGGTCATCCCGATGGGCGGCGATACTGAGCTGATCGCGGCGCACACGGCCGAGCAGATCGCGCGCCGCCTTGAGTTTCAACCGGATGCGATCAACCAGATCAAAACGGCGGTGGTCGAGGCGTGCATCAACGCGGCCGAGCATAGTCTCAGCCCCGAGCGAAAAATATATCAGCGTTTTCGGCTCGAAAGTGATAGATTGGTCATCACTGTGTCAAGCAGGGGTGTGGTTCTACCGGCGTCCACGCCTACCTCGACAAGCGATGAGCAAAACGGACGCCGGGGCTGGGGTCTCAAACTGATTCGCGACTTGATGGACGAAGTCGAGTTCGAACGGGTGGACGACGGCACACGCTTACGCATGACCAAGTACCTACGCCGCTAGAGGGGACGGAGACAAACATGATGGGAGAGGCCTACGTAGGGTCTCCTGTGCGTTCAGAGCGCACAGGGGATGTCGCGGTTATTTATACCGGCGACTATCTGAACAGGCTGAGCGGCGAACGCGTCGAGCGTGCCGCCCGCGAACGCCTGCGCGAGGGCTGCCGCGCGCTCATTGTGGACTTCAGAGAGACGAGCATGGTCAACAGTATCGGCGTCTCGATCCTGTTAGGTGTGATCGACGCGGCCGAGCGCGCGGGCGCGCATCTCGTCTTCGCGGGCGCGAGCGGGCAAGCGGCGCAACTTTTCGAGTTGCTCGGTCTGACCCGCCATGTGACACTTGCGCCGAATCAACAGACCGCGCTCGCGGGGCTTACTGCATACACTGGGGCGGGTGCGACACACCATTGAATCAATGGTCACACAGGAGCAAACGACCAAGCTGATCCACGCCTTCTCGGCGCTGGCCGATCTCGGCGAAGAGATCGCGGAGAGTCGCGATTTCGACGAGATGGTGCGCTCGACCTTGCACGTCGTTTTAGGCGCGCTCGGTCTCAGGCGCGGTGTAGTGGCGGAATACGAGAAGTTGGCGGGCGTGCTGCGCTTTGTCGCGGCTTGGGGCGTGGGCGATGAAGCGCCGACCGACGTGGCCCTCGACGCGGGGCGGGCCGAACTGCTTGGTGCAAGCGGCGGCAACATCTTGCCGCTCGACGAAGCGGATTCGCAAGCCGCTCTGCAACAGCGTTTGGGGAGTGAATTGGCCGCCGCGCTCGCCGGTTTGAGCGCCAGCATTGTGCTGCCGCTCGTCGTGCATGGCGAGATAGTCGGCGTGATGGCGCTCGGCGGCAAGGCGACCGGCGAAGAGTTCACGACGGAGGAGCGCGAGATTGTGCGCACGATGGCGCGGCACATCGGCGTCGGCATTAATAATCATCGGCTGTTGCGGCAGGTCAAAGAGCGCGCGGTCGAGAACCAGCATCTCTACGATAACCTGCGCAGTATCTATCGCGACACCGTGCGCGCTTTCGCCGCTGCGATTGATTGCAAGGACAAGTACACACAAGGCCATTCGGAACGGGTCGGCAAGTACAGCGAGATCATCGCGCGCGAGATGGGCTGGAGCGAAGAGCAGATCGAGGGCGTCGCCGTCGGCGGCTATCTGCACGACGTGGGCAAACTCGTCGTCGAGCGCGACATCATCAACGCGCCTTATCGCATCGACGCCAAACAGTCGTCGGAATTAAATCGCCATCCTGCAGCCGGTTATGAAATCCTCGCGCCGATCCGCCATCCGGACGCCGACATTCCTTTGATGGCGAAGTATCACCACGAGCGGATCGACGGGCGCGGCTATCCCGAAGGTCTGATGGGCGACGCAATTCCTATGACCGCGAAGATCGTCGCGCTGGCCGATTCCTTCGACGCGATGACGACGGATCGTACCTACCGGCGCCGCAAAGAGTTTCCCGAAGTGGTCGAAGATTTGCGCGTCAACAGCGGCCGCCAGTTCGCGCCGGAAGTTGTGCTCGCGTTCTGTCGCGCGCTGCTAAGAGAGGTGAACGGCGAGATGCCTGAACGTCGCGTCATACGCCTGCTCGGCAAAGGTTACATCGAACCGGAGACGGCCAGACCATTGTTAGTAGCATTGATCGCAGAACTCGAAGCCGGCGCACACGCGACTGCCCGCGCATGAATGCACCTTACGCATCAAAGCGCAGGGTGCGACATAAAGACGCGTGCGGGGAGACGCTTGTTCGTGCCGGGCAGTTTGAGACAACGTTTGAGGACGAAATCGAAGAGTAGCGGGTTGAAGCCATATATTTCGCGCAAAGAAGCGCGCTCCTCCGCGTTGATGTAGGCTGCTTGCAACAGCGGCTTCGTTCTGATGAGTAGATTGATCGCGGGCAGCGGGTAGTCGCTGCCGTTGACGAGCCGTTCGTGCAGGTCTGTGCGCTCGATGACGGTGGAGAGCGGCACGCCGATGCGATTGAACTGTGTCATCGCGGAGATGTCGCCGAAGACCAGCCCGTCGTAGCGCTTGTCGTCCATCAGGCGCATGAACAATTGGAAGTTGTGCGTGCGCTTACGCGCAGGGTCGTCCAGGTCTTCGTTGTAGCCCAGCCCGGCACAGTGCGCCACGATAGTTTTGACGCCGTGCTCAAGCGGCCGGCGCAAGAGCAGCGGATTGCCTAACCGCTGATCCTCTTCTGCTTCGACCGCCTTTTCCTCACCGCCGTGACTGAGCAGCACAAGCCCCAGCTTCTTCATCTGTTGATAAAACGGATCACACTTCTCATCGGCCGGATCAATGCCCATCGCATTCGGCAACCATTTGACCATGCGCCCGCCGCGCCCGGCCCACTTCGCTAATTGCTCAAGCGCATCCGGGCGATAAGGGTTGACCGAGATGACCGGCTCGAACATGTCCGGGTGCTGTGCCGCGAGCGCGAAGACATATTCATTAGGCACATAAAATTCCGTCTTCGCCAGATTCGGCGTCCCGTCGCGGTTGTAGTTTTTGTCGAACGCCAGCAGGCGATACTTGCCGTGGCCTGCAATGTGTTCGATGAGACTGACGAGCCGCGCGGCAAATTCCGTGTCCGCCTGCGCCATATCCGCGACGCCGGCCGCGCTGAGATAGACGGCGAACTTGAGGCGGTGAAACGGATGCTGCCACGTGCGCATCTTGGGGTTGACAAGGTTGTTAGTGTCGCCCGCGCCGATGCCGGCGATGTGCGTGTGATAATCATCAAGCCGCGCCGGGTCTACATCCGCAAAAGCCATCTTGACGAGATCGGCGGCCTTGACGCTCAAACGATCTCGCAACTCTTCAGGCCGATGCGTGAACGCGCCGCCGACATGCTTCAACAGGCACATGCTGCCACCTCAACTTATAGATGCCGCGCAAATAATACAGCGGATGAGTGTTCTTACCTCACATACTATTTGCGCCAAGAAAATTCACAGGGCGCAGTAATGAAAGGACTGTTATCGAGGCATCGGGTTGAACGAGTTGTGAGATGCGACGCTGCTATACAATTACCTACTCAGGATAGACAAGTAGGCCTGCCATACTCCTACTGCTTTCGTATACTGCTTCGCCAGCACTCTGACGACCTGCCCGATGTGGCCGAGGTCATGCACTACCCATGTCGAGAGCAACTGACTGAGTGTCACCACCCCAAGTTCAGGATGCATCCCCCGCGTTGCCAACATCTCTGGCCTTAAGTTCATGCCCTCCAACTCCTTCAAACTCTCTCCGCGGAGCCACTCGAACCTGTCCAGCAGATCGGCCAGACTCTTGCCTCTGGACTGCTCGAACATGGCGAAGCGGTCGAATGGTTCGAAAGTGCCATCCTCGCCATACTCCAGGATGAGCTTGGCGCGCGGAATCCAATCCGCCTCCTCTGCGTGGATAAGATGACCCACAACATCAAATGGGCTCCAAGTCGCAGGCCCTTCGTTTGCAAGGGCCCACTCTTCAGGAAGGTGACGCAGCAGCGAATTCAGCGTAGCAGGAGTACGCCTAAGAATTTCTTTAGCCTGATCAGGTTGGAATTCCATAGCCGATTGATCTCGCGAGTGTCGTCTTTCATAGATATAACGCTTATTGACACAGGACGCATCTAACGCCCGGCATCAGCAGCGCGCCCGAACCCTGAGGATGAAAGAGCCGCTATGTTGCGCGTCCGCTGCATGGCGTTATGCTTGTGGCCGATGCCTTTGTGAGGTTAGCCAGCCATCTTGCCCAGCATGTGGGCTATAACCTTGCTGTGCTCGTCTTGCGGACTGAACAGAATGACTTCGGCGTCTTCACCGACTCTCACTGTGTGTCCAGGTGGCCAGTAGAATAGGTCGCCGGTTCGAATTACTTCCTCTGTGTCGTCTGCGTAGGTGACGGTAAGCTCCCCATGCAAGAGGTAGCCCCAGTGCGGAGATTGGCAAAGATCGCCTTCCAGCCCTTTAAGCAGCGGCGCGATATCCGCACCTGCGCCCAGAGAAAAATACTCGCCGCTGATCTTGCCGTATCCGGAGGCGTCGCCAAAATCTGTCTCTTGTCGAGCTATGGCACCGGGCGCGTCGATTCTTATGGGGATGTCGTTCTTGGCTATTCGCATTTCGTCCTCCTTGGGCAATCAAGAAAAGTATAACGCCGGGGATAACCGGCGAGCAATCAACGTGATTGATAAAATGCTTGCTTATTGCGAGTCCGGTTCATCCCCTTGTTAGGTTCGCCCGTTCGCGCGATTCCACGCATCTTCGATAGTCATAACGCTGGAGGCGATAGCTTGATCCTCGTCACGCGGCAACTCGCCCCAATGCTGGGTTCTAATTCTGACCAACGCAAGCTTAAGTTCACCGAGCAACTCAGAAGATGTTGTCCACGTGCGCTCATGCAGAATTGAATGCAACTCTTGGGCGGGCGCAACAAGATTCAATCCTTTAAGCCGCTCAATGAGAGAATCAATGTGAGCGTAAAATTCCTGATTTGAGTTAAAGCTCAACTTCTTTTTCCGATTTAGAAACCACATTGTAAGGGCGACCTAACGCTCGAATTTGTATGTTGCCGGATGTCGGCTGAAGCAGCAAGCTTGAGCCAACAGAGGATGCCGGAGAAGCTGTGCTCGAATTATGACCATACTGAGTCGGTTGGTTAGAAAAGCTCCCGGCATCCACCTTGCAGC
>JBBRYU010000282.1:0-5331 GCA_038237345.1 Pyrinomonadales bacterium
AAATGCCGCTCGCCTTCCGCTACTACGACACGGCGCGTGTGCTGGCGGTCGCGCTCTCGCGTAAGTTCCGGATCGAGAAAGAGATTTCGAGTATGCTGCCGCGCGTCGCCATCGTCGCGCCGGGCGCGGGCGGCATCCCCGTCGCCTTCGGTGTGCGCGACGCGCTGAGCGCCGAGCAGATTTACTGGGCCGAGCGCGAAGAAGGCCAGCGCCTGTTTCGCCAGTACGTCAAGCAAGGCGAGATCAACCCGTGCGTCATCGTGGACGACATCATCCGCAGCGGCGACGCGATCCTTGAGACGGCCGTGCAAGTGCGCGAACTGGGCGCGCAGATCATCGGCTGCGGCGCTATCGTCCGCTTCAAGAGCGCGCCCGCCGATATAGACGGCATCGAGATCAAATCGCTCGTCGAGTTCGATGCCAAGTATTACGACAGCGGCGAGGAGTGCGCCGATTGCACGAAAGGCGCGCCGGAAGAGCACGTCCGGTTTTAAGAGCAGTGACATGTGAAGAGTGACGAGTAAGAATAGGTCTTAGCTCGTCACTCGTCACTTGTCACTGCTTTTTATATCTCGTGTCTGTTCGCCATCGCCTTGTCCATCGTGACCTCGTCCACGTATTCGAGGTCGCTCCCCACCGGCATGCCCATGGCGATGCGGGTGGTGCGGACGCCGAGCGGTTTCAGCAGGCGCGAGATGTAGCTGGCGGTCGCTTCGCCTTCGGTGTTGGGATTGGTCGCAAGGATTACTTCGCGCACCTCTACGCCGTCGTTGTTCTCGGGTCTGAGGCGCGGCAGTAGATTTTGCAGGCGTAAATCTTCCGGATGGATGTTGCGGATCGGCGAGAGGCTGCCGTGCAGCACGTGATAAAGACCGTGATAGCTGCGCGTCTTCTCCACCGCGACGAGGTTGTAAGGTTCTTCGATGACACAGATGATCGAGCGGTCGCGCGACGTGGAAGCGCAGAAGCGGCACGGGTTAACGTCGGTCAGGTTGTTACAGATCGTGCAGAAGACGATCTTGCGCTTCACCTCTTCGAGCGCCGCGACGAAGCGCTCAACCTCCTGTTCCGACATACGCAGCACGTGAAACGCAAGCCGTTGCGCAGACTTCTGCCCGACGCCGGGCAGGCGCTTAAATTCGTCAATCAGTTTCGTGACCGGCTCAGCGTATTCCAACATAGAAGTCGGAGGTTAGAAGCTAGAGGCTAGAGATTAGTATTTGGTCTTAACTGACCTCTAATCTCTGACCTCTGACCTCTTACATTAGACCGGGCGGGAGCATGCCGCCGAGTTTGCCCTTCATCGCCTCGTCCACCTTGCGCGAGGCTTCGTTGACGGCCGCGACGATCAGGTCTTGCAGCATTTCCACGTCGCCGTCTTTGATCGCTTCCGGATCGATCTTCAAGGCTTCCAGTTCTTTCGTGCCGCGCATCTGCACGGTGACGACGCCGCCGCCGGCCGTGGCGTCCACAACCATCGCCTCCATCTCCGTCTGCATCTTCTCCTGCATGGCCTGCGCCTGCTTCATCATCTGCTGAATGTTCATTCCACCGGGAAACTTCATCACGCCACCTCGCGCTTCGTTAAAAATTTTGGGCCACGGATTCGCGCTCATCCTAACTGCCCATAGGCACAAATGCAAAGTCGTCCTCCGCCCAAAGCGAAAGACGCGGGCATGCCTGTCAGCGCCTTTATCGGCCTGCGTCTGTGGCCGGCCGATTCGCAGTCGTGCGGCCGGCATGTTATAAGGCAAGTTCAGACATGAAGCGTTACGTCATCAAACGACCGGCGGGCGCGCCCGATAGGTTGGCGCGCTATCGCGAGGAGTTGAACGCGGAACAATTCGCGGTTGTGACCGCGCCCGCCGGCCCCACGCTCGTCATCGCAGGCGCGGGGTCAGGGAAGACGCGCGCGATCACTTATCGCGTCGCTTATTTGATCGAGCAGGGCGTCGCGCCCACGCATATTTTGCTGGCGACGTTCACAAACCGCGCTGCCCGCGAGATGCTCAGCCGCGTCGAGCAGTTGACCGGCGGCGACGTGCGCCGCGTCTGGGGCGGCACGTTTCATCGCATCGCCAATCTGAGCCTGCGTCGCCACGCCGAGTCTATCGGCTACGATAACAACTACTCGATTCTCGACGCCGAAGACGCGCGCGACCTGCTCGCCGTCTGCGTGCAAGATGCCGGCGTGGACACACGCGCGCGGCGTTTTCCCAAAGCAGAAGTCTTGCAGGACATCATCAGCTACGCCACCAACACCGATCAGTCGATCCCCGAAGTCGTCGCGCGCCGCTATCCTTACTTCGAGCCGTTGACCGAACAGATCAAGCGCGTGGACGTGGCCTATTTAGATCGGAAACGGGCGCGCAACGTGATGGATTACGACGATCTGTTGCTGAACTGGAAACGGCTGTTAATGGAGAAGGATGAGATCGCGCGGCTCTACAGCGAGCAGTTCGAGCACGTGCTGGTGGACGAGTATCAGGACACGAATAAGCTGCAAGCCGAGTTGGTCGATCTGCTCGCGGTCAAACATCGCAACGTGATGGTCGTCGGCGACGACGCGCAATCGATCTTCGCTTGGCGCGGCGCGGAGTGGGCGAACATCTACGAGTTCCCGCAGCGTTACCCGGACGCGCGGCAGTACCGGCTGGAAACGAATTATCGTTCGACGCCGGAAATCATCGCGGTCGCCAACGTCTCCATCGCGGCGAACCGCAAACAGTTTCCGAAAGAGTTGCGCGCGGTGCGGCCGTCGCTCGGCCTCCCGCCCGCGCTCGTGCCGTGCAGCGACGCGGATCAGCAGGCGACGTTCGTCGCGGCGCGCGTGCTTGAGTTGCGCGAAGAGGGTGTGCCGCTCGCGGAGATCGCAATCCTCTATCGCTCGCATTATCACTCGCTCGAATTGCAGTTGGAACTAACGCGGCGCGGCATCCCTTACCGCATCCGCAGCGGCGTGCGCTTCTTCGAGCAGGCGCACATCAAGGACGTGCTCGCCTACCTGCGCCTCGTCGCCAACCCGCGCGACGAGTTGGCCTGGCAGCGCGTGTTGAAATTGATCCCGAACGTCGGCCCCGCGACAGCGCAACGCATCTGGGAGCAGATCGGCTACGCGCCCGACCCGCTCGCGTTGGTCGTCGCGGGCGGCGCGGACAATGCGGCGCGACGCGGCACGACGTGGAGCGAGTTTCGCGCACTCGTCGCGGAACTTGTGCGCGACGAAGTGCGCAGCAGCCCGTCGCGGCAGATCGAGTTGGTGCTGGCGCGCGGTTACGAAGCATATCTCGCCGCGACCTACGAGAATGCTGAGGCGCGGCTTGAAGACCTGCGGCAACTCGCGCAGTACAGCGCGCGTTACAACTCGACCGAAGATTTCCTCTCCGAGCTTGCGCTGCTCTCAACCGAACGCTACGGCGCGCCGCAACCGCTCACGGGCGAAGATGTTGTATCGGGCGGGGACGAGGACGAGCTTTTAACGCTCACTTCTGTGCATCAAGCGAAAGGCTTGGAGTGGCGCGCGGTCTTCCTCATTTGGGCGGCGGACGGGCGTTTCCCCGCGCCGCGCTCTCTGCGCGAGCCGGAAGGCGAAGAAGAAGAACGCCGCCTCTGGTACGTCGCCCTAACACGCGCACGCGATCAACTCTATCTCACCTATCCGCTCATCAGCACAGACTACAATCGCCAGACAGTCGTCCAACGCCCTTCGCGCTTCGTCACCGAAGTCCCGCCGGAGTTGTACGAAATCTGGCAACTCGAAGAAGAACATAACGCGCTCCAGCCCGCGCCCGAAGTGAAAGAGGGCGAGCCGGGCGGGTATTTGAACTAACTGAAGTTTCACACCCCATGACGAATCACATGACCTTGATAAAGTCATTGACGATCAACTCTGCGGACAGTAGCGCTAAGCTTGAAATCGCTGCATTATCGGTTGATGATGTGACATACCCTTGGGACTATCTGAATGTGACTGTCACCTCCGCTGGCTTGCAAGCGACGACACGAGTGTACAATTTCCATTACGCGCAAGGTGTTGGCGGACTCGCCAAACTGTTTGCCGATCTGGCAGCAAACTGGAGGGGGTAGACGGGCGAGAAGAGATGGGAATCAGGGGAAGGTGACTTCGAGTTAACCTGCACTTGCGACGCGCTCGGTCATGTGTCAATCGCTATTGACCTCCGATCCGGGTTAGGTACGGCTGGCTACTGGTGCGTGAAATGTGCTCTGATGCTTGAGGCTGGACAACTGGATGTTGTTGCGCAAGATGTGAAGAAATTTTTCGCTCATGAGTGAAGCCCACGATCCAGCGCAGTTCGACCGCACGTTGACTGCGCAAAGCAAACTGTATTACGACCTGCACGCGCCAGCCGAGACGCCCGCGCCGTTGCTCATTGCGTTGCACGGCTATGGCAGCAACAAGGGCTGGATGCTGCGTGCGGCGCGCGAGTGTGTGTCGGATGAGTTCGTGGTCGCGGCGTTGCAGGGGCCGCATCAGCATTTGAAGGAGCCGAAGGAGACGGGCGGGCCGCTGCGCTATGGCTTCGGCTGGTTGACGAATTTTCATGCGGAAGATTCCGTCGCGTTGCATCACCGCGCGCTGCTCGATCTCATCAATACATTGATTGCGGAAGGCGTCGCTGAGCGCAGTCGCATCTTTCTGCTCGGGTTCTCGCAGACCTGCGCGCTCAACTATCGTTTCGCGTTCACGCACGCGGGTGTCTTGCGCGGCGTCGTCGGCATCTGCGGCGGCTTGCCCGGCGATTGGGCGACGAGCGACGTTTATCGCGCTACTGATGCGGGCGTGCTGCACCTCGCGGGCACACGCGACGAGTTCTATCCGCCCGCGCGCGTCGCCGATTACGCACAGACATTGCGCCAGCGTGCGCGTGATGTTTCGTTCAAGAGTTACGATGCCGCGCACGAGTTAACGACGGCGATGCGCGCCGCCGTGCGCGTGTGGTTGCAGGCGCGTGTGTAGGTATTGTCGGCCAAGTTTGGCTCGCGTATAGTTGCGCCGCATTTGCAACTCGCCGCGAAAGGAACACCCGCTGCTATGCCTCGTTGTCGTCATCTTGTCGTCATCTTCGCACTACTCCTACTTATCACCAGCGCGCCCGCATGCATGCAATCGCCGGACACAGCGCACGACAATGCGCAGACGGATGCAGCCGTGCGCACGGTGCTGGACGCGCAGGCGGCCGCCTGGAATCGCGGCGACATCGCGGGCTACATGGACGGCTACGAGCGTGCGGACACGACCACGTTCGTCTCCGGCGATACCATCACGCGCGGCTGGCAGACCGTCCACGACCGTTACGCGCAACGCTACGA
>JBBRYU010000283.1:0-5306 GCA_038237345.1 Pyrinomonadales bacterium
GCGCGCGAGCGCTTGATAGCGGGCCAACTCAAGCGCACTAAGGTTGAGACTAGCGGCGGCGCGTTGTTGCGCGGCGAGTCGTTCGGCGAGCATCATCATTAAGTTTTGGCTCGCGTTGTAATCATGCTGCCGCCACGCGGAGAGGACACGTGGATCAAAAGCGAACTCGCCTGCGCCGCTCAGGCGCAGGTATAGCTCATAATCTTCGAG
Organism: Pyrinomonadales bacterium; assembly: GCA_038237345.1. Lineage (GTDB taxonomy): Bacteria > Acidobacteriota > Blastocatellia > Pyrinomonadales > Pyrinomonadaceae > QHXQ01. Next base: position 211 of record JBBRYU010000283.1, read on the forward strand.
CCGCGCTCGTTCATTCCATGGCTGAGCAGGCAACGCCGCGCGCCGGTACACAACGGTCGGGCTAAGCGGCGCGAGCGTGGTCAGGAGCATCGCGCGGGCGTCGCCGTCCACGTAGCGCGCCCAATCAATCGTGCAATCAATGATGCGCGCCGCATCGTCAATGCTATAGGCATGACCGTAAGCGATCACGGCACGCGGGCGCGCTTCGAGCAGCGCGACACGCGCGGCTAAAAATTCCGGCAGCCAGAGATCGTCCGAGCCGAGATAGGCGAAGTAGCGCCCGCGCCCGCAGCGCGCGAAGCCTTCGTTGAGCGTGGCGGCGAGACCGCGATTCGCGCGCACGAGCAACTCGCACGCGCCCCCGTAGTCTTGCAGCACGCGCGCGATGATCTCCGGCGAGCCGTCGCTTGAGCCGTCGTCAATGACGAGCAGTTCCGCCGGGCGCAATGTTTGTTTACTGATCGAGCGCAAGGCTTGCGCGATGAACGGCGCGTGGTTATACGAGGGCACGACGACCGAGACATCGGCCGGCGCGTGGGGCGCGGATTGTTGATTGAGCAGTGACACGGCGACTCTCGCGTGCGCTTTCCGTTGGCGGTCTGTATTCTTGACCACGCCGCGCGGCGGAAGCAAACCGGCGGGCACTATAGCCATTGGCAAGTGCTTATAGCTGGGAGCGCAGGCATCTTGCCTGCCATGAGCGCGGCAGCGCGAACAAACAGCCACGCTAACTTCAAGCTTGAGCGCAAGCGAATCCTTTGAGCGTGCTGGCGTACGCTTGCAGGCAAGCTGCCGGCGCTCCCGGCAATCGGCGGTCTCATTCACTTGTACACCGCTATAAGCTCGGAACGACACATGCAGGCACGACAACTAAAACAGGTGTTACCGCGTGGCGTGCGGCGGCGACTGGGCGCGGTGCAGCGTTGGGCGCGGGCGCGGCCAAACCGCACGCGCAGACAGAAAGAAGCGCTGCTCGCATCGGGCGCGCTGGGCGATGCCGAGCGTGAGTTGCTCAGCCGGGTTGACAGTCGCATCTCTTACGAAGACGGCATGTACAAGGGCGACGGCGCGCACTACTTCAGCGTCGGCCTCTCCGCGATCAGTTGCATCGAAGAGGCGTTGCAAGCAGCACAGATCGCAACGGTCCAGAACATACTCGATCTGCCGTGCGGCTACGGGCGCGTGTTGCGCTTCCTCGTGCAACGCTTTCCGGCTGCGCGCGTCACGGCTTGCGAGTTGATGCCGGACGCCGTGCGCTTCTGCACCGAGACGTTCGGCGCGCTACCCGCGCACTCTGCATATAATCTCGCCGAGCTAACGCTCGCCACCGAGTTCGATCTCATCTGGTGCGGTTCGCTCATCACGCATCTCGACGGCGAGCGCACGCGCGCCCTGCTCGCATTTTTCGCGCGCCACCTCGCGCCCGATGGTCTGCTGCTATTCACCACGCACGGCGATTTCGTGGCCGGGCGCGTGCTGGAGCAGGCAGACTTCTACGGATTGCTACCCGCGTCCATCCCTGCGCTCACCGGGTCTTACCGGCAGCACGGCCACGGTTATCTCGACTATCCGGCAGCGCCCGGCTACGGCGTCTCGCTGACCGCGCCCGCTTGGGTACGTGCGCAGGCGTGCGAGGTGGGCGACTTGCGCGAAGTCTATTTCCGCGCGCAGGGCTGGGACAGACATCAGGACGTGTACGGGTTCGTGAAGCAGTAAGCCGGTGAATTATCTGTTGGCTGGATGTGATGGCAGTTCGTTTCATAACACAGAGGGCACAGAGGCCGCACAGAGTTCACAGAGTTGCTTGATCGCAAATCGCAAATCTGAGATCGCTTTTCTCCGTGCGCTCTGTGCCTGCGCTGTGTTCTCTGTGTTGAAATCGGCCGCTCACTTATTGCAACCCGCAAGCAAGCGAGCAAACCGCGCTGCCCGCCCATGAAGGTGCTGCACATACTCGACTCGCTCAATCGCGGCGGCACAGAGACGCTCGCGCTCGACGTGTGTCGCAACGCCCGCGCGCACGGGCTGGACTTAATGCTCGCGGCGACGGGCGGCGGTGCGCTCGAAGCCGAGTTCCAACGCTCCGGCGTGGAGTTCATCCGCTTGCAACGCCGTCGGCCGGTCGATCTGAGATTGGCAGTGCAACTGCGCAAACTCATCAAAGCGCGCGGCATCGATGTCGTGCATAGTCATCAAGCGGTCGAAGCGTTGCACGCTTATCTGGCGACGCGCGGCACGCAGACGAAGTGCGTGCTGAGCTTCCATCTCTGCGCGGCGGACACGAAGAACGCCCGCGCGCTCAAATTCCTCGCGCCGCGCATGGCCGCCAACGTCGCCGTCAGCCAAGACCTGCGCAACTGTCTGCGCACGGACGCAGGTCTCGACACGAGCCGCAACTTTCACGTCATCTATAACGGCGTGGACGCAGACCGTTTGCGCCCGACCGGCGGCGACTTACGCGCAGAATTGAATTTAACAAAACGCGAACTGCTGCTCGGCATGGTCGGTAACTTCTACGCCGACGGGCGCAAGGATCAATTGACCGTCTGTCGCGCGCTGCCCGTGCTGTTCGCCGCCGCGCCGCACGCGCATTTCGTCTTTGCCGGCGCGCCCGCGCAGACCGCGCCGCAGTTGTTCGACGAATGTGTCAATCTGTGTCGTGCGCAGGGCATCAGTGACCGCGTACACTTCATCGGGCAACGCGCGGACATTCCCGCCGTGCTGCACGCGCTCGATCTCTTCGTCTTCTCATCGCGTATGGACTCGTTCGGCGTGGCCGTCGTCGAAGCAATGATGACGGGCGTGCCCGCCGTCGTCTCCGACATCGGCGCGTTGTGCGAAGTGACGGCTGACGGCGCACACGCGCTGCTGTTTCGCACCGGCGATGTAGCTGATCTAGCGCGCTGTCTGCTCGAACTCGCAAACGATCCGGCGCGCCGCGCCGGACTCGGTACGCAGGGTCAGCGTTGGGCGGTCGAGCAATTCAGCATCGCAGCACACATCGCGCAGTTGCGCGAACTGTACAGCGCAATCGCGCGCGTGCCATGATCGCTTGCTCGCCGTAAACATCTGAGCGACCGGGAGACTGAGAGCGCGCGTGCGTGTGTTGATGGGAATGCCGGAGGCGGCGTCTTTGGGCGGCCCGGCGGCGTGCGAGCCGCCATTCGCGGCGGAGTTGCGCCAACTAAGCGTTGAGGTCGCGGAAGAGACTTACGTCTACGGCGAGCAACCAGGGGGCACAACGCTCCGCCGGCGCATCAGTCGCGTGCTGCGCACCGCGCGGCGTCTGCGCGGGCGTCTGCGCGCCGAACAGTTCGACGTAGTTCATCTCAACTCTTCCTTCGATGCCCGCGCGCTCTTGCGCGACGTGGCCACGCTCAGTCGTATCCGCCGCGTTTCGGGTAGCAAAATCTTTATCAAGTTTCACGGCTCGGACGCCGACCTCTTACGCACGAACGACCCGGTGCTGCGCCGCTTCGCGCGCACGCTGCTCGCGCGGGCAGACGGCATCGGCGTGCTCTCGACGGAAGAGAAAGAGAATTTTATGCGCGCGGGTGTTGCCGAAGCGCGCATCTTCGTCGTGAAGAACGTCGTGAGCGCTGCGCCACAGGCAAGCGTGGCCGCGCCCGCGCTGCACACACGCCTCAACGTGCCGACTGACGTGCCGCTCCTGCTCTTCATCGCGCGCTTTATCCCGGCCAAGGGTCTCGTTGACGTGATCCGCGCATGCGCGCTGCTGCGTGAACAGGGGCACGAGTTTCGTCTGCTCTGCGTAGGCGACGGGCCGGCGCGCATAGAAGCAGAGGCGGCGGTCGCGCGGCTCAGTTTGCAGACGTATGCGCAGTTCTTTGGCTACATCCCGGAGGCGGAGACGCAAATTTTTTATGATGAATGCACGTTGCTCGTCTTCCCGACCTATCATTACGAAGGCTTCCCGATGGTCATCTTCAAATCGCTCGCAGCCGGTTTGCCCGTCATCACGACACGCATCCGCGCCGCGCGCGATTATCTGCGCGCACCGGACAACTGTCTCTGGGTCGAGCCGCAACAACCCGCACAGTTGGCCGAGCGCATCGCGCAACTATTAACGCAACCCGCACTGCGCGCCGCGATGGCGCACAACAACCGCGCGCTCGCCACGCAGTTCACCGCGCAAGCAGTCGCGCCCGAATACGTCGCCGTTTACAATCAACTCGTCAACGGGCAGTAAGTATGTGTGGCATCGCCGGACTGATTAGCCCTGAACCCGACGCGCGCATCGGTGCGATGCTGCGGAGCATCGAGCATCGCGGGCGCGACGACGAAGGTGTGTGGACGGGTGCGCCGTTGGACGACGCGGGGCGGCGCGCGTGTCTCGGCCACCGGCGACTGGCGATCATAGACACGTCCGCGGCCGGGCATCAGCCGATGACTTACGCCGACGGCCGCTGGCAGATCACTTTCAACGGCGAGATTTACAACTACCGCGAGTTGCGCGCGGAACTCGTCGCGCGCGGCCAACGCTTTCGCACCGACACGGACACGGAAGTGTTGCTCGCGGCCTTCGCCGCATGGGGCACGGATTGTCTCGCGCGCTTGAACGGCATCTTCGCCTTCGCGCTCTGGGACGACCAGACACGCACGCTCCTCCTCGCCCGCGACCGGCTCGGCGTTAAACCGCTCTACTACGCAACAGCGAACGGGCCGGACGGTGCGGGCAACAACAGCGGTGCGTCGTCGTTCGTCTTCGCTTCCGAGATCAAAGCCATCCTCGCGTCCGGTCTCATCGAGCGCGCGTTGAACGTTGAGGCGCTCAATCAGTACCTCACGTTCCTGTGGACGCCCGATCCGCACACGGTCTTTCAAGGCGTGTGGAAACTGCCGCCCGGCCACCTGCTCATCTGGCGCGACGGGCACGCGGACGTGCGCGCATGGTGGGACGTTTCGTTCGACGAGATCGAAGAAGGGAAGGACGAAGCGTGGTGGCGCGAGCGCACGCTTGAGACGCTCGACCGCGTCGTCGCGATGGAGATGGTCGCGGACGTGCCGCTCGGCTCGTTCCTCTCCGGCGGCGTGGACTCTTCCGCCATCGTCGCGTTGATGAACCGGCACAGCGC
>JBBRYU010000284.1:0-5228 GCA_038237345.1 Pyrinomonadales bacterium
ACCACGTCGAAATCGCGCCCCGGCTCGAACGGCACTTCGCGCAAGCCGCCGATCAAACCGGCCAAGACCTGATTGCACAACATCGGGCAGTTGTAATAGACGAGCGCGATGACGGCCGGGCGTCGCCCGAAATAGTCGCCGAGTTTCACCGTCTGGCCTGTCTCGTCGCGAAACTCGGTGGCGAGCGGCAGTTGCGTGCCCAAGTGCTGCTCGATGCGTATGTCCTTCAGGATCGGCGCGGCCATATTACTTGTCGTCGCCTGTCGCATCGGCGGCTGTGCGTACTGCGCGTGGACAGTAGCAGTAAGCAGCAGGCAATAGGCAGTAGGCAGTAGGCACTTGACCGCGCGCACTACTGACCGATTCATCTTTTGCCGTTCACCATTCATATTCTTTTTACTGCCTACTGATCTCTCTTCTCCATCTGCCGGCCCGCGCTCCAGAACGAGGGCATGTCCATGCCGCCGACGAGCGCCGGGTCGCCGGGTTGGGGCGCGGCGCGCGCGGGTAGATTTTTTTGCAACAGCCGCTGCATCGCATCGTCAATCGGCACGGGCACAGTGTTCGTGCTGGGGTCGGGCTGCCCGTAATGCGTCAACTCGTTATCGTACTTCTCGCGCAACAGCTTCCACTCTTCATCCGGCGCGGCCAGTTCAAAGTTCGAGCGCGGATTGGCGAGCTTCGGATCGTCGAGCGAGCGGTCGCCGGGCGCGCCTTGCAAATGCGGCACGCCCGCGGCGGGCTGCCGCTCTGCGGGGCTGCGCGCGAGCGGACTGTGAAACACCTTCTGCTCGTTGCGCCCCTCGCGGCGCTCAAAATACCTGGCCAACTCGAACACCAGCCCGCACGTAATGACACCGAAGACGGCGAGCGCGAAGACGAACGTGGCGACGCCTTTGACGTTTACGTCCGACTCTTCGTGCATCACGTCCGGGTTCGCGATGTGGCGCACGTCCGGCGTCTCGGTCAGATGTGCTTTTCGCCCAAACACTCCCATTTCAGTTTCGCCTCAGCAATTTCTAGTGATGGCCGTGCGGCCGTTCGAGCGCGCTCTCCAAGCCCTCGTCGCCGAGCGGCAAGAGCGGGCGCGTTTTCAGTTGGCGCGCGAAATACCAGAGCCACACGCCGCCGATGCCGATGGCGGCGATGAAATAGAGCGCGTAGCCGAACACGCGCAGCGCGCCGGCCGGTAAGCCGTGCGTATCGGGAAAGATGCTGTGGCTCGGCGCGATCAGCCAGAGCAGATCGACCGTGCGCATCACCAGCACGACGAGCGCCACGAACATCAATGCGCCCGCACGCCGCTTCAAGTTGCGCGACAGAAGCAACACGAACGGCAGCGCGAAGTGGAACAAGACGACGAATAGCACGACGAACTGCCAGCCGCCGTGCAAACGGTGCAAGTACCAACCGATCTCTTCCGGCAGATTGCCCGACCACGTGATCAGGAACTGCGAGTAAGAGAAATAGGCCCAGAGCATCACGAAGGCGAGCAGCAGTTTGCCGTGATCGTGCAGGTGGCGCGGTTGATAGACATCGCCCAGCCGCGCGTCTTGCTTGACGAAATACGCCTCTGTGCAGATGGCGAACGCGAGCGCGCTCAAGCCCCAGCCAACCATGATGAGCAAGCCCCAGATGGTCGAGAACCATTCCGGCTCAAGCGTCATCAGCCAGTCGGTAGCGGCGAACGTCACGGTCAAACCGAAAAGCAGGATGCCGGGGCCGCTCACGTTCTGCATGCGCTCCTTCAACGAACGACGCAAGCGCGGATCGGTCGTCGCGTCCTGTTCCAGCGACCACTTGCTGAGCAAGTAAGCGAGCGCGAGCCAGACGACGAAGTAGAAGACGAAGCGCGCCATGAAGAGCGCGGGATTCAAGTAGAGCGCCTGCTTGTGCTGGAGCGCGTGGCTCTCTTCGACCACCTGCCGGATCGTCCACGGGTACAACTGATTCATGAACATGCCGGCCGCGATAGGAATGAACAACACGAACATCAAGGGCAACACGCGGGTCGCCGCTTCGAAGATGCGGCGCAGCACGACGCCCCAGCCGCCGCCCGATAGATGATGCAGCATCATGATCGCCAACGAGCCGACCGAGATGCCTGTCCAGAACACATAGCCGAGCAGATAAGCGCGGAACATGTTCGGCAGATTCAGCAAGCCGCCTAAGCCCACTACGACGAGCGCCACGATGCCGACGATGAGCGCCGTGCCCTGCAAACGCTCGAACGCGGGCGGCAGCTTGTAGGTGCGCGCTTCTGTTGTCACATGTTCGGCTGCCATCAGTGGTGCTCACCTCCGCCTTCGGTCTGCCCCCCGCCCGGCGGCGTCTGCTGCTGCAACTTCTCCGGCGGCACTTCGCCCTTCGGCACTTGCCGGCTCAGTTGCAGCGCGCGGACGTAAGCGATGATCGCCCAGCGATCCTGCGCGGGAATCTGCGCGGCGTAGTCGGGCATCGCGCCCCAGCCGTTCGTGATCACGTCGAAGAAGTGGCCGACCGGCGCTTGCCGCAACTGCTCCGTGTGATACGAGGGCGGGCGGCGAAAGCCGCGCCGCACGATCATGCCGTCGCCGTAGCCGGTCGCGCCATGACACATGGCGCAATAAATCTGGTAACGCTCCTGCCCGCGCTTGAGCAGCTCGGCCGTGACGGGGAACGGGAACATCGTCGCGTCCTGCGCCGCGCCCGCGCCGCCACTACCGCCCGGCTGCGCGCCCAAGTTGCCGCCCGCGTTACTGCCGCGCACGTTCACGTCGTTGCCGCCGGGCAATTGTCCATTCGTGCCGCCCGGCACGTTCGGCGTGCTCGTCTGCAACATGCTCGCCGGCGCGCTCGCTGGGCCCGCGCGTTGCGCTTGCGCGCCGCTCATCTTGCCCGTGTAGAACAACTCATCTTCGCGCAACCAGCCGCGCGGCACTGTGCCCTCGACGAGCGGGCGCGACGCCGCGCCATCCGGGAAAAACTGTTTCGCATTGTCCGCCGCTTCGTACGCCTCATAGCGCGGTTGATCCTGCATATCCATGCGACAGCCGGAAAGAAACAGGCAGAAGGCAGTAGGCAGTAGGCAGTAAACAATAGCGCGCCGACCACGCCGCTGGTCTGTCATCGGCTGCCTGCCACTTGCTGCTTGCTGTCTATTACCTACGGCCTTCTGCCTACTAGTATTCCACATCATTCACCTCACGTGGCCCGAGGCTGCGCAAGAGTGCGGCCGTCTGCTCGCGGTCGAACTTGTCGTCGCGCGATTCGATCAGGAGAAAGAAACTGTCGCGCGACGCGAGCGCGAAGTTCGGCGTGTTAAAGACCGGATGATATGGTTCGGGCAGCCCGTTTAAGGCGAGCATGCCGAAGATGCCGGCCATCGCCGCGCACAAAATGGTTGTCTCGAACGTGATCGGAATAAAAGCCGGCCAACTGTTCAACGGCTTGCCGCCGACGTTCAACGGATAGTTGATGACCGACAGATACCACTGCATGCCGAACCCGGCGAGCATACCGAAGATACCGCCGCACAAGACGATGATCGGCATGCGCCGGCCGTATGCGCCGAGCGCTTCCGACAGTTCCTCCACCGGATAAGGCGAGAAGGCATCAATGCGCCGGTAGCCCGCTTCATACACGTGGCGCGTGGCGGCGACGGCATCCGTCGGGTTATCGAACTCGGCCATCAGCCCGTAGAAGGGTGGTCGCTCTTTGCGCTGTTTCATGCGGCCTCCTCTTCTTCTTCCTTGATGACGGCCTGCGGCAGGATCGTCCGCATCTCGAAGATGGAGATGACGGGTAGGAAGCGGATGAACAGGAACAGCAACATGGCGAACAAGCCGATGGTGCCGAAGAATGTCGAGAAGTCGAAGATGGACGGGCGATACATGGCCCACGACGACGGCAGGAAGTCGCGGTGCAAACTCGTCACGATGATGACGAAACGCTCCAACCACATGCCGACGCCGACGACGAGCGAGATGAGAAAGAGTATCACCGTGTTATGCCGCATGCGTTTGATCCAGAGGATTTGCGGAATGAGCACGTTGCACAGGAGCAGCAGCCAGTAAGCCCACCAGTACGGCCCCGACCAGATGCGATTCTTCATCATGAAGCCTTCGTACTCGCTCGCGCTGTACCACGCGGTGAAGGCTTCCATCATGTAGCCGTAAGCGACGATCAGGCCGGTCGCCAGCATGATCTTCGCGCAGTTGCGCAAGTGGCGCATCGTGATGAAGTCACCCAGGCCGTAAAACTTGCGCAGCGGGATCGTTAACGTCAAGACCATCGCGAAGCCCGCGTAGATCGCACCCGCGACGAAGTAGGGCGGGAAAATCGTCGCATGCCAGCCGGGCACCACGCCGACGGCGAAGTCGAAGCTGACGATGGTGTGAACAGACAGCACGAGCGGCGCGGCCAGCGCGGCCAGCAAGAGATAGAGTTTTTCGTACCGCGCCCAGTGGCGGGCCGAGCCGCGCCAACCTAAAGAGAGGATGCCGTAGACGATCTGGAACGGCTTGCTCTTGGCGCGGTCACGCAAGGTGGCGAAGTCCGGGATCAAACCGACGAACCAGAAAAGCGCGGACACGGAGGCGTAGGTCGAGACCGCGAACACGTCCCACATAAGCGGGCTGCGGAAGTTCGGCCAGATGTTCATCGTGTTCGGATAGGGGAAGAGCCAGTAGATGGCGAGCCACGGCCGCCCCGTGTGGAAGATCGGGTAGATGCCGGCGCAAGAGACGGCGAACAGCGTCATCGCTTCGGCGAAACGGTTAATCGAAGTGCGCCACGACTGCCGCAGCAAGAGCAGGATGGCCGAGATGAGCGTGCCCGCGTGCCCGATGCCGATCCACCAGACAAAGTTGATGATGTCGAAGGCCCAGCCGACGGGGATGTTATTGCCCCAGACGCCGATGCCGGTCAGCACCAGATAGGTGAGCGAGAACATCAGCACGTTCGCCAGCATGAACGAGAGGAAGAAGCCGATGAACCACGCTATCGGCGTGCGCCGCTGCAACGTGAGCGCGCTGATCTTGTCGGTCACACTGTCGAACGTGTGCCCCGGCTCGATGACGGGGAACGGCGTGACGTGCATGCCCGACTCGTCGTCTGGTTGATCAATCGTGGCCATCTTTACGTCCCCTGAAGTTCCGGATTCGGATTGCGCAGCGCGGAGAGATAGGTCGTGCGCGGGCGCGTGTTCAATTCGGCCAACAGACTGTAGTTGCGCGGCTCGCGTTGCC
>JBBRYU010000285.1:0-5183 GCA_038237345.1 Pyrinomonadales bacterium
ACGTCTAGGATATACTTGGCACGTTGATTAACGTCGCGTGGTAGTTTGCTTGGGCGCGTAGGCATGATGAAAGCCTAGCACAGAGGGGATCGGTTTGCACTACTAATCGTTTTTGTTCAACATTGAAAATAGCCCACTACCAACAACTAAAATCCCTTGACTTTTCCTCGCGTGCAGTTAGAGTCGCACATGCCTTAATCAACGCGCGCCCTTCGTCACTCGGTTGTCTCCTGCCCGACAGGAGTTTTATGAACCTGTACAAGTGCAACCGCTTCGTCGTCAGACTTGTGTTAGCCCTGCAAGTGTTCTGTCTAGCCGGCGGTCAGCCAGCGTCTGCGCAGAGAAAGAGCGGGCGACGTGTGTCGCCGCGTGCAGGTGTGCGACCGGGCAATGCAGCAAACGCAGAAGGCGACAAGCAGTCGAGCCGTTACGTGGCAGAGGGCTTGCGCTACGCGGGCGAGGGCAAAAGAGCGAACCCGCAGCGGAGGCGGAGCGCGCCCCCGCCTAAATAGCCTAGACGAAGCTGGCAGCAGAAGGGGTTTATGCAACAGTACGACGTGATCGTCATCGGCTCGGGCCCCGCCGGGCAGCGCGCAGCCATACAGGCGGCGAAACTCGGCAAAAGGGTGGCCGTCATCGAACAGCGTGAGGTGATCGGCGGCGCGTGTATCAACACGGGCACGATTCCGTCAAAGTCCATGCGCGAGGCCGTGCTGCACCTGTCGGGCTATCAGTATCAATCCGTCTACGGCCTGAACTATCGCGTGAAGGAGAACATCACGATGGCTGATCTCTCCTTCCGCGTGCAGCACGTGATCAAGACCGAGGTGGATGTGACGCAGGCGCAACTATCGCGCAACGGCATACAGGTCTTGACGGGTCGCGCCAGCTTCATTGATCCGCACCGCGTGCGCGTCGAGAGCGCCCGCGGGCAGGTGGACGAGTGCGAGGCCGCGCTCCTCATCGTGATCGCCACGGGCACGCGCCCCGCCGAGACGCCGCTCGTCCCCTTCAACGACCGCACGATCATCAGCAGCGATAAGATTTTCTCGCTCGCCCAACTGCCGCGCACTTTGATCGTCGTCGGCGGCGGCGTGATCGGCGTCGAGTACACGTCCATGTTCGCCGCGCTCGGCCTGCGCGTGATCTTGATCGAGCGACTACCGCGCCTGCTCCCGTTCGCCGATCAGGAGATGATCGAGGCGCTCTGCTATCACTTGCGCGACAATCGCGTGACGTTGCGTTTGAACGAAGAAGTCGAGAGCGTCGAGGAGATGGCGGACGGCACGGTCGTGGCGAATCTGAAGAGCAAGAAAAAAGTTTCCGGCGACGCGCTGCTCTACGCGGTCGGACGGCAAGGGAACGTGGACGAGCTCAATCTCGCGGCGGCGGGTCTCGCAGCGGATGCGCGCGGGCGCATCGCGGTGGACGCGGAGTATCGCACGCAGCAACCGCACATCCTCGCGGTCGGCGACGTGATCGGCTTTCCCAGCTTAGCGTCCGTCTCAATGGAGCAGGGGCGCATCGCGGTCGGGCGGGCGCTCGGCGCGGACATACACACCGAGCCGGGCAGTTACCCGTACGGCATCTACACGATCCCCGAAATTTCTTTCGTCGGCAAAACGGAAGAGCAGTTGACCGACGAGGACGTGCCCTATGAGACGGGCCTCGCTTACTACCGCGAGATCGCGCGCGGGCAGATACGCGGCGACACGACGGGCCGCTTGAAGTTGATCTTCCACCGCGAGACGCGCGAGATTTTGGGCGTCCACATCATCGGCGAAGGCGCGACCGAGATTCTGCACATCGGGCAAGCCGTGCTCATCCTGAAAGGCACGGTCGAGTATTTCGTCAACACGGTCTTCAACTACCCGACGCTCGCGGAATGTTATAAGGCGGCGGCCTTCAACGGGCTTAACAAACTCACGCGCTTCGGCAGCGGCATGCGTTGAGTTGCGGCAGTACTTTAAAGAGGGGTTCATTTATGGCGCGGACAATCGGCGTGCTGGCGACGGAGCACATCGCGGTCGGGGTGGTCGAAGACTATAAGCTCGTCGGCGCGATCCGCAGATTTCCCGCGACCGCGAGCGGAGCGGATGCGTTGGGCGGCATGCCGGCGCAGGAGATCGTGCTGGCGTTGGCCGAGCAGATCGCGCTCGCAGCGGCCGGCGAGGAAGTGACGGCCGTCGGCGTCGGCTTTCCCGGCGTGATCCGCGACGGCGTGGTCGAAGACTCGCCCAACCTGCATCAAGTCAAAGGCCAGAAACTGCGCGCTGATCTGACTGCGCTATTACAACAGCGCGGCGTGCGTGCGCCCGTCGAGATCGTCCACGACGCCGACGCGCTGGCGGCCGGCATCGCCGCGTCGGGCAACCACCTCGACAAAGTGATCCGCGCGTGGGCGCTGATGGGCAACGGCGTCGGCTTCGGCCGCTACCCGCAAGCGGACGGCTATTGGGAGGGCGGGCATTCCGTCGTCACGCTCGATCCGAAGGAGAAGTTCTGCGGCTGCGGCGGCACGGGCCACCTCGAAGGCATCATGGGCAACAACGCGATCCGCCGGCGCTTCCTCGATCTTGAGCCGGAAGAGGTCTTCGCGCACGCGGCGGCGGGCGATGAGCGTTGCGCCGCGTTCGTCAAACTCTATCATCGCGCGCTCGCCGCTGCCACCGCGACCAACATACACATGGAAGGCCCGGGTCAATTCTTCATCTCCGGCCCGAACGCCGCCTACGTGCAACTGCACCTGCTCGACTCGTACCTGCACGACATGGTCCGCATGAGTCCCTTGCAAGGCAGCCAAATCGAACTCATCCAGACGACCGATGCGACGCCGATCATCGGCGCGGCCGTCAGCGCAGCGCAGGCGGGGCGGCTAGTTAACAATTCATAACTCCATTGTGCGCCTGATTGGCTCTCCGGGTTTGACCGGAGGCGCTCGCAATGCTCAAGCTACATATTGATACTGACATCGGCGGTGATATTGATGACGTGTGCGCCTTGGCCTTGGCGCTCAATTGGCCGGAGGTTGAACTGCTCGCGGTCACCACCGTGGCGGAGCATCAAGGTAAACGGGCCGGCTACGTGCGCTACGTCTTGGAACTCGCTGGCCGCACGGAAACGGTTGTGGCTGCCGGCGCAGAGGTCGCGCTCGCTGGCTATCGTTGCGCGCAGGAATTGCCGGAGGAGGCCGTCTATTGGCCGGAACCGATAGCGCCCGCGCCGCCCGCGCTCGATGAAGCCCTCAAGTTGCTTGCGCGTAGTATTGAGCAAGACGCGCTCATCGTCGCCATCGGCCCGTTCACGAATCTGGCGTTGTTGGAACAACGCACGCCCGGCATCTTGCGCCATGCCAAGTTGTATCTGATGGGCGGTTATGTGTTCGCGCCGCGCGCCGGGTGGCCGCAGTGGGACTACAAGATGGACTGGAACGTGCAGGTTGATGCGCAAGCAGCGCAGTATGTGTTTCAACATGCCAGCCCCACCATCATACCTATCTCAGTAACGGTCGAGACCTCGCTCAGACATGCACACCTGGCCGCACTGCGCGCTGCCGGGCCGCTGGCGCAACTCATTGCCCGCCAAGCGGAGGTCTTCGCTGTGCGAGAGCAGCACGCGGCGCTGTATGGTGCGACGTGCGCGAGCGTGCCGGCCGACATCATCAATTTCCAACATGATCCGCTCGCTTGCGCCATCGCGTTAGGCTGGCGTGACGGCGTGGAGATAGGTGAGTTCTCTTTGCAATCGGAGATTAAGGACAGTTGGTTGGAGCAAAGTGTGGTAGTGGGCGGGCAACCGACCCGCGTGGTGACGCGCGTGGCCGGCGACAGGTTCAGCGAGTTCTGGCTCGACACAGTGACCCGGCTTTAATCTGCGCGGACTGTCGCTGGTTTCCGGCGCGGCCCGAGGTGTTAGCCGGTCTGCCCTTGCTGCCTTCTTTTATCCAAATCGCGCTGCAACAACTGCCTGCATCGGTGCAGCATGTGACGCATTATGACTGAGCTACAGTCTTTTGGCCATTTTGATCTGACCTTGCAATATAAGGATAGACGCGCCGCCTACGCCGTGATCATGTTGGGCGCGGATACGGTCGTGGCCGTCAAGGGAGCGGGCGATAAATATTGGCTGCCCGGCGGCGGCGCGCAGCGTGGCGAGACGGCTGCCGCGACCGTTATGCGGGAAGTCCGCGAGGAACTTGGCCGCAGTGTGCGGCTCATCGCGGAGATCGGACAAACCACACAATACTTCTACGCAGCGGCGGAAGATTGCTACTACAAGATGGAGGCAAGTTTCTTCCGCGCCGAGTTAATAGCTAAGCCAGTAGAACGAGGCGAATATGAACTGCAATGGGTAAAGCTAGCAGATGCGCGCGAAACCTTCTTCCATCAATGCCACGTATGGGCGATCAAGCAGGTCGCGCAGACGCAACAACCGGCCGCCACCATCGCCGCACGGTCAGACACTGAAACATAAACCCTCGTTAACGATAGACCCGCTCCGGCGGCGCGCGTAAGTCCCAGACCACGCCCAGCCACGACAGCAGGCGCAGCGTGTAATGCGCCATGTCGATCTCCCACCAGTAGAAACCCTGCCGCTCCGACGATGGGTAGTAATGATGATTGTTGTGCCAGCCTTCGCCGAGCGTGATGAGCGCGACGAACCAGTTGTTCCGGCTATTATCCGCTGTCTCGAAGCGCCGCCGCCCGAAGATGTGCGCGAGCGAATTGACCGTGAACGTGCCGTGGTAGAGCAGCACCGTGCTGATGAAGAAACCCCAGACAAGCATCTGCCCGCCCGACGTGCCTAAGCCGGGCGCATAGCGTTGCAGCACTGCGCCCAGTAAATATGTCGCGCCGGCTAAAAGGACGGGCGGCACCGAGTAAAACCTATCCAGCAGCCGCAGGTCACGATACTTGGTCAGGTTGGCGATGAGCGTTTGGTCGATCACCAGACTATCGCGCGAGAGAAACCAGCCAGTGTGCGACTGCCAGAAGTTGCGCGTGACGGGCGAGTGTATGTCGCGCTCGGTGTCGGTGTTGAGATGATGCGCGCGGTGCTGCGCCGACCACCAGAGCGGCCCCTTCTGGTAAGCGGCCGTCCCCGCGAACGCCATCACGAATTGGAAGACTCTGCTCGTGCGGTAAGTGCGGTGCGCGAACAGGCGATGAAATCCGGCGGTGATG
>JBBRYU010000286.1:0-5124 GCA_038237345.1 Pyrinomonadales bacterium
GCTGCCGTATGTCATCCGCCGGCATTGACGCGCCGGATTGGTGGTGTTGTTTTTCATCTTTAGCGCTCACCAACTTGATCTCTTCCTCTTGGCCCGCGACAAACACGATCACAGCCTTTCTATGATCGATCCACAAACCCACTGTCGTCTTCATAAACTGCTCCTTTGTCTATCATGTCTAATGAACGGATCAGCGCCCGGCGTTTAGAACCGGGCTTGTTGCCGATTTGCCGGACGCGCTTTATTTGCGAGTCTCGCCCGGCGGGAGTGTTTTGCGTCCGCTGATGGTGTCAGGGTGAATACGGTAAAGCGTAATGTGACCGGCGCGTCCCTGCGGGTCAATCCCCAGCTTGTTGAGTGCGGGTGTGAGGGTCGGGTTGTTTTTCGTGATGAATTGCATTGCGTGTTCAATCTCTGCCTGAGCGGTCAGACGTTCGGCTTTGCCTGTGGCAATCACGCTCTGCCAGTCGGTTGGGCCAGCAACTTCTTCAACTTGCAAACACACTTCCGGGTTGGCTGCGATAAACTCTGTCTTCATGCCTTCGGTTGTGAAGATGTAAATGTCGGGGTCTTCGTAGGCGTAGTGGATGGGCATGACGTAAGGCCGATTATCACGCGCGCACCCGAGATGTCCGTAGCCAGCACGCTGAAGCAGCGCGCGTACTTCCTGCACTTCCATTTCTTCTACTTCAATCATGATTTGCTTCCTTCTCCGCGAACAAGGTCTGCCTCTTTCAGTGTCCTACCGGTATCCGTTGAAACCTTGATTTCCCCTCCGCATCCTGCCATGAAATGTCCAGCACGTAAGGTTTGACTGCACCGGCGATGGCTTTCAGGCGGGCTAACTGGTCTTTAGTGGGGTCAGCCGGTTTACCATTGATCCAGGTGCGGTGCGAGAGGACGACTTTCTCTTTCGGCTTTATACACGCTGTATCCTTAAACTTAATATTGGCTTGCGAAGGGCCGCCGCCGGGCGTTTCTTCATCGGTTAGAAAGATGGTCAGTACCTCGACACACTTGAGCGTTTGGTCGGTCTCATTCGTCAACTCTAAAAGCACCTGCGAGCCATCATCTATGAACTCAAAGGTAAATGGCTTCACTGTTCTGCTGTCGCTGGACATAAACTTCTCCTTTCGCTCTCTGCCGCGGCCGCTTCAGGGCTTGATGGCCACCTTGATCACGCCGCCCGCGCGCTGGCCGAAGACATCATACGCTTCCTTGATGTCATCGAGCGCGAAGGTGTGCGTCAGCAATGGCGTGAGATCGACGCGCCCGTGCCTGACCACTTCCATCAGTCGCCGCATACGCTCCTTACCGCCGGGGCATAGGGTTGTGAGGATGCGATAATCGCCCAGCCCCGCCGCGAAAACTTCATAAGGAATCTGTAGCTTGCCCGCATAGACGCCGAGACTGGAGAGCGTGCCGCCCGGTCGCAGACTGCGCAGCGCGCTCTCGAAAGTCTCCTGCGTGCCCAGCGCCTCAATCGCCACGTCGGCCCCGCCGCCGGTCAACTTCTGCACCTCCGCGACCACATCCGTTTCGCGATAATCAAACGTCACGTCCGCGCCCATCGTGCGCGCCATCTCAAGCCGATGCCGGTCACCATCAATCGCGATGATGATAGACGCGCCCATGAGTTTCGCGCCGGCGGTGGCGCACAAGCCGATGGGCCCCTGCGCGAAGACGACCACGGCATCGCCGATCTTGATCCGTGCCGACTCCGCGCCGCTGAAGCCGGTCGAAGCGATGTCGGCGAGAAGGACGACCTGTTCGTCAGTCAACTCGTCCGGAATCTTGGCGAGATTCGCCTGCGCGTGTGGCACGAGTAAATACTCAGCCTGTGCGCCGTTGATCGTGTTACCAAAACGCCAGCCGCCGAGCGCCTCATAGCCGCCGCCATGACCACATTGCGAAAGCTGCCCGGACAGACACGCGCGGCACTGGCCGCAGGGCGTGATCGCGCCCACTAGCACGCGCTCACCGACCGCATAGCCGGTCACGCCGGGCCCGAGCTCATGAATCACGCCCACCGGCTCGTGCCCGATGACGAGGCCGCTTTTGACCGGATACTCGCAGCGCTCGATGTGCAGGTCGGTGCCGAAGATCGTCGTCAGCGTGACGCGCATGACCGCTTCGCCGACGCCCGCGCGTGGCTGTGCAACTTCCTCAACGCGAATGTCGTTCACGCCGTGGAAAACTGTGGCGCGCATCTTTTCCATCTCACGCCCCATTGAAAACCGGCCCGCCATTGCGGCGGCTTGTTGCAGCACTACGCGCGTACTCTGCTTTCACCACCGCGTAGCACTCACAGGCAGTCGCCTCCAGCCTGCGCCGGTCAAGAATAGTCACTTGCCCGCGGGTATAGCGGATCATCTTTTCGTGTTGGAGACGCCCGGCGGCTATGGTCACCACGGAACGAGTCACCCCCAGCATCATCGCCATGAACTCGTGCTTCATCGCAAACGCCTCTCCCGGCGCGCGATCATGCGTCATCACCAACCAGCGCGAGAGGCGTTTATCCACCGCGTGCGAGCTGACACAGGCCGCCGATTGCGAGACCTGAGTAAAGAGTGCGTGGGCGTAAGCGTGCAACACCTTCTGCATTGCGCCGCCGCGCTTGAGCTCGGCGCGCAACGCCTCAGCCTGCATACGCATGGCACTGCCCGGCATCTGGATGAGCGCGCGGAGCGGGGACGTACTCATCCCCAGCGCCACCGCAGTGCCTAACATCCCTTCATTACCTACGAGGCCTACTTCTCTGACCGTCTCATCTTTCATCGCGATTAACAGCGAGATGAGTCCGTCGTTTGGGAAGTAGACGTGTTTGATCGGCTCTCCGTCTTCATGGAGAACATCCATAAAAGGCAGAGGCACGGGTTCCAGATAGGGAAGCAGGCGCTTGTACTCTTTGCCCGGCAGGGCGGCAAGCAGGTGGTTCTGGATTGGCGGCGGGCGAGATGTCTTGGGCAACGGGTCGCTCCTTGATGGTAGTCCGTGGTGAAACCAGCAGACGGCACAAGGAGATGTTGCGCACGCAAGTCCTGATGTCGAGAGATGAATTCTAAAAGAACAGATACAGCAAATGTACTCGCTCTGAGCTAATTCGTCTGTACTCCAACGCACATATAGGGTGTATAATCGCAACCGCGAACAGCGAAAGGAAATCCGTTATGTCCCAGCCTACGCTTGAGCCAGAGGGGAATCGGCTGCTGGCCATGCTGCCTGGAGAGGAGTCTGCGCGTCTCCGGCCTCACCTTGAGCACGTTAACCTTAAACTGGGCGAGGTGATCTACGAATCAGGCGGTCAGCAGAGCTACATATATTTCCCGACCACCGCCATCATCTCTCTGCTCTACATGATGGAGAACGGCGCGTCAGCCGAAATGGGGGTGGCGGGGAACGAAGGGGTAGTTGGCATCGCCCTCTTCATGGGCGGCGATACCGTGCCCAATCGCGCCGTCGTGCAGAGCGCCGGCGCTGCCCGCAAGATGAAGACGAAGATGCTGCAAGATGAGTTCGCGCGCGGCGGGACATTTCAACGCTTGCTATTGCGCTACACGCAGGCGTTGATGACCCAGATGTCGCAGACCGCTGTCTGCAATCGTCTGCACACGGTCGAGCAGCAACTCTGCCGCTGGTTGCTACTGAGCCGCGACCGTCTGAACTCGGATGAGTTAGTCATGACACAGGAACTGATCGCCAACATGCTGGGTGTGCGCAGAGAAGGCGTCACCAATGCGGCTGGGCGCTTGCAGGAAAATGGACTGATTTCTTACGTGCGCGGGCGCATCACGATCCTTGACCGGCACGGCTTGGAAGCGACCGTCTGCGAGTGTTACCGGGTAGTCAAAGACGAGTACGACCGCTTACTCAACTAAGAAGCCCCCCACTCATCCTTTCCCACCTTCCCGTATAAGTGTGCTGGCGCACAGACGGCCTTTCCGCGCCTGTGTTACTCATAGAGTGTTACTCCCTTATTGAGCATTCAGCCCTCGCCACCGGGCTCGGACTTGTCACCCTCTTCTTGTGCTGTCTGTCGTCTTTTATGATCTGATTAAACCACGGAGTTCCCCATGCTATCCACAAAACGAGTAATGCTGGTTGAAAACCAGCCGCGCGCCGCTCTGCCCAATGAGGCCAACAACATGACCAGTCCTGAACCGACGCAAGCAGGATTGCGGACTTCGGAAATCCGTTACCGGCGGCTCTTCGAGGCCGCCCGAGACGGGATACTTATTCTTAATGCCGTCACCCTAAAAATCACCGACGTGAATCCATTTATGACAGAGTTGTTGGGCTACGCACGCGCCGAATTTCTGGGCAAGGAGCTGTGGGAGATCGGTCTGTTCAGTGATAAGGAGGCGAGTCAGGCTGCCTTTCGCGAATTGCAGGAGACAGGCTATCTCCGTTATGAAGACTTACCACTGCAAACAAAGCAAGGGGTAGAGCGGGACGTGGAGTTTGTCAGCAATGTCTACGAAGAAGACAGCCGGCAAGTTATTCAATGCAATATCCGCGACATCACTGGCCGCAAGCGAACGGAGGAAGAGCGTAGGCTGCTTTTGGCGAGCGCGCAGACAGCACACGCGGAGGCTGATACAGCTAACTCCATCAAGGATGAGTTTCTCGCCACCCTGTCACATGAATTGCGTACTCCGCTGACTGCGATTGTTGGCTGGTCAAAGCTACTCACCGAAGGCAGTCTCGACGAGCAAGCATCAAAACGCGCTTTTGAGTCGATCATCCGCAACGCCTACGCGCAAAAACAATTGATTGACGAGCTGCTCGATGTCTCGCGCATCATCACAGGTAAACTCAGTCTCAACGTGCAACCCGTAAATCTCACGACGATTATCGAGGCCGTGCTTGAGAGTATGCAGCCGGCCGCAGATGCCAGAAATATTAATCTCCAGGCAGCGCTTGATCCACGCACTAGCCCGGTCTCCGGCGACCCCGACCGGCTCCAACAAATTATCTGGAATCTTTTATCCAACGCCATTAAGTTCACGCCTAAAGGCGGGCGCGTGCAGGTGTGGTTTGAACGCATAGAATCCCACGTCGAGATTGCCATCAGCGACACGGGGCAAGGCATTGACCCGGAGTTGCTGCCGCACGTCTTCGACC